>NZ_JCAUAN010000031.1:0-75174 GCF_059691975.1 Paenibacillus sp. J22FR5 | reverse complement strand
AATGTTGATTCTGTAACTCCTCTTTCGCAGTAAATATTTCACCTCTGAGATCTTGTTTCACAGCTTCAGATATCTCTGACTGAACGTTCTGAACCACATTCTGAAGCCCTTTTACATCTTCACAAACACTCTTATATTGGTTGTTTAGTACATCTATGTTGGCGGCATTTTCATTTCGCAGTTCTTGCTCCAACTTCGAGATCACTTCATAATGTTGATTCTGTAACTCCTCTTTCGTAGTAAATATTTCACCTTTGAGATCTTGTTTCACAGCTTCAGATATCTCTGACTGAACGTTCTGAACCACATTCTGAAGCCCTTTTACATCTTCATAAACATGCTTAAATTGGTTGTTTAGTACATCAATGTTGGCGGCATTTTCACTTCGCAGTTCTTGTGCCAACTTCGAGATCACTTCATAATGTTGATTTTGTAACTCCTCTTTCGTAGTAAATATTTCACCTCTGAGATCTTGTTTCACAGCTTCAGTTATCTCTGACTGAACGGTATGGAGCTCATTCTGAAGCCCTTTTACATCTTCAGAAACATGCTTATATTGATTATTTAGTGAATCTACGTTGGCGGTAATTTCGCTTCGCATTTCTTGCTCCAACTCCGAGATAATTTCATAATGTTGATTCTGTAACTCCTCTTTCGCGGTAAATATTTCACCTCTGAGATCTTGTTTCACAGCTTCAGTTATCTCTGACTGAACGGTATGGAGCTCATTCTGAAGCCCTTTTACATCTTCAGAAACATGCTTATATTGGTTATTTAGTGAATCTACGTTGGCGGTAATTTCGCTTCGCAATTCTTGCTCCAACTCCGAGACCCTTTCATGATGTTGATTCTGTAACTCCTTTGTTGCAGAAACGATGTCTCCTCTGAGAGTTTGCTCCAGCGCTTCAGTGATCTTGGGCAAAACGGTATGGAGCACAATCTGCAGCCCTTTTACATCCTCATAAACAGTCTTATATTGGTTGTTCAGCAAATCTACGTTGGCGGTAATTTCCCTTCGCATTTCTTGCTCCAACTTCGAGACAACTTCATAATGTTGATTCTGTAGCTCCTTCGTCGCAGAAACGATGTCTCCTCTGAGATTTTGCTCCAGCGCTTCAGAGATCTTGGGCTGAATGGTCTGAATGGCCTGAACGTTCTGAAGCACATTCTGCAGCGCTTTTACATCTTCAGAAACAGTCTTAATTTGCATTTTCAGTAAATCTATGTGATCAGCAACTTCACTTCTATCGTTTTGTTCGATAACCTCAACTACCTTAAAAGTAAAAAGTTTAATTACATTACGAAGTTCAGTAACTTCTTCCGATACGCTATGACATTGAATATTCAGTGATTCAACCATGCTCGTAAACTTATCGTCTTGATTGTCCTCCTTCGAAACTTCGATAACCTTTTCCGTGAGCGTATGGATTATACTTCGAAGTTCGGCAACTTCATTCGTGAGCTGAACAAACGGAGTGTTAGCGTTTTCCTGTCTAGTTGATACTTGTCTGCCGCTTGAGATAGACGATATACCAACCATTTGCTTCATATCATCAACATGTTCATGTTCCTGTATACGCAATGGAGATCTATTTGCATCCATTTTTTGCGTCAGAAGCTGTACCATATTACGTAATTCCATGGTTCCGTTGCTTATTAGGGGATTAGATTTGTTTTCTATTATAGACAAGCTCGAAGCAGGAACAATTGCAGGTGCAGGAGTTAAAAGAAATTCTTCCCTATTAGGTGTACGAATTGATTTCTGGCTCATTTCCTGTAAATGTTCATAAATGAACTTATGTGATTTATTGGCATCTTTCATTTTTGAAATGTTCCGAAAAATTTCGATAGCTTCTTCTGTATATCTTAAGGTTCCCCCAACAGCGATCGTCGGAAGAAAAGCACTATATTGTTTGGACCATTCCAACACACTTGCTTGCGGTTTTCTAATTTTACGGGCAATCTCATTGACCTTAAATGTCCTTTTCATTGTTGTGTATCCTCATCCTTTCTTCTTATGTCCAACGGGCTTAGGCATCTATAACATATTATTCAGCGCAACATGCAAATGACAATGAATGAGTGAAATAGTTAACAAAGCAAAGAGGCTGTCCCACAAGTAGGACAGCCTCGATTATAGAAAAATAAGATTATTTAACAAGACCATACGGATCAATAACGGACTGGTGTTACATCAGGGAAGTCAAAAGCCTGTAAGGTTGTATTCAAAAGGCTTGTCACGTTAGCCTGAACCGTCGCAAAATTCACGTTATCCGGATCGTAAACTCATCTTTAAAATCGAAGTGCAGGCACAGGCGCCAGTGGACTTCCAGCCGTTTCGCTATCTCCCGTAAAGGTCACACCATCAAGTGAATATTGCGTATTCAGGGCACGAATTTTGCCCGTATACGATGGGTCTGCAGGATCTGCTTGGTTGTTGCGCAGCGGATAAACAACATCGATAATTTGGGAGTTCTCTACGAGAACCGCGCCGTCCTCTGTTGAAATGGCACCATTACTTGTCACGCCAAAATGATACCCTTTACCAGACAACGCCGTTTCCATGGCAGGAGTTATTTTCGTTTTGGCATCCCATGCATCAGCATTATCCATCACGATATTATAAACCCAAACCTTCGTGCTGGCTCCTTCGATCGTCAGATAATCCCAATCGTTTTTGTCATAATTGCCCTTGGAAGCTTCATCCCACTCCCAAAGCTCATCAAACTCCAGATTACGAATAATAAGATTGGAGGTATATTTCACATCGAGAGAAGCATGTTTGATTTTCGCCCCATTCGCAGAGAAGATCGTCAATCCGTTAAATCCGTCGATGTATATTTTACTTACGCCTGTCGACATCAACACGGGATGCGTTTGGGCAGGATTGTTCGCCACGAAAGGCATAACTTGCGCCGCCGCAGGAATCTCATTCCAACCTAAATCCAAATCATTCATAATTCCAACCACTTTATAGCCTGAATTCTTCTTTAAAGCAACGGCAAGATCTGTGGCGTTGTAAACCTTTTTGTATTGTGCATCGGTTTCAGCAATGTTGCCGCCACCTGTATTCCCAATTGCAAAACCAGCCAAATTATAAGTACTTAAGGAACCGGAAGGTGGAGTTGGTGTTGGGCTTGGTGGTATTGTCGGAGTCGGACTTGGCGTTGCAGTCGGCGTTGGAGAAGGAGCCGTTGGTGTTGGACTTGGTGACGAAGCTCCGCCCGTATCCGATACGATCACTTGATCGAATTTCGATACCGTTTTATAAGCGACAAGACCTACAGCTCCAGCAGTCAAACTTGTATCCGCAGCAGTCAACTCCAGAGTGCCATTGACATACATATTGATGGTGGAACCGATCAATTCCAATTTGACCGTATACCAGCGCCCGTCTAATTAAATACTTTGACCTTTTCTATATTTCGCTGGACTAACGCTTGGATCTACTGCAGCTGTTTCCCTTCACCCCGAAAGTATAGCCTCCGCAACAAGTTGCCCCGACAAAGTCACCATAGGGGTCCCTCCACCTGAATGGGCTGTACCGCCGACAAACCATAACCCCGTCAAATCCGCTTGATTGGACGGTTTAGCAAAGGTTTGGCGGGCAACGATATTTTCGTTGAAGGCAGGGCTTCCGACGTCCCGACTGTATATATTAGAAGCCTAAATTCCGGTGAATAGGGGCCCCTGTGTCCGCTAGATTTTCAAAACAGCTGAAATCAACGAAATAACATCCCCTTTGTCCGTTAGCAAGCTTCGAGGGGGAAGCCTGGTTGGAGTCGCGGATTAAGGAACAGCTCGATAAGGCGACGAAATCAGTGATGTACAGGCATTCCTTTTTTTCCCATATTACCTAACGGACATGGAAGACGCTATTGCGGTAGGAATGGGTCTTTTTCAGAATCTAACGGACACTACAGCCGCTAATTTGGCTGTATTACTCGATGGATGCCTGAATTCGGCTGAATAGAGCCGTCTGGGTCCGTTAGAATTTCAAAACCACTATTTTGGACCAAATAAGGTCCACCATGTCCGTTAGGGAGATTAGCGTGGGGAAATTACGCGATCTGGAGGGATTTGAAAGAATCCGTAGAAATCCGGAGGAATATTGAGGAATATCGGGGAAACCGCGAATATCGGGGAAATTTAATTAAATCCTCAGCTGAAATGTCCGATACCGCTGACGACCTCCGACAACCAGTAGCATTTGTTTTTCAAGAAGTTGATGCAAAATACGCCTTGTATGGCGATCAGTAAGACGTAATTGCGTGGCTAGTTCTGAGGGCGTGAAGGGGCGCAGTAGTCGGCGAGCGTAACGTAGTACTTCTGCCTCTGCCCAATCCAAATCAGCCGACACCTCCGTCGAAAGAAATTTCCCCACAAATGAGAGAATCAGCTGCTGACACTGCTTCGGCTCTTCTTTAATAGACAAGTACGCAATAGGCAAAAACATCCACCCGTCGAGAGCCAACAAGCTATGTCGCATGCATAAATCCTTAAACCTTTTGACGTCAAGGTCTCTGGCATGCGATGCATATCCTTGAATTTCGATCCCTCCCTTCACTCCACCAGGCATATAGGCCAGATCCAGATATCGAAATCCATTATTAAAATCACGCACCTCCCACTCCGGATAGAGATACTTAAAGTTTCCGATTGCAGGATACCATATGCACCTTAGAAATTCTATGGTTCCATGGCCAAGACCTTTCTCAAGTAATTCTCGTCTTCTTGGATTAACTTCTTCATCCATCATTGATTTCATCCACTCTGCGTACTTTTGCTCAAACAAACATCCATCTCCCCTTTTCTTGAACTAGCCATAAACAAACAAAAACCGTTCCACTGCATCGCTCCAACGAGCGCCATGCAATGAAACGGCGTGTGCTTCACTCCGTCTAAACCTTTTGTCATCTTCACATTCGTATAAAAGAAAGCATTTCGGTCCACAAGTGTAAAGATCCACAAGCAGTTACCCAAACAACGGCCGATATGCAAATAATCAAAATGGCCCAGCAATAGCCATCACGTGAGTAGGCGAAGAACCCCATTGCTTTGGTGCATTGGCAGAATCACAGGACGTTCCAGCGGATGTTTGTTCGGCTGATGAATAGTCAGCTGAAGTGTACCGTCAAGCGCTTGAAATAACATGCCATGTACGCCATCGCGAATATTTGGCTGGCCCATCCCACACATTTTGACCGGTAGAGCCGTATAAATAGTATTTACCGTTCGTCAGATCACTTCTGTGTCATCTACACCAATTACTCGTATGTATACTCTTTCACTTTTGTCATTCATGAATGCCATCATCCTTTATCTCGAACTTTACTCCCTGATGCTTAATTCAGGCATTTCGTCTTTCATCGTTTGTTTGATAGGTTCCCATTCAGATTCGAGTTGAGCCCTATCTAATTTGCTAACTTCGCTAAACGGAATTACTTCAAAATGGCGGAAACTCTCATATTTATTATAAGTCGGGATAAAGACAGGTTCAATGAGTTCAATGGAAGTCTTATCTAACAATTGGGTTTTCACTACGGTTATCTGCCCTATCCCGCCTATTAATTGGATCATCTGATCTTGTGCAGATAAAAAATTTCCTAACGAATACATAACGAAGGTACGTTGACCGTCTTTGCGCGTTATCCAATTCATCGGTTGTAGCACATGAGGGTGAGTGCCAATAATGATATCCGCACCCCAATCCGCTAATTTCTGAGCTAGCGCTGTTTGGGAATCATTGGGCATGGTTTGATTTTCGATACCCCAATGGGTAGAAACGACGACGACGTCCGAGATTAGCTTGGCTTTTTCAATGTCATGTTTCATGGTTTCTTCTTCAAATACATTGACTAAATAGGACTTATTCGCCGGAACAGCAATCCCGTTAGTTCCATACGTATAGGCTAGAAAGGAGAACGTAATGTTATTCTTCGTAATCGTCCTAACCCGGTCCCGATCTTCTTGTGAAAGAAAGGACCCTGTGTAAGGCATGCCGATTTGGTTCCAATACTCGGAAGCGCTTAAGATCCCCTTCTCGCCCATATCCATCGCATGATTGTTGGCATTGGTCACCATTGAGATACCGGAATCGAGCAGCGCATCACCGACTTCATGCGGGCTATTAAACAACGGATAGGAGGATAATCCTAACATGCTGCCACCGATGACTGTTTCTTGATTAGCTATTGCTACATCTGTCCCTTGAATGAGAGGTTTCACTTTCTTGAACATGGGTTTAAAATTGTAAGTTCCATCGGGCTGTGCAGCATCCTGATACACGGTATTATGAATCAAAATATCTCCAATTGCAGATAATCCAGCTTTCGTGACAACGGGTGTAGGAGACGGAGTTGGAAGCGGAGCCACAGAGGGTACAGGCGTTGGAGAAGACGCCACCTTCTCGGATGGCACAGGAGTCTGAGTAACTTTCTTGGTTACATTTGAGGGATCAGTTATTTCAGTATTCCTAGTGTTATTATTGATATTACAACCAATGACTAATAAACCAAAAACCAACAAGAAAACGATTAAGGCCATTGTGCGCTTGATGTGTACCACGTTAATCCTCCATGCAACTTACTGCTAGTATTCAACCATTTCAGTCGAATCACGAAAATTGTAACAGTTATTGGAAATTAATTTTGTCGATTCTTCGTGTCGAATACAAAATTAAAAAGCATACTACGTGAAAGTAGCATGCCTTATCATAGTGCTATTACCATTTCGTAATGCTGCCTTCCTCTTTTCACTACCTGAAATTAATTAATGGTCCAGAACGGGTCTGCCGAATAAGTATCCTTGCATGGTTTCGCAATTAAAATCCTGCAGCAATCTTAGATCCTCTTCGTTCTCTACGCCTTCAGCAATCACATTGAGCTTTACACAAATATCCCCCTAATGGTTGGTTACATATCTCTTAATTGAATGGCCGAGAACACAAGATCAATGATTTCCCCACGTGCTTGATTTATAAACCCTAAAGATGTTTGTTGTAGATTTTCGATCGACACACAGGAAGTTAAGAGAATTTTTTCTGAGAAAAAATACATCGAAAGTTCATACGAAGAGGACACATTCTTAACAACATCGCTAATATTCGTTTTTTTGTATTTATCAGGAAGTTCAATTGCGTAGATTAAGTACAAGGGTTCACCTTGAACTTGCGTCATCTGAAAAAATTCCTTATACATATTCGTCGTAAAAGAATTCCATCGGAAACCAAATTTAAATAATGGCTCTTCCTCCCATTTAGGCTCGAATTGTGATATTAACTCGAGAAATTGCTCGCGATAGTAATGGATTAGATTCATGTTTGTAAACACCTCGCAATTCCTTATTAGTGTTGTAAGCGTTTTATATCCTTATCTTACCTATTAATTGTTGTGAAACTTCCATTCAGAATTTTAGGGAAACATGTTTTTTGCTAATAATTCGCTAATGATTATGCTTACAACTCCCCTAAAGTAGAGGAACCTCCCCGACTTTAGTACAGGATCCATAACCGTCAACGGTCCGTTTTCGTTATCATTCAAAGAAGATACAATAATATCATAAGAACGAAGCAGCAAACGAAAATGCTTAAATTCGAGAGGAGATACAACATATGAATAAATTATTCAGATCCACGACTGACAGTAAAGTAACAGGGCTTTGCGGAGGAATTGCAGAATGGCTTGGGGTAAATGCTACACTGATTCGACTTCTAGTTGTTGCAACTGCGCTTTGCAGCTTTGGAACTGTCACATTGCTTTACTTCATCAGCTCTATCCTGATCCCAAAGATGCCCTATAGCCACTTTTAAAAGTAGGCACGAAAAACGCCCATCATCCGGCTTTAAATGCGAGGAGATGAGCGTTTTTCCTATGTATGATATGGCTCTGCGAATAGCATCTAGTACGCGATCACCTTGAAATGGCTTCACAATGAAATCTTTGGCCCCAGCCTGAATCGCTTGAACGACCATGCCCTGTTGCCCCATATCAGAGTGTCGTTATATCTAGCGAAACCCCTTGCGCACCTAAGATGGTCGTGGTTCCCCCCGCAATAATGATTGATGAAATAGAAAACGGAGCTCGCTCATCCGCGCAGCTCCATAACAAGAAATGTAAAGAAAAAAAGACCGCATTCACCCGAGTAGGAAGAGTGATTGTAGTCTTTTTGGACGTTCCGCTTTATCCAAAAGATTAGCGTTTGTAGCCTTGCAGCTGCTGTTCCGCTATTTGTACCAACCTCTTCGTGATGGTGCCACCGATCGAACCCGCATCACGTGTTAGCAGATTTCCATTGTAACCATTGGGTTGCAGCGCAATCCCTAACTCTTGAGCTACTTCATACTTTAATTGATTTAAAGCGGCCTTAGCTTGTGGAACTAGCAATGTGTTGTTGTTAGCCATGACATAAATCACTCCTTCTCGTGGTGTAAGCTTATTTTGTGGAGTGTAAGGAAATCTTATACATTCAAATTTTATTTTTCGTGTTTTAATGGAATGACAATCGTGAAAGTTACGCCATCCACTTGTGTAGCAAAATCGATACTGCCTTTATATCGTTCAATTAACTGTTTGATGATATGAAGTCCTAAGCCTTTATTGTTCTTTCCTGTCTTGGTAGAAAACCCGGATTCAAATATTCGTGTATAAATCTCAGGACAAATAGGAGGGCAAGTATTCTGCACCTTAATGATGAGTTGGTTGGCTTGCACAGTTCCTTCTACCGTAACTTTTCTTTCAGTAACAGGAAGTTCAACCGCCGCATCAAAGGAATTATCAATTAAATTACTCAAAATGCGAACCAAATCTGTTGTTTTTATCGTTGTGAGGCGCAGGTTTTCCATATTCTTAAAATCTACCTGCATATCAATATTGTGTACTTCGGATTGTGCAAGCTTAGCTTGGATAATTCCGCTTAAGGCTGGAATATTAATTTCAACAGCTTTAATTTTGTTATCCATCACTTTCGCATCCTGTATTAAGGGATTAATGTATTCTTGCAAACTTTCATACTTCTTCAATTTGATCATCCAGGATATGGTCGTAATATGGTTAATGATATCATGACGTTGTTCTTTGATGGATTGAACAATGGAATTAATATTATCGAGATAAACATCCTGAACCGTCTTAACGGCTCCTTCATTTTTCTTCCGCGTAATTGAAAACAGAATGATGATAACAGCACAAACAAGCAGTGTAACAAGGCTCATGAATAAGAAAACTTCCCGGAACTGCTGTTTTAACGTTTGTTCAATTTGACTGTAATCGGTTGCAACCATCACGACTTTAGGTAAATCATCTCGCTTATATTTCAGATTCGAAGTTTCAATCGGGGTAAAGCTTTTTAGAATGTTTTTCCCATTGATTTCGACATTGTAAAAAATGGTTTTATTATTTTGTAAAGCTTCCCTAATTTTATCCTCTTCCATCATATCTCTATACACATATGAACCGTTTAACAGGAGTCTCTCCGAATACCAGCTGCCTCTATTGTATGGCGTAGGTCCTTTTTCGAAAATTTTCTCCGGATTTAAGACAGCAATTTCAATCAGATTTCCCTTGTTATTTTCAAGCAGCTCTTGGATACTAACATCCACGCCGACTTTTTCCCTATAATGCGCTAGACTACTTGTTACATTCAAATAAGGATTAATAATATAATTGGTTGTCCCATCATAATATTCCCCCCACTTCCTGATGTTTGTAACATCGGTGGATGCTGTATCAATGGGGCCGCTCCAATAATGATCAAGCGTTAAACCGGTGCCAACATCGACGCTTTTCATGTCCGTTAACTGTAAGTGTGCCGAATATACGATTCCCCAAGTCTTGGAGCTTGCGTTGATTTCTTTCGGATCGGAGGATCTCACCCCAATAAAGTCATTATCCCGACGCTCAAATAACGTAATACCATCTAAATTCAGTTGCTTTGTCAGTTCGACTAATTGCTCATTCGTGACAAGATGGAAGTCTGGATTGAGAGACTTTTGAATAGCAATCGAAGCTGTCCTTAGGTCATGACCAAGCATTTCATCGTACGTTGCTTCTACCTCATTTTGCTTATGAAGCTCTGATGAAACCGTAGAAGTAACAATGTTGATTTTCTCTTTTTGATGATTATTCAGAAGAACTTTCGAATGTTGAAAATACGTTATGTTCATACTTAATAAAGCAATGAGAAAGATTAGTATCGTTTTTAGCGGGAATTTATCTAAAGATGAAAACATGCTTACGACTCCCTCAATATTCTTTTTATCTTCATTATAAGCAATTTTGTCGAATTTTGCAGTTTATTTTTAAAATTGTCCAGATGTGATCATGAGATAACTTAAAACGATTTTGAATATCTCAATAGTTTCCTTTTGTTGCAGTAGAAGGGCTGATTTTTCGTACCTTTCTTGAGCCAGGTCATCTTCAATTAAGAGGAGTAACCAAACGGTGTGCAACGCACTATATTTGTGATAGTCACATATAAAATTCATCTTTGTTGGCGACTGAAGGCTATTGCGCGCAGAGCTATATCTGGCAAGAACGTCTAAACGTGATGCCTGATTAATGGCTGGTCTTCGATATTGCGGGCTTGTTATGTCCATCAGAGTGTAAAGATCCCAGAACACACTATTCGTATGAAGGTACTCCCAGTCGAAGATAAAGAGCTTTGTATCCACTTCAGCAATGTTTAATGGATACAAGTCGCCATGTGAGATGACGGTTTCACTTTCAAGATGATGTTGCAGCAGAATTTCACGGTAAAAATAATCGATATGGTCATTAGAAAATCCATGGATGAAGAATAATTCCCTCATTTGTTCGGCCTTTGAGAGGATAAAACCTTGTATTTCTTTGATACGCGGAGAATGGCCTTCAAATTCATTGGGTACAAGAGATGTAGGCAAGAGATGCCAATAGGGCATTAATTCAGCCGTTTTTTTCATGACATCCGCGCTGAAGCTATGTGTTAACTCTCCAAGATCTTCGAAAACCATCCAATAGCTTTCCGGTTCCTTGGCTCGAGAATAATAGTTGATCTTAGGAACATGTACCTTGGGTATTCGGTAGCTAATGTTTTCTTGAACCCACAGCTCTTTCCCCATAGTGGGATAATTCGTTAGCGGTTTATAAATAAAACTGGTCATTTTATTATCCATGCTTACTCGGATTCGTTCCACCTTCTGACCATTGCGACCCACATAGATAACTTCTCGTTCGTGTGGAATCCCGACATGGACCCTACCAGATTCGGAGAAGATTACATCGTTTACTGCTACCATTTTGATGTGCACCGTCCTAATTAGAATAGGAATACTATACCATATTACATAAGATGTTAGACATGATATCCCTATAAAAATATGATATATTGTGAACATTGACGCGATTAATAGTCCAGATGGAGGCCTTATCATGATGTTGCATGTGCTCGTAGACGAAAAAGATCAAACAGCGTGGTACCCTAATTATCTCAGTGGTTTGAAAAAAGGACTAGAAGCAGCGGGTGTCCCGTATGTCTTTTCCCCTGATCTGCCAACGGATCCACAACATCCTGTCTTGATAACACGATACACACTATTTGATCTGATCAAGGAAGCAGATCCAGTTCCAGAGCACCTGTATATTCAAGAGCATGATGTCTGGAATCCCTTTACAAATGCATTAGACTTAGAATCCCTCTGGATTTTCGAACATCCTTCCTTAAAAGCTATTTTCTATACAAATCCCAGCATGGTGCCTTGGGGGAAACGGTGTCTGCCATCGGGATCTCGTGTCGAGGTTATCGCAGCGGGCTTTCCATACGACCATGATTATGTGAATGCAACACTGAGCGGAATCCAATCTTCGGAAGAACGCGAGAAGCTCATTGTTTTCCCAGGTAGAATGAATGAATTTTATCAGCCCTACTTATCGGTACGCATGGCGTTTGAATTTATGGAATTGGGCTACAGAGTTGTTGTCGCATCGCCAGTTACGCCATTGTCCCATTATCCAGTCGCTATGTGGCGAGAATTAGGGATTGAAGTGGGCAGATTGCCACATGCGGAATATTATCAATTGTTATCCAAAGCCACAGCGGCGGTTTCCGTCACCATCGGAGGAAGTTTGACCTTGGCTTTATATGAAGCCCAACTGCTTGGAGCCACACCTATTGCACCAATGGGGCGACATGACCTGCCGCCATTCACAGAAATGTATAACCCTCGATACGATCTATTACATCCAAGACAAGCCATTGACATGGTAGAAAATAAAGTAAGCGTAAGCATTGATTCCAGATGGTTTAGCATTGATGAATATGTGCGAACGATATGCAGCGTGATTTCAAATCAGTTGCCTCTTCCCATTAGTTAAAATCACTGCATAAAAAGGTCAACCGAGTTCATCTCAGTTGACCTTTCCTGTTTACTAAGCTACCGCGGCATTGGACTTTGCGGGTTCATTGTGTTGATCACTCGCTTGATTTGAAAGCCTTCCAACCAAGGAGAATCCGTTGACAACACATGCTCTGACCGATGAATTTCGTCTATTGCGGCTAGGAGTTTCCCTTTTTCCGGTGCTTTCATCGTGAAACAGAGCTGCATGGTTGGCTTTGCAAGGTTGTTGTCAGCTATTTCAAGATCAGGAATCATTTTCATTTTCATAATTTGAATGCCCTGATCACCCAAAGCGGATGCGATCGTGCCGAGTACGCCTGGGTGATCCAGCACCCTAACGGTAAGCTCATGAAAACGACGGTTTCTTAGTAAGTGTTTCTCCCATTTGTTCAATAACAGTAAGCTGACTAAAGCCAAGAAGGTACAGAGCACAGCCACAAAGAAGAACCCTGCTCCTACGCAAAGCCCAACAGCAGCAACAACCCACACCGAAGCAGCCGTTGTGAGTCCGCTGATCACGGAACCGTTCCGTAAGATGGCTCCTGCTCCAAGAAAGCCGATACCGCTGATTACCTGCGCCGCTAGTCTAGCCGGATCAGCCCGCACATTTGCTTCATTGACAAATTCCGAGAACCCGTAGATGGAAAGCAGTATAATCGTGGCAGAACCTAAACAGACGAGAATATGCGTACGAAACCCGGCAGCATGGTTGCTCCATTCGCGCTCCAACCCTATGAATCCACCCAGTACAGTTGCTATCAACAATCGGATCAATAGATCTAGATGAGAAATATGCCACACGCTAGAAACATCACTCATAACTTCCCCTTCTTCCCTCATTCATTGAAAATAAATAGGATTAGTAAATCCGATCATGGTATGGACACGATGAAAAGTACCGAACATCTCAGCTCGAATCCAAGTGACTCCCTCTACATCAGGCGAGATCACAATTTCATGGTCCACTCTCGACAGTTCACAAACTGCAATTTCACCTTTGTTACTGTTCAGTCGCATCGTAATTGAGGCGTCCATCAGCTCCCATTGACCATCCCACGTGGTAAAATCAACACCGAGCACGATATGGAGTCGTTTTGACAGATTCGTTTCTCTACACACGGTTCCGCCGATTCCAGCCAGCAGCTTTCCTTCCGTTCCACGAATAGCTAGTTGCGGAAGCGGTCCCATGGAGACACATACCGCCCCATTTCGCAGGGCGTTTATTACACCAGATTCCGCTCCCTCATCCTCGTCCATCTGCAAATACGTTGCGCAGACAGGATCCTTCACTGGATCTTTACTATGCCAATCCCTCCCGCTTGTAGCAGAGATCCGGATCCCGCGATTAAGAAGATCGGTCCATACGGCAAAAGCCCGAATGTTATTCCTTTGAATAGAAGGAAACAAACCTGACCAAACCTCGATGTAGTCTACTTCACCCCAATCGGAAATCTCAAACTCCTAAAAACAACCCGTACACATCGGGCTGCCAACACGGAAAGGATAAGCAATCCCCACTACGCCACCTTGGCGATGTACGCCCTTAATTCCCCGGGAAATATGAAAGGGACTTAAATTCCGCCAATCCACATAGTCACGAATTCCCAGTGTAACCATATGTCCAAAACACGTTGTCCATTCTAGCCCTTGTATAATGTCAATGCCAATCTGCTCCTGAACCTGCTCACTGTCAGCAAGTCCCGTCATCGTATTGTGGTCGGTTAATGCGAAGCCGGCAAGTCCGAGCGATTTAGCGGCCTCTGCGAGTTCAAGAAGCGATTGTTTCCCATCACTGTGAAATGTATGGGTATGCAGTTCATATGGGAGCCAGCGTGTCATGAGCGTTGCCCCACTTCCTCGATACGCAAGCTGTAACGGACTTGCTCAGATACAACGCAATGGAGAATTATTGTCACACGCAGCTGCCCCCGTGGAATCTGTCCTGGAATGAATCCACAGCTTGGCGTTACAATACCTTCTGCCGAAATGAGTGTCTTCACTGTTCTTTCCTCCTTCATATTAAGCTTCGCCACTTTCCAGCCAGTGTACTTCCTGTTCGGTCAGTACGATATCTATCGCTGCTCGATTCGCGTGCAGTTCCTCCAACGAGTGAGCGCCAACAATCGTACAAGTCGGAAAAGGTTGATTCGTCACATAAGCTAATGAAATTTGAGCCAATGTTACTCCCTTTTCTTCCGCCAGTTGTTTGGCTCGATCAAGCCGTTGCCAATTCAGGTCATTGTAATAAACACGAACCATCTCTTCGTTTTCACCGTTGTCTGGCGAATAGCGCCCCGTCAGAAAGCCGGCAGCTAACGATGACCAAGAAAATAGCGGAGTGCCAGTCTGCCCATGCCAAGCACAGGTCGCTTCATCTGCTGAGACACATCCGGGCCAGCGAGGAATATTCGGTTTGGCTAAGCTTAAATTCGTACTGCTAAAGGAAAAGCCGATCAGTCCGTTTTTATCAGCATAATCGTTGGCCAGCTGGATCCGCTGATGCGTCCAGTTGGATGCGCCGATCGCACGGATTTTCCCGGATGCGATATGCTCATTCAAGATATCCATGACCGGTTCAACGGATACTTCAGGATCGTCGCGATGCAGGGCGTAAAAGTCGATATAATCAGTTTGTAATCTCTGCAGACTTTCTGTGAGGTCACTTGTAATCGCTTGGGCGTTCACCCGCGGTCCGTTCTGATCATGATGTGCGCCCTTCGTCAGAATATGAATCCGGTCTCGATTGCCTCTGGACCTCATCCAAAGTCCGATGGCTTTCTCGCTTTCACCAGCCCTATAGCCATGCGCAGTATCCACCATATTGCCGCCAGCCTTAACATAGGCATCGAGCAGTTTGTCGACATGATCTTGTATGGAAGGCTGAAAGTAATCAGAACCGAGAATCATTTGTGAACATGTAGACGAAAAGCCGGGAATGGATAGTTGTTTCATTGGTATGTGCTCCCTTCATCCGTTAAGGATTGTGATTCCCCCCTGAATCAGGTATGAACAGTGCCCCTGGAAGCAAGTAGCGCCAGGGGCATAATGTGCCGAGTTATTCGGTTATTTTTTTCAAATATTCACGTGTTTTTTCAGCATTGAACCTTCACCTAAATAACCCCCTCCATATCTTCTTTTACTTGTCAAAATAAATCGGGTTCGTTAACGCAGCCATAAGCTTCATATTGACCTCTTCGAAATGCCGCCAAATTTCGGCACGCACAAACGTTGTCCCCTGTGCGTCAAATTGGATGTCAAGATCGCCAACTGAAGACACTTCAACTACCTTTTCCAAGCCAATATGGCTGATCAGTTTCACTGTATCTCCGACCTTCAGACCCTCGGCATGGAAAGAAACCTCTCTGCTACGCTCCCCTGCTGGAACAACGTCCCCAACCATATAAGCACCGCAATTAAGCTGTACAAAGGGACCCTCCGGCGCATACGTAATCAGCACATGCCCCAGATCAATGGCACTCAGGATACCATCTACGGTTTTCTCAGAAGCGTACACCCACGTACATGGCATCGCATGCTTAACAAACGGATCCGGACGATGCGTATCGCTGCCACCAACTGCAACCAGTCTTCTGCCGGAGACGAGTTGACTATTCCACCAATTCAGCGCCCGAGCATTACGTTCTGCAAACGGACCATTCCACACTTCTACCCAATCGTGATCGACATGGAAATCCCATTCCCATGGGCAATATTCGCAGTGCGGATGATTGATTACGATTCTGGCTCCATTTGCGCGAGCTTCGGCAATCTTGGCATCGACGTCTTCCTGCCCTTTCACACGGAAATCACGGATTGGGTCCGTAACGCCCAAAAAATTACTATGTCCGAAGTTCGTTGTAAACTCCATTCCCGGTATCATGAGTACATTGGTATTTCGCGGATAAGTCAGGTTTTGGCTGACTGTATTATGATCGGTCATGGCGATAAAATCGCAGCCAAGTTCCTCCATGATTGCCGCGTTTTCCTCCAGCGTAAACGTGCCGTCGCTGTTCACGCTGTGCGTATGCAGATCGCCCTTCAGCCAACGAGGTGTCTTATACAGAAATTCGATGGTAACTTGAACAGAACAGCCTTCGCTCGGAACCTTGTAAGCGTTATGCACAACCGCCCAGTCTCCTGGCGTTAAGTCGCCCGCCAAATAACCATGCGTAGCTTTTGCCTGTCCAACCCGAAATTCTTTGCGCGCTCCTCCACTCCAGCCTCTCACTCTGCTTCTGTCCCTCAGGCCTAAGTCGATGACAGCCTTCTGTTCGCTGTGAGATTCGATCGTATACGACACCACAAGCTCCTCAACCTGCTCGGGCATTTCAAAAGGTACTTCGATATAAGCGCTTTGCTCGGAATGAGCAATTTCCCGCGTAATTGTCAGTATTGAACGCTTTCTTTCTTCATGTTTCATCAGTTGTTCTCCTTGATTGGCTCCATTTTAAGATAAGCGCAAAGCTGCAATAATCGGATAATGATCCGAAGGGTAGCCCCCTTCGATCTGTCTTCTATCGACGATCGTTTCCAGCAGTTCCATTTCGGGTGATACGAAAATATAATCAATTGGCGCCTCATCTTCTCCGCCATTGAAATCGTGCGCAGTTCGGCCTACATTTCCTTCTAAAGCGGTATAAGCATCTTTCAACCAACCATTCGGGCCTTCTTCGTCGGACTCCCCACTTAAATAGCGGATCGTAGGATTGCTTGGATGACTGTTCATGTCTCCCATTAGAATGAGAGGTAATGCATGCTCGGACTTAAGCGAGCGGATATAATTCCAAATGACCTTAATGCCATTTTCTCTTGCTTCTTGGCTGCTATGATCCAAATGTGTATTATACACGACAAACGCTTTTTGGCTGTTCATGTCCCTGAATCGAACCCAAGTACACATTCTAGGGAACATGCTGTCCCAGCATGTTGATGCGGGAACTTCCGGCGTATCAGATAGCCAGAAATGCCCCTCTTCCAGAACTTCCAGTTGATCTCTCTTATAGAAAATGGCACAATGCTCATCCTCATGTTCGCCAAACCGGCCCATGCCGACCCAATTGTACGCTGGAAGCTCCTCGTGAAGCTCGGTCAGCATGTCATAATAGCCTTCCTGTGTGCCAAAAAGAATGGGATCGTGCTCTTGGATTGTATGGGAAACGCGCTTTACGCGATAGGGCCATGCATGTTCCCCATCCTTCGGTTCGTTATACCGCAAATTGAATGTCATGACCTTCCAGTCCATCACATTGCACCTCTTTTTGTCTATTCTTTGACAGATCCAAGCATGATGCCATGAATAAAGTACTTTTGCAGGAACGGATAAATAATCAGAATCGGCACCATAGAGACCACAATTTTGGCAGCATTGAGTGTCTTATCCGATACTTTCATCAGCATCTCAAGCTTCGATGAATCAAGTTCCAACATAGAGTTCTGGCTTACGACAAGCTGCTGAATATATGTTTGCAGTGGATAATATTCCGCACTGCGCATAAAGATCATGCCGTCAAAGAACGCATTCCAATGACCGACAATACTGAATAACGTTACTGTCGCCATTGCTGGCAACGAAAGCGGTAAATATACTTTAATCATCATATACCAAGGGCCCGCGCCGTCCATATAGCCTGCTTCGCTAAGCTCCTTCGGCAAGTTTCGGAAGAAGTTCATTAACAAAATAACGTTAAAAACGGGTACTGCACCCGGCAGGACAAGAGCCCATATGGTATTAAACATGCCTAACGACTTTATGGTCAAATATAACGGGATGATCCCGCCGGTAAACAGCATTGTAAACAGCATGAACCACATGTACACAGCCCGGTGTGGAAATTCTTTGCTACTTCTAGACAATGGGTACGCCATCATAACGGTCAATACAAAGTTGATTCCACCGCCTAGCAATACCCGTTTGACAGAAACTAAAAATGCATGGAAAAAATGAGGTTCTTCCAAAATTTTGCGATAGGATTCCAAAGAGAAGCCAACAGGCCAAAACTTTACCAAACCTCCTGCCGCTGCAGCGTTGTCGCTAAACGAGACGGAGAAAACGTGCACAACAGGCGCAAGTGACATGAATGAGATGACTAACATGACCAAGATGAGAACTGCTTCGGTTATTTGTGCCGATATCGTTTTATTTCGTACCACGGGTATTCACCTGCTTCATTAGAAAATTCTGTAATTTGCGTATTTATAAGCAATTTTGTAAGAAATAATGATAAGTATGAATCCAATCATCGATTTCAATAGGCCGACGGCCGTAGCTAAGCCATATTGAGCCTGCACAAGACCGACCCTGTATACATACGTATCGATAATATCCCCTGATTTGTAGACAAGCGGATTATACAAGTTGAAAATTTGATCAAATCCTGCATTCAGAATATTACCAATACTCAGGGTAGCCAACAAAACAACGGTAGGAATCAAGCTCGGCAATGTGACATACCATAACTGCTTCAATCGATTAGCGCCATCTATTTCAGCCGCTTCATAAAGTGAAGGATTAATGCCAGCTAATGCAGCTAAATAAATGATGGCAGCAAATCCAAATTCCTTCCAAATGTCTGTGCTAACCACAATGCTAGGAAACCAACTGTTTTTTGCCAAAAACATAATCGGTTCGAAACCTAACATTTTCAACGTACTGTTGATAATGCCGTCCAAAGACAGCATATCCATCACGACTCCCGCTAATATGACCCACGAAATAAAATGTGGCAGGTACACAACCGTCTGTACCCATCGTTTGAAGATGCGAAATCTAACCTCATTAAGCAAAACAGCAAAGGTGAGCGGGATGATCAGGTGCGCAATAATTTTACATACAGCAATAAATACCGTATTAAAGAATATCGTTTTACTGTCTTCCAGTTGAAACATGTACGTGAAATTTTCTAACCCAATCCAGGGAGAGTGCCAGATTCCCAAACCGATTTTGAAATTTTGGAACGCAATCGCGATCCCAAACATCGGTATGAGTTGAAAAATAATGAGAAGCACAATACCCGGCAGGAGCATCAAATGGTAATGCTTGTAAAATGATTTAATATTCATTTGCGATACACCTCTGGTTCAAACTTATCCATCATGATTGTACAAAGAGCGCACCACCAATCGGTTAGGCGATGCGCTCTTTTCCATTTACGGTTTACTTTTTGGACTTGCTGAGTTCATCCGTTACTTCTTTCGTAATTTCGTCGCCGCCTTGTGCTTTCCAATCCGCAACGAACTTATCAAACGCATCAAGCGGCTTCTCGCCCATGACGATTCCGAAGAACGTTTCTTTCTCCAACTTTTGCAAATTGGCCCATTTTCTTTCCATCGTTTTGGTGTTAGCTGTAAATTCGCTGTACACCTTATTCATGTTTTGTTTCAGCAAATCTGCGGGTACGGTGTATCCATAATAGCCAGACCAATCTTTCAGATCCCCTTTAGGATTGGCTTTGTCGCGAGTTGCCTTATCGAACAGTTCTTTCATTTCTGGACTCAGCTCTTCAGGCTTGGTTTGGCCGCTCATTGCCTTTTTCAACGTATCGGACTTTCTTTCAACCGCATCCGCATAATCGAAGGTCGCATTTCCGATCGGCCAGTGTTCAGCACTTACAGTAAAGTCTAGTTTCAAAGCATCTGGATCTACTTTACGCTGCGCATTGATAAACGTGTTCGCGTAGATCATAGCGGCCTCAGGGTTTTTCATCCCTTTCTTCACGACGATAAACTGTGTACTCACAGGCACCATCATGGTGTTCACAGTGCCTTTAGCATCCGGGATTAAATATGGCACGAAATCAGCCTTTGGATTGAGCTTCATCGTATCGGCAGCCAAACCACCGGACCACCATGGTCCGAAGAATACGCCCGCTTTACCAGATACAATATTCTCGTTCGGATCTTTACGCAGGGCGAATTCCTTATCAATTGCACCTGAGGCATACATATCACGCAGCTTACTGAGCGCTTGCTTCGTTTCCGGCGTTATAGAAGCATAATAGACCTTGCCAGAACTGTCTTTAATCCAGTTGGAAACACCCTCAACGCCACCGGAAGGGTACGCGCCGAACGCTTGGAAAATACCTTTAAAGTCTCCTCGTTGCGCTTTACCGTTTACAGCCAATGATTTCTCGAAACCGGCAATCCCCATTGTATCTGCTTTCCCATTGCCATCCGGATCTTTTTCAACGAAAGCTTTGGCGATCGCAGCGACATCGTCAACCGACTTCGGCGGTTGAAGTCCCAATTTATCCATCCAGTCCTTGCGCACCCACACCATGCTTGCCGCATCGGCTTGAACGCTAATATTTGGAATACCCATCAATTTACCTTTATAGCTTGCTTTATCCAGCGCTTTGTTGTTCGTTGAAGCATACAATTCTTTAGCTAAGGGGGAAGCATACTTTTCATAAACTTTGCTTAAGTCCTCAATTTGTCCGGCTTCAGCCAGCGATAGGAAGATTTGCTCATTAACAAGCATAACATCCGGTAGATCGTTACTCGCGATCGCCAATTTCATCTTTTGCTCATGATCCTGAGCAGCCGCATACCATAGAATTTTAAAATTGATATTTGTTTTTTGTGAGATATATTTCATGTACTGGTTACTCTCTACGGTATCACCAGCCGGCAACTTCGCCCCAGGGCTTAAACTTTTGAAAGTGGTAACTTCAATCGGATTCGGCATCTTGAAAGGGTCTACTTTAACGTTCGAATCTGCTGACGCTGAAGCGCCGCCATCCTTACTAGTCCCTCCGTTGTTGCTAGAACATGCTGTCATCAGAACAGCTATTGCCATCATGGAAATTAGAGCTTTTTTGTTTTTCATATTTGCCCCTCCTCTTTAATTACCCTACACATACATCTTAAAGAAAATGAAAGACATTCGGGTCCATTTATGTCTTATGTTTTAGGTGCAAATCGTCTCGTAATCGGTATCCTTTGAACATTCAGTAGACAAAAGTGCACTTTACAGAAGACGATTTGCGACCTCGTCCTAACCCTGGCTCCTGCGAAACTCACCAGGCAGCATCCCCGTCAACTCCCGGAATACTTTGCTAAAATATTTTTCATTTGGATATCCCGCCTGCGTGGCGATCCACCCAATCGCTTTCCCTGTCTGTGTAAGCATGGCTTTCGCATGATTCACCCGCACTTCACGGATATACTCGTTAAACGTTTTTCCCGCAATATCCCGAAAACAGCGACTGAAATAGCTGCGACTCATATTCACTCTTTTGGCGATATCCGGCAATAAGAGATCATTTTGAAACTCTGCATGAATGATTTCTACTGCCTTCCAAATACTTGCATTCACTTCTGGCGAATATGGCCCCTCATCCTCATCAGCAAAAATAGGAATGCTTTGATTCTGCACATGCGCGTCTCTTGATCGCACATTTTGCTCCTTCATTTTGCCTACAATTCTTCTTAATACCTCGTCCATCTGCTCGTGTTCAAGCTCAACCTTCGTTATGTAATCTAGTGCCCCCAAACGAAGCGCTTCCTGAATGAGTTCAAAATCCTGATGAAACGTCAATACGACCATGCTGATATCCCTATATTTTTCTTTCACACACCTCATTAAATCAATACCTGACATGACAGGCATCGCTAAATCGGTAATCAGCAAGTCCACCTGATTATTCTCCAAAAACTCCAACGCTTTTTTACCGTTTCCTGCTTCCCCTACGACCTCTAAGTTATGCTCGCGCCAAGGCATCATCGTGATGAAACCTTTGCGTACCAAGTGATCATCGTCCACAACCATAACTTTTATCATCAGCATACTCCTCCTATCGGAAGACGAAGTACGATTGTCGTCCCTGCGCCGATTGTGCTTTCAATATGAAAACTTGCGGCAGATCCGAATTGGAACTTCACCATTCGGTATACATATTGCAGCCCAATTCCCATTCCTACCTTCTTTTTCTCTACCGTGTTTTCGCTCATTAATTGTTCAATATCTTCTTTCGTCATTCCGTCTCCATTATCTTTCACTTCAATAATGACATGCGACTCTCCATCTTCTATAACGCTAACTTCGATCACTCCGTTGTCTCCCAGGCCATGATATAAGGCATTTTCAACAAGAGGCTGCAGAATAAACCTTGGAACCGGCAACTCAAGTGACTTCGAATCCGCATGGATTTTCACATCAAAATGAAAGTTATATCGGATGCCCTGCAGTTCAACATAGTTTTTCAAAGCGTCAATTTCATCTTTAATTCTTGCCGGTCCACCTTTGCCGAGATTATAATAGAGTACTTTGTTCAAGGTGGACACCAATCGATCAATATCTTTCTGCCCATTGGCACGAGCCAGCCATCGAATAGTATCGAGCGTATTATGAATAAAGTGAGGATTGATTTGGGTCATTAATTTCTCAACTTCGAGAAATGCTTTACTCTGTTCTTTCTGCTCCACCTCACTGATTAGTTCGAAAATCCGACTTCTCATTTCCGCAAACTCTTTGTAAATAACAGAAAACTCTGAGATCTGAGATTGTCTTCTTGGGAAAACCTCATTGTTGCTTTTTACATTGCGAATATCCGTACTTAACAGGTTGAGCGGACGATAGACCGTTAGCCAAATAACCCAGGCAATAAAGAAACTTGCTATTAATGTTAAAATGGCGAAAAAGACAAACTGCTTCATCCATCTATATACTTCGAGGCTGTATACCGAATTAGGAACTGCAGCCATAACTTTCCAAGTTTGATTGCTTGATTCCTCGAACATTCTATATTTACCTGAAATGTCCTTAATCGAATCATTGTTGACATATTCCATCCCTACTGGAAAATCAGTGGAATTCTCGCTATAAACGATTTTGCCATGATTATCGACGATTAGATGCACCAAATTGCCTCCGAATTGATCATTGTCTTTGAGGATACTTTCGGCCAATTTAAAATTAGTTTCAATATAGACATAAACATCATCACGATCCGGCAGCTCGACTTTACGCAGGATCGATAGCACTTGATTGCCATCAATCGGATTTAAAGAAAGATGCGGTCCCATATACGTAAGTTTATCGAATTTAATGAGTACAGGTAGCTGCTTGAGATCATAATTGTCACTGACACTAAAATTCTCAAATAACACCTGATTATCATCCTCAAAATAGTAAAACATTAGTCCCAGCGTCGGGTTGGTAAAATGAATTAAGCCTAACTCGCTTCTGATCTCGTCGTTCAATCTTTTCTTCTCATAGATATCAGCCGACAAATAGCTCTCAAGGCTTTTGCCAACCCTCCCGTCAAAGGCGAGCTGCTGCGAAGTGTGGTTCAGCTGGCCGAGCGTATCTTCCAGCAATAACCTTACTTGATGCAAATTACTAAGAACTCCGCCCTCAGCCTTATTTTGTAAAATGGCATACATGGAGAAATAAGAAATGCTTCCTATGAGAAGTAACGGCGCAAGAGAGCTAATAAAAAGGATTAGGATTAATCGATATTTCAACGAATGCGGCTTTGGTTGTAAACCCGGAATTTTAAGTATGGTCATGCTTCAGCCTCGCTTCTAGGGATAGTCAGGTTAACCTTATGTACGATTTGCGAATGAACAGCATGGAATCAACAATACGCCTATTAACCCAGTATTGCTTAGTATACAAAACAACTAAAGCGCTAACAACCTTGAAAATATGCGTATTCTATTCATGGTCAATAAAAAAAGGAGCCCGCTAAGCAGCGTCGCTCCGTTTGAATGGAATATTGAATTACAACTATTTCTCATTGCGTACTCTGCCTAATGATGAGATTAGCCTCCAAAACCGTCAGCTTCTTCACCTTTTCTTTCTGAATTAATTTGGATAAAATTCCCATCGCCTGCATACCCAAGAGTTCACTATGCTGTGAAACTGTCGTTAGCTCCGGATTCATCGCCGAGGATAATTGGGTATCATCAAATCCGGCAATCGCGATATCGTCCGGAATCCGCATCCCACGAAATAAAGCCACTTTCATCGCACCTATCGCCACATAATCATTAATACATAAAATAGCCGTTGGACGATTAGGCATTGTAAGAAACGTTTCCATCAATTCTCGTCCGCAAGATATTGAGAAACTCCCCAAACGCACCCATTCCTTACGATAAGTGAGATGATTAGATTCAAGTGTACGTCGGTAAGCTTGAAGCTTCTCCATCGTTGTTGTCGTTGCTGCGCTTCCGCCTAAGAAACCAATCCGCTGGTGCCCCCGATCAATCAAATGCTGAACAATAAGCTGTGTGCCCATGTATTCGTCTGTTTTCACACGATGACACGGATGCCCTGGCAGTGTGCCATTGATGAATACAATGGGGATTTTCTTCTGAATATCCACCACTTCCTGTACAAGCCCCTCCGGACAATGCCGTGCATTAATACGGCCTCCCATGAATAGGAGTCCGTCCACTTGCCTTTCACATAGCAAATTTAAATATTCGGATTCTCTGCTGCAATCGCTGAAAGTGTTGCATAAAAACAGGGTATACCCCAGCTTTTGCGCTGCTCTCTCTGCTCCTCCGAACACCTCAGAGAAAAACATATTGCTGCTATCTGGAAACAATACGCCTATCATGCCGGTCTTCTTATTAACCAGACTTCGTGCCAAGGCATTGGGCTGAAACTTATGTTTTTCAATAATCGCCATAATTCTCTGCCTGGTGGACGTTCGAACGGGTGCAGTATCATTGAGAACGCGGGAAACTGTCGCGACGGAAACGTTCGCTTCCCTAGCAATATCGTAGACCGTAATTGATTCCAGGAGCTCACTCTCCGTTACGTCGAATTGAAAAGCGAAAGATCGAAGGCCTGATCTGAAACAGACCTTCGATATGGGTATTGCTTTATTTCGTGCTTTCTACTGTCGTTTTAAAAGCGTCTAATTGCTTTTGAACCTCAGCCATCAACTTGTCAAAACCAGCAGCTTTCAATTTCGCTCTGAAATCGTCTACCGCTTTCACCGGGTCACCCGCTTTGCCGTAGAGAATGGCAGGTGCCATTGATCCAACTACTTGCGTGACTGCTGTCAACTCATTGGAGACGTTGGCTTTGTCGAAGACAAAACGGCCGTATGGATACGCTTTTTTGACTTTGTCATAGGAGGCATACAAAGCGCCTTTCCCAACCCAGTCATTGCCATCAGGAATTTCGTTCTTATCGATACGTCCGCCCCAGAAGTCGGTATAGAAGTCGTCTCGTTGGACATCATACCCATCCGGACGATAGCGTTTGCCATCTTTCACGACATATTGTACGCCTTCAAGGCCATAGTTCATCAGACGATACACTTCAGGGTCTTGACGAATAAGCTCATAAACCATCAGAGCGCGCTCTGGATGCTTACTTTTCGCACCAATGGACGTTCCGCCATGTGTGATCGACATCGAGACGAGATTGTTACGAGTCGCTGAGAATGGGAAGAATTGCAGATCTGAGCCTGGCTGCAGCTTATCCATTTTGATGCGCTCGCCTAGGAAGGTTTGCGTGTGATGCTGATCCACCGCGGATTTGCCCGCTTCCAGCTCAGAACGGTTGTCGCCTTTATAGTTCAAGACATCCTCGCGCCAGAAGCCCTTGTCGCCCCAGTCTTTCATTAATTTAGCAAAGTTGACGAACGTATCATCGAGTATAGGACTGTAGGCCTTATACTTCTCATCATAGGATTTACCATAGATTAATGAGAATAGCCCCGTACTCACCGGAAGCTCAATCGCGTCTGTGTAGGAATTGATATAACCGCCAATATTGCCTGCGGCAGTACCATTCGTATCCCAAGGAACAACGCCTGGCTTCTTATCCTTGACGCCTTGGAGATATTTCTCCAATGTTTTCCAATCTGTAATCGGCGACGTGATGCCGAATTCCTTCGCCCAATCACCACGATATAAGAAGCCGTGATTAACCCATTGCGTATAATGATCTTCCGGGATTAGCATGATCTGATTCTTGTATTTCGTCTCCGCCCAGTTCTCTTGCGGGACTTCCTTATACGTTATCGGTGCGTAGACTGGAAGAAGCTTATCTAAGGGCTGAAAGGCGCCTTTTTGCGCATTTTGCCATGTATCCAACCAGTCTGTGGCCACGGTAATCAAGTCAACAGGCTCCCCGGATGCGAGTAATAAATTATACTTCGTTTGCCAATCTGCCCATTCCACCCATTTGATTTCCAGTTTCGCATTGACCTTTTGTTTCAAAATCGCATTGAGCTTTTCCATGACTTTCTCGAATTGACCATTCTTCGGCTTGTCGCCTAACATAACATAAGAAATCGTTTGAAACTCAGACGTATCGATTTTACCGCCTGCTGCCGTTGCTGCCGTTGCTGCCGTTGCTGCCGTTGCTGCCGCTGTCGTTGTGGCTTTGTCCGTCGAGCTTGTAGACGTGCTGCTGGATGACGTACAGGCCGTCAAACTTACAGCGAGTGTTGCTGCGAGTGCGAGACTAAGCGTTTTCTTCTTTCTCTTTAACATGGAATTGCCTCCCCATCATTATTTTGGTCTATACATGACGTCAGCCTTTGACAGCACCAACGGTAATACCTTTGATGAAATATTTCTGCACCATCGGGTAAAACAGGATGACGGGTCCTGTTGCAACGACCGCAGTCGCCATTTTCATGGATTCCAGCGGCATATCTCTAGGCTGTACATTGGATGAGACCGATGAATTCTTGATAAAGTCGGCGCTCGTGACAACGTTATAGAGAAACAATTGCAGAGGTCTATATTTCAAATCTGGCGAAAGGAACAGCATGGCGTTATACCATTCATTCCAATAGCCAAGCGCGATGAATAATCCGATCGTGGCCAAAGCTGGTGTCGTCATTGGCAGGATTAGCCTTGTAAAGATCCGGAAATCTCCTGCACCATCCATTTTCGCTGACTCCGTGATCGCATGTGGGATGGATGTGACGAAGCTTTTCATCATAATGATTAGAAATGGACTCATCAACCCAGGCAGTAGAACTGCTAAATAACTATCCTTCAGGTGCAGCCATTGGGTCATGATTAAGTAGAAAGGGACGACTCCGCCTTGAAACAAGGTTGTAAAATAGATGAAAAAGGAGATCCGATTTCGATAAGGAAAATCTGGACGCTGTAAGGAATATCCCGTCATTGCGACGACAAACAGTCCGATGGTTGTTCCCACAATGGTAATCCCCATCGTCACTCCGTAAGAGCCAAGAATTACGCCTGGGTTTTCGAACACAATTTTATAAGCAAACGTACTGAATTCCTTCGGCCATAAATTATAACCATGCAGCGTAATCGATTTCTCTGAGGTAAACGAAGTGCCAAGGACGAGAAGAAACGGGATTAGGCAGCATAGCGCGAATAAACCTATAAAGAAATAACCAAATAATCGTATGGCCACGGACGAAAAGTCCGTCCCCCTCTGGCGAGCGATGACTTGCTCCATGGGATGTCCCTCCTCAGCTATCCATCATGATGAATAGCGCAAATTCACATTAAAACAGTGTGTTTTCAGGCGAAGCCTTTTTCACAAGCCAGTTCGCTGTTATGACGATGAAGAAGCCAAACACAGACTGATATAAACTGACAGCGCTTCCTAAAGAGAAATTAAAGTTGTTCATTAAGGAGCGGAATACGAACGTCTCAATAATATCTGTTGCATCGAAGAGTGCCGTGTTATTGGCGCCGACTAAGTTATAAAACAATCCGAAATTCCCTCGGAGGATGCCTCCCATTGAGAACAGCAATAAAATAATGAAAGTCGGCTTTAGCCATGGCAATACGATATAACGAATACGCTGTAAGGCATTGGCACCATCAATTTCAGCAGCTTCCACAATCTCAGAGTCTAATCCCATAATGGCGGCGAAATACACAATGGAGCCATAGCCGGTGGATTGCCACAAATACGTGATGACAATGATAAAGGGCCATATACTCGGATTCGAGTAAGTCTTTACAGGATCCCATCCGATCTCTTTGAGAATGCTGTTCAGTAAACCAAAATCATAGCTAAGGATGTTATAAGCAATCAGTCCGACAAGCACGAATGAGATGAAAAAGGGCAGAAACATCAAGGATTGCGTAATTTTCTTAAACCACTTTTTACGAAGCTCATTGAGTAGAATGGCGATGCCGATCTGCAGTGTATTGCCAATTAAGATAAAAGCAAGGTTGTAGGCAATTGTATTGAAGGTTAGCTTCCATAGCGCGCCTGAGGTCACTAGAAAGTTGAAGTTATCAAACCCGACAAACTGACTGCCGAAGATACCGGCCGAGTAGTTATAGTTGATGAAGGCAAGATAAAGCCCAGGCATAGGAAGATAGGACATCACTAGGAAAAATAGAATAGCAGGCACACACATGAGGAATAACGTGCGGTGCGACCAAAATCTCCGCAACGGTGTCGTTCGCTTTCTGACTGCAGGTGAGACGCCCTCTAATGCCTGTGATGTGATGGCAGTTTTCATACGCAAGCTCCTTTCAAATTAACTAGCGGAGACGGGTACGAATCGTAACGGCTCCAGCATGGCATCTTCATCTAACGCTACTGCTTCCAATAAAATGACAAGTTCATTACCCGCTTCCTGCTCATGGAACCACGGTCCAGGCAAATAAAAAGATTCATCACTGCCGCCACGGAATACCGGTCTGTTCGCACCGCCTTGGGTCCATAATCGCCCCACCAAATATCCGTTGAAGAACACAGTCAGTTTCATATCACGGCCTTTGGCGTAAACTCGCCAGCCTAATCCCTCGTTATGATCCTTGAGCTCGCTGTAGAGCCATGAGACTGACCCAGGCTTCATCGTTATTGCTCCTTGGACAGTTTGCGCGTCTGTACGCGACATCTCTGCATGTTGCAGTAGGCCTATTTCCTGACAACCCGCTACGGTCCACTTATTCGCGGACGTTCCTTCGTACAGTGTGATATGACCGCTCAAAGGAACATACGTTTTATCCAAAAATAGCGTGATCACCGCTGTTTCTCCCGCCTTCACGTAAGGCGTAAGATCAAGAAACGGATCATGCGGATTCACTTGTCCAAGTGAATGTCCATTTACATAAGCATAAGCTTGCGTGAAGTTACCTGGCGTATGCAGAATCCAACGATCGCCTTTGTCCGTCAGCCTCACCTGCTTGCGATAGCAGTGGTGCGCAGGCTGTTCCGCAGATAACCAACCTCCGATGCTCACCAGAGGCCACTGCCCATCATCCAAATCAGTGGCTGCATAATCGCCCTTATCCTCGCTGGATTGCATGAGCTTGAATCGCCAGTTCTGGTTTAAATCTGTCGCCGAAGTGACCCCAACTATGCCTGTTAATCCCTTCAGACTGTTTAAGTGAAGGCCTGGAAGCGTCGTATCGTGGAAATTGGTATGACCCCAAATTTCTACGCGAGCTGTTAGTTCAGGCATAACGTGAACTCCCTCAGGGAACGACAGCAAGCGGCTTGCTCCGCCAGGCGTAACTGTGCCTATATACGCTTCACCCGAATAGAGAGAAATCACATCACTAGCCCGCTGTAGGATAATGCCCTGATAATCCGGAGTTTGCGATAATTTCGCTTTATACCATGCAAATCCGCGATAAATCCCGTGATTTTCTAAATAATCAGCGTGGTCTCCAAGTGAAACTACCTCATTTGAAAGGGAAATTACGGGATCAACGGCGCTCATCCTCCATGTCCCATCCATCTCTCGGCTTTCCTCCGCTTGCACAGCTAGCGTTCCTATAAGCAGCTTGCCTTCCTCATCGACGCCTTCCAACCGCAGCGCACGATCACGACTCATGCCGACGATTTCAAGATTATGTCCATCGGATAAGTGAATCCAGGCTCTAGCTTCATTTTCCGTAGATTGAAAGGATAAGGTTACTCCATGCTCAGATCGAGGCTCATGAATCTCCATCTCTGAGTTCCTTATTTCGATCTCCTTCTCAAATGTGAATTGCAATTCCCCTACACCCTCCGTATGAAAAACGAGCAGTGTACGTTGCTCATGCGCTACATGCTTCACTTGCAGCAGTTCGGCCGTTGCATAATCAAGTTGGCCTCCGCCTGCAATCCCCCAAGTTTGTAAAGGTACTTGGAACGGCAGGATTGGACAATGCCCTGAAACGGCAACAAGTGAGGTATAGCGAGGAATGTGGTCATCCTCCAACGAAAGTTGAACTTCCTCATCCAACTCCGAGACGTTCGAGACAAATAGAAGTTCTCCACCTTGCTTCAACGCTAGTCGATGAAGCAGTTCGCTTGGCGATGCCTCGGCGAGAGAAGCGCCATAGGTTTGAATGACATGATGCAGCAACCTGCCCTCGTACGCTTCTTCTCGGATATGTCCTTCTGGTGTAATCATCCCATGGAAATCATAATCCGACGTAAGGAAGGATAGCGGATCCCCCCAATTGTTGGCGGCATTCGTAAAGCCAAAGTTTGTCCCTGACGCTTGCAAATAAGGACCTAGCAATTTGGCACCCGCCGATAATAGTCTTCGAAGCAGGAAGTGCGAGCGGTTCGTTTCGGTTACCAGTAAGGGATAACCCCTGCGGGCTAATTCTTCTCTGTAGTAGAGAACTTTCTCTTCGAAATTCGGATCACGATCATTCGGATAAAAATTGCAGGTAGGCATAACACCTTCAGCGAACCCGGATGCTTGAGACAATCCACCTTGACCTGCACATGCGATCAAGGGAACCTTGATCCCATGTTGAATCGCTAGATCTCTCAACGCTGAGATGTATCCTTTGGGATCCGCACAAGGGTAGAAATCAAGCTCATTCTCCAACTGGACGGCAATAATGGAACCTCCCTGCCCATGTTCATATCGCTGAAGAATAGGTAGGATCTCGGCGTACCATCTAGCCACATGTGCCAAGTAAAGCGGATCATTATCCCGAATGCGCAGATTTTCTTTAACGAATAGATAGGCAGGTAATGCCCCCCCATCCCATTCTGAGCAAATGTACGGACCCGGTCTCGCAATGACCCATAAGCCGGCATCCGAAGCCTCCTGAAGAAAATTGGCGACATCCTTCTCTCCGCTAAAATCCCATACACCTTCCTCAGTCTCATGGTGATTCCAAGGAAAATAAACATCAATTGCGTTATATCCAAAAGCTTTCACTTTACCTAATCGTTCTTTCCATAACCCTCGAGGGAGTCGAAAGTAAAATAAAGAAGCACAAAGTATAATTTCCGATTTGCCGTCTATTCGCATCGCTTCAGGCGATAATTGAATACCCATCGCTTGGCTTATTGATTGTTGCAAAGCACAATCCCCTCATTTCGTCTCCTTGATTTCTTTTATGAAACCCGTTTCATTAACCAAGGTTGTTTATCTGTTGTTTGTACAATGTGAGTATAGACTATTTATAAAGCGCTTTCATTGAAATAAACTCTTAAATATATAACAAAACTCCAATGTTCACCGCTCCTGTACATAGCAAAAAGCTGTGAATTATAACTGAATTCACAGCTGCTTTCCTTCTATATTTCACTGATTTCTTATAGTATTCACAGAACAAGCTTGCTTGGTTAACTCTCGCATCTATATTCTTTGACCGTCTTACCTTCCATTTCTTTGAATACTTTACAGAAATAGGAGGTTTCTTGAAAACCGGTTTTTTCCGCTACTTCATACACCTTCAAGCTGGCATCCTGAAGCAATAATTTGGCTTTACGTATTCGGCAACGATTCAAATATTCGATGAATCTCATTCCTGTCTCATTTTTGAACAAATTCGATACATAATTAGAGCTGAGATGAAGCGTCTCAGCCAGCTTCGTAACGGTTATATCCTCCGCATAATGTTCTTCTATGTACGTAATGGCTGCTTGAATTTCTTTCCGAAATACCACGTTGTGATTCGATTCATAGCTCAGTTCTTTATTCCAATTCTGGAATAATGATTTCAATTGTTGGAAGTAAGGGGATATTTCCAGCATGCGATTGATTTGCCTATAAGTAGCCTCGGCATTAGTTGTAAATTTTCCTCTACCTATCGCAGCTACTTTCGTAAGCATGATCACCTCGTGGAGTAGGTTTTTTAGTTCAGTTAGTGGCAGCTTTCTCTCAAACAGGCTATTAAAAAACAACTCCGTCTGCGTTTCAACTTCTGCAAGTTGACCGCTTTTGATGGCGGCAGACAAGCCGTTCATTGAAACTTCCATGCTTTCTATTTCTTTAGGATTCCTGACCGTATACGAATAGACTTGACCCTCACCTTCATAAATAAACTGCTCTAAGGCCGATTCCGCTTGCTTATATAACATCGACCAATCCTTTAATCCATACCCGATCGTGCTGATGCCCACTGTCAAAGTCGTATTTTCGTTTATCTGCTTAATGATCATCGAGGCTTGTCGCAGTAATTCTTCGCTGCATGTTCGTTCGCTTTTCTCATGTGGGAAATGGGCTATAACAACTGTTCTATAAGCTGAAATGGATATCATCATAGGGAAATCATCATTGTGGGGAAAAATGGCGTGATATGAACTCGAACTAAACTCACCCTCGATAAGCATAACAGCCGTAGGTCCTGTTTGTTTAGGAAATCGAATCGCCTTTACTTGCTCATCCATTTCATCGGAAGACTTTAATTCCCCCAATAGTAACTTGCGTCCTAATAAATGCCACATTTCCTGCATATTCGCATTACGAATGTCAACTTGTCTTTGAAGGTCGTGATCCGCTTCAATTTTCGTATTCATTTGCTGAAGTAACTGCTGTAAAGTATCTGGTTCAAGGTCATGCTTTAACAAATAGTCCTCCGCACCTAGCTTTAAAGCTTCCTTTACGAAACGGAAATCATCAAACGAGCTGAGTGCTACAATTTTTATCGATTCATCCTGTTGTTTCACTCGCTGGATTAAATCAATCCCATTCATCTCAGGCATTGAAATGTCGGTCAGAATCAAATCAACATGCTGATGCTGCAATAAATCTAAGGCGTGTACGCCATTTAGAGCTTCACTCACAATTTGAAAGCCGTAATCTTCCCATCGAATAATTGATTTAATCGCATATCGATAAATCGCATTGTCTTCAACTATCATGGCGTTCAGCATGCTCAGCCCACCTTTGACGATGTATTTTATACGGAAGACGCACAATTGCTTTGGTACCCACGCCTATTGCACTCTCATAGCTGAGCCCATACGGATGTCCATAATAAAGCTGGATTCGCTCGTGAACGTTATGGATACCAATCCCCGTAACCCCTGGGACGGTTTCTTTCTTTGAAACAACATGCAGGAGATTCGCAGCTTGTTCCGTATCCATCCCTTTGCCATTGTCTTCTACGATAAGCGTCAAGACATTATGGGCGACCCTAGCCGTTAGTCGAATGTGCCCTTGTCCTTTCGACATTTCGATCCCATGCAGAATGGCATTCTCGACCAAAGGCTGCAGGATAAAATAGGGCACTTCGCATGCCATTAACTGCTCATCTACCTCATAGACCATTTGAAAAGCGTCCCCATACCCAATTTGTTGAATATACATATAATTGTTCAACTGTGTCATTTCTTCTGCTAGACTATGAAATTCACCAACACGCCGCACGGAAGATTTCAATAAGTCGATCACTGAAGTGACCATACGTTCAATCTTCGGTTGATCATGCATCCGAGCGTACCATTTCACCGTTCCTAGGGTATTGTATAGAAAATGAGGATTAATCTGACTCATCAGAACTGTGAACTCCGCTTGCTGCTTCGCGATTTGCTCCTTGTACACCGTATTAATGAGCTCATTGATACGAGCTAGCATGAAATTAAAACGAATCGATAAACTCCCGATTTCATCTTTACCGAGCGGCACGATTCGCACATCGAAATTGCCATCTTCGACGCGTCGCATCGTCTGCTCCAAAATTTTGATATTTCGCGTCGACGAGTTTGAAAGTATCGCGGCAATACCCGTTGAGATCAGCACGGCAAGTAACGAGACAAATAGAATAACTAGCACCAATAATTGTGTACCTGACAATAACACTGACATGGGAATGAAACAGAGTACCCGCCAGCCCAAAGTAGGTGTTCGTTCTTGAACGAACAGATGACTATCGGAGCCTGCATATTCAACCGTGGCCATTGCATCATCCTGTTCACTCAGCACATTGTTAATACTTTTCTTAATAAGCTTGTCTGTTTCAGGGCTACCTCCACCTACCAACAATTCGTTGAGCGGGTTGAGAATCGCGACATTATCCTGCTTAATAATGGAACTCCCACTACCAAGAGACAGAAAATAGGTGGAGTCTATACTGAAAATAATCGTACCCAAGCTGCGATCGATTTGGTTCAAATCAATGAAATCTCGGATCAGAAACACTTCGTTTCGCTTACGTAAAGAAGCTGACCATCCCATGTTGAGCTGATGCGTTTGTAAATACGCTTTTCCACTCACTGTCATGGCAGCAACATCCTCATGATTCAGTGTATGATCCAGCCCATTTTTATTTTCCCACCAATACACCTGCCCTTTGCTCGTTTGGATCATGATGGCATTCAAATATGGATTCCCATTCCCATATTGGGCTAGTAAAAATTCCATTCGACTTCGAAAGGCGGGATAACTATCACTCGTTACTTGTTCCCCTTGTTCAGCAACAATTTGCCGAATGTTCGTATCACTAAGGACATAGACCGAAGAAGTGAAAGCTTCTTTCGCTTTGCTCTCAATATTATCTGAAACTTGGTGAATCACCTGCATGGAGAGATCCTTGGTATTAGATTCAATAAACTTCGTTGAAGCGTAAATAGCAACCCCGCCAATGGTTGTAGAGATAAATAAAATGAGAATCATATTGGATAGAAAAAATTTCGTGCGGATTCGAAAATCTTTGATCCGATTTAATAACAGCTGAATCACTCTCATTCATCCCTACTCCTTACCAGCACTCATTTGGAAAGTCTACGAATCTGATTAAAAGCTTGATCTAGTTCCTGGATACATTGGTCCACATTATGCGTTCGGTCAATGACGAATTTGGTAATGGCATTAATGAATACCTTCTGCAGATCCTGGTTCACGAAATCGACGGACAGGCTCGACCAATCGTACGTTTTACCCGTTTGAATGTACGTTGAATCTAATTCTACATAGGTTGGATCGAAATCTTTGGGTAGACCTTTGATGACAGATAGCGCTTTCTTATCCTTTTGGAAAATGTCTCCCATCTTCTGCGAAGCAAACAGCTCCAATGTTTGTAAAGCGGCTTCTTTATGCGGTGATTTGGGATTGACCACAATCCCACCTGTCGATTTTAACCCGAATATCGCATGCTGCGGATCATTTGAATAAGGGAATGCAAACATCCCCAAATTCGTCGCAGGATTCTTCGATTTCACACCATCAACGGTCCAAGTCCCGTTAATAATCATCCCAGCTCTTCCTTCCGCGAGGAGCATTTGTGCCTGATTCCAATCCGTTTCAAAGGGGCTTTTATTCACAAAATTCAAGCGTTCACCATAACGTTGCAAAATCCCCTTGAAATGAATCTGATCATCGGCAAATGACGTTCTGCCTGCTTCTATATCCGCAATCCACTTGCGATTCGCAGCATGTTGATTCACTAACAAATCCGCCGCGATATCCCAGGTGATTGTCCAAGAATCCTTATAGCCAGCTGCGATCGGGATAATCCCTACATGTTGCAGTGCTTCACAGGCTTCGATAAATTGTTCCCATGTTTTTGGCGGCTCCTTAATATTAGCCTTGGCAAATGCATCCTTGTTGTAAATCACACCGACACCATTCACATCGATCGGCAGCGCCCAAATGCGCCCATCGGCTGATTTCACGCCATTTAGATAACGCTCATCGATTCCGGATAAGAAGGGTTGATTACTTAAATCCATCGCGTAGCCTGTGCGAATAAAATCCCCAGCTGTATCTAAATTATCAATCATGTACATATCCGGCATGTTGCCCGATATCGCCCAAGTACGCAGCAAACTCAAATAGTTGCCTCCATCAACACCCGTAAGTGCAAAGGAATACGAAGGATGCTGTTTACTGAACAGCTGTGTACCCGTGTCTAACCATTTGCGAGCGCCCTCCTCATCAAAATGATGAACCCAAGACAGTGTTTGCTCCTTTGGCTGATTTCTGGGAACTTTCGTTACGTTCTGAGATTGACACGCGGTTAATAATATGAAAATCGATAGGCTAAGTGTTACTAGGCGAGATTTCATCGAATCACTCTTTCTTTGATGGCGTTTACATAACGATTCGAAAGACCTTTACGATTTCTGTAGGGAAAAGGAAACTAGCATTTTATGTATGTATTTAATATAAGCGGTTTATTTAAAATAATGAAGTAGCAAATGAAGAAAAACTATACTCGATATCAGACTCATTTTTCTGAAGACAGTCGATTTCTATGGTAACATTTACAATAAATATTTGTTTTTGTTATCTGCATAAGCCAGTAGCCTGTTAACTCAATAAGCGCCTGCTTTATGTTAAGATGGTCTTATCTCAATAGACTGCCAACATAGGAATGGTGAACATATGACTAGAGACGATTTGAGCATATGGATTGAACGGCGCGAAGAAGGACGAGCCACACAAGATCTAGCGATCTTAAGCGAGGCTCGCGAGCACTTATTAGAACTACTGTCTAATTATCCGGATGATGCGGAGATCAACTACCAAACCGGAATCGCGCATGACAATTCTGGCATGGGACGTCAGGCGATTCCATTTTATGTGCGAGCTCTTGAATTGGGCCTATCTGGACCTGATCTAGAAAGATGCCTAATGGGTCTGGGGAGTACATATCGCTACTGGGGGGACTACGGAAAAGCAGTGGAGACGTTGCGCAGAGGCGCGAGGGAATTTCCAGAGAACCGGGCCATTCAAGTGTTTCTCGCCATGGCGCTGTACAATAGCCAAAACTACAAGGAAAGCGTCGAACTGTTGGTCACCAATTTAATGGAAACTACCTCTGACGAAAAGTTGCATTATTTTAAACGCGGGATATTGGCTTACAACGAAGACCTTGATGAAATTGCCGAATGAACATTACTATTACATAGGACGAACATCCATTGACTGACAAAATACTAAAAAGATGAAGAAGCGTTTGCTGTATACCAAAATGCTTCTTCACCTCACCTGTGCCAACCGACTAAGGCAGCTATAATCCGTTCATCACGTAACGTGCTACACATCTTGTTCATGCCTCATCAGATATTGCAGGGACTCCAATCCCATTTCAGAGGCTGCGACCGAACGAGCCCATGGATGGGATGATCTGGATAGAGAGGAGAGGACATGACCCGGCGGCATCTCAATAAACAAGCGGGTGCCTCGTTCAACAAGCAGTGTGGTCATATCATGCCATCTCACCGGTCTGGCAAGACTGCTTACTAGGTCCTCGCAAATCAAATCGGATGAACGCAATAGCCGGGCTGTATTATTGGAAATATAAGGGATTTGCGGTTCATTCAGCGGTACATAACTTAACGCTTTCCTTAGCATACCAGCCACTGGCTCCAGCAATGAACAATGCGAGGGAACAGCAACTCGCAGCAGTTCCGCTTTGCGCGCACCTGCACCATGTGCTCCTTCCAGTACCAGTCTAATGCCCTCGATCGTTCCTGCAACAGTAACCTGTTGCTCAGCGTTAAGATTGGCCAAATAGACTTGCTCCCCTTTGCTAGCGGCCTGATCAATGAGTTGCTCCACCTGCCATGTACCTATGCCGGTAATGACTCCCATACCATAGCCCGAAGGAAAGGCCTCCTCCATAAGAACAGCCCGGAGTTTAACAAGGCGTAACCCCTCTCGGAAGCTCAATACACCTGATGTAACCGCCGCTCCAAATGCTCCGACGGAATGTCCGGCTACATAAGATGGCTGCCCTCCCTCTTGAATAAGCATTCGGGCCATCGCAACGCCCGATATAAGAAGAGAAAGCTGCACAGCAACCGTGGAGCCTAGGGATTCAGCCGTATCGAATTGAAGGACATCGGAATGAATGACACTAGAGGCTTCCTCGATCGTGCCTGCCACAGACTGGTGGTCCGGCAGTTGGTGAAGCATCCCCGGATGTTGTGAGCCTTGACCAGGAAAAAGAAACGCCAATGTCATCTTATTCGTACTCCTTAAGTTTCAGGTGTCCACGGACACTTAACCAACATCGGACCGTTCACCGTCCGTAGCAGAATGGGCGACTCGGATCGCACATACTCGGCTAAAGAGCACGCCCCAGCCGGGGTTTCGAGAAGGGCGTCCACTCGGATTGAACGTTGACTGTTAAATGCGTTCCATTCGGAAGCCGTCTGGCGATCTACTCGCTGTGGCGTATAAATAGCAAGATCCATGTCACTTCCAGGATGAATGGTTCTCGCACCACTTGCGAGCTCAAAACCTATACTGCCTGTTGGTCCCCAGCCGATGCCGACTGGGTTATAATAAGCAGCGATTTCATCCAATTGTGAGAATGCTAGCATGTTCGTTTTGGGAACATGATGACGCCATCGCGCTTCAAGGGCAAGCTGTTTGGGAGTTATTACCTCCTGTACGCAGGGTACGGGAAGGTGAGCAGCCAAGCGTTCACTACGATCTGCGCCGCGAATACCAACCGGGATGAGAGCGTCCTTGATCGCACTGCGGCGGACGACAACCCACGGGGTTTCTTTCAAGGCCTCATGCATCCAATCCGGAACAGAACCTTCCCATTGCAAATCAAAAGATGACTGGATTCTAATCAAATCATGGACATTCAGCTCCATTGTTCGGCCAGCTTTTTGCGCACCATAATCGATAAAGATCGAGAGGCTTGAGCCTGTTCGGATTGAAGCCGGCTACTCAAATCATAGGGGGATAGACGTGCTTCTGTGATCGCCTCAAGTAAAGCGCATTTGACCACCTCTATTTCGACGGACGTAGGAGATTCGGCATGAATTCCCTCTAACAAGCGATGAAGCGCACCGAGCGTGGCGAACGACTTCACATCATATCCGGTAGCAGCGATTCTGGCTGCCGTCTCATCCAACTCCTCGATCCTTCTTCGTGTCACTCGCGCTGCCGACTGCTTGGACATCACCTGCACCGTCACTCCAGGATCATCCAAAGCTAGGATTCGGTTTGCCTGCAAACCGTGGGCCAGGAATGCTCCGGATATCGCTTGACCGACGATAAGTGCGATAACGGGGTGGCCAGCAAGCCTGGCCGTCGCATAGGCATCCGCCGCCGCAGCGCAGGACAGATGGACCCCGAGCAGCTCCTCCCTATATCCATAAGCTTGGCTGGGAACATCCACAATGGCTACAATCACCCGTTTATCCCGATCCTTGTCCTCCGATACAGCTTGGCGTACGCAATCCGCGATACTCCACCCTTCATCCAAGCCGACTTCCCCGTTTCGGGCTCGGACAAATCGGTTTCCCTCGTCTGGTGCAACGGCAATATACCGCACTCGCTCCAGTCCAAGACGCGAGTCCGCCGACATGACCGCTCGGGCCCTAGTGGGGATTCGCTCTTTCGAATGCGTTAATCGATGAAAAAATGTCCGGCCCCGGCTCGTTTTTTCTCCTTCACTTCCTCCAAGATGCTGATTTAGAGAAGGTGGCATGGGTCCAAGGTCTGTCTTATCGGAATACCCCCAGTGGTTCCTTAACATACCTGGTGTTATTCGTTCCCCCGCATCTAGACCAGATAGACGACAGAGATAACGGTCCACCTGCGAGCTTCTGGGAGAGGCCGTTGTTTTTGACCGATAAACGGAGCGAACGGCTCCTCGGATTTGCTCCAAATCATCATGAACCAGTTGATCTGCCAATCCGGTCTCAAACCGCTGTTCTCCACCCGACATCGACCAGATGAGGCGCCTGTCTCTGGAATCGAGCTCCTGAATTCCCGCCTCCTGTTCGATTACCTCCGGCCCGTTCAACTGTAGTCGCCCCTGCTTAGTCATGATGATAGCACTGCAAAGCCCTGCCGCAATGGACATCCCGCCGAAGCAGCCGATCATGCCGGCTATGACGCAGACCACCGGCTGATAGCGCCTCAACGCTACGATAGCCGCTTGAATTTCCGCGATCGCAAGCAGCCCGAAGTTTCCCTCCTGCAAGCGGACGCCTCCGGTTTCCAAAAGTAGTACCGCACGGGTGGATATGCCAAATTGATTGTCCCGCAAAGCCAGCTCCAGAGCCCCTGCGATCTTAGCGCCGGAGACTTCGCCAATGCCTCCCCCCTGAAACCTGCCGTCGACAGATGCGATGACAGCCGGGCTACTTTCAATCGTCCCTTTGGCTACTACAACGCCGTCATCGCTTTGGGGGACGATCCCCTGAGCGGCAAGATGGGGAGAAACAATCTGCTGGAACGGATCCAGTAGTTCACGAAAACTGCCTGAATCCAACACCGCCTTGGCCCTTTCTCTGGCGCTTAGCTCTATGAAGCTGTTCATGAAATTTGGCTGCATGCTCATAGCTCCATGACCTCCACAACCTGGGCCAAACGCAGGCTAATGACACCTGGCGTAGCACCAAAATCATTAATTTGTATGTTTACAGCAATGTTGTTAGCAAGGAAAAAACGGTCTAATACAGCTCTCCAAATCTCCCCAAAACCCACAGTCTGCGTTCTTATGCTAACCTTCGCAATACCATTCAGAGAAGGTTCCACCAAAACCTCCAAATCGCCTGAAGCAACAACACCTACATGCCCATTTTTTGTGATATTTCGCTCTGCTTTATATTCAAAGTTTAACTGTTCGATCGTAATCACCTCCATGCAGCAAATGCGCTGCGTCCGTCGCGCTTTGAATTTTATCTAAAAATAGTACGGCTGCAAGCAGATCTGCACTCCCTCCCGGGGATACACGGTGATCGAGCAGGCGCTGTTCGAGCTGGAGATATGCTTTTCTGCCTGCTGTTGTAACCAGCCCTCCCAATTCAAGCACATAGCTCGCCCCCTGTTGCGCAGCCTCAAGTGCTAGCGGTCCTCCTCTGTGAAGAAGACAGCTGTCACATAGACGGGCCATGATGGAAAGAAGAGCATGAACCCGTGCCGTTCCCTCCAGGTGATTCCTCGCTCTCATCTCCCGCAACATTGGCAGTCCAATACCGACGACATGAGGAAAGCCTTGTATGGCTTCCCCTCTTGCTCCATGTATGCCGTATTGGCGCATAACCTTCATGCCATTGGTGAATTGTGGAGGGGCGTGTCGATCCTCGAATTTCGCAATATTGCCAGCGGTGGCCGCGATATCCTCGGCAGGCACCGGCCAGCCGTGAACAGCGGCGCCGGCGATCAACAAGCCGAGTGCCCAAATTGCCCCTCGATGAGTGTTCACTCCTTGTGTCACACGCATCATCTCCGCCTCTCCAGAGCGTCCCAAGAAAGCCAGCTCTTCCCGCAATTCCTGATCCGGGTTACGCCGAAAGGCCGATCTCCCCATGGCCTCGAAGCAGGAATGCAGGGCTTCGGCAGATGCCCGCATTAAGGAAATGTCCATATTGGTATGACTTCCCGATGAGCGCATATCGACCAATCCGGGCTTGGGAGTCAGCTCCGCTTCCTCAATGAGCGCAGCTACAGCCAGGGATGCCAACTTTTTCCCGCAATTGTCCGAGTCTTTCCACACTGACATCACCTCACCACGTTCGGAATTTTCCAGGCGGTCGGTATAAGCCGCCTGACCAGTCGATTAAATCTTCAATGCTTTTGGCCGCGAGTAGGGACCTTCTTGCATCGGTTCTCCGAATCTGCAGATCCTCCGGGAACGCGATGAGCCCCTCCTGTCGCAGCCGCTCATTCAAGGAACGGTCATGCTCTCGTCCGAGCGGCGTTACGCCAGCAATCGCTCCGAGCGCAAGTCTTCTTTCTTCCATGTTTTGCGCCTTATACAAGTAAGCAATCCCTTCCTCCGTAATGACATGCGTAACGTCGTCTCCATATATCATGACCGGCGCGATCGGCAGCTTACCTTGCTTGCCTACCTGTATGGCGTCAAGAGAGGGAACAAAGGCAGATTGGCCTCCTTTCTGATAGGTTTCAAGCATTTGGACCACCAGCTTCCTGCCCTTTACAGTAGGAGTATCTTCCGTAATCAAATCGAGCCATGCCGGAGTCGCATGCCGTCTTCCTCTTGGATCGCTTCCCATGTTGGGCGCCCCACCAAACCCCGTCAATCGACCTCTTGTTACAGTCGACGAATGGGCTTCATAATCCATCTGAAGAGTGGAGCCGATAAATAAATCCACAGCATACATCCCCGCTACCTGACAAATCATCCGATTCGAACGAAGACTGCCATCAGGCCCTGTAAAAAAGACATCCGGTCGAGCCGCTACATACTCCTCCATGCCCACCTCGCCCCCGAAGCAGTGAACACTCTCCACCCAGCCGCTTTCTATGGCAGGAATTAAGGTCGGATGCGGGTTTAACGCCCAATGCTTGCAAATCTTCCCCTTCAGTCCCAGACGTTCCCCGTAGGTTGGAAGCAACAGCTCGATCGCGGCTGTATGGAAGCCGATCCCATGGTTGAGCGATTGCACTTGATGCCTTTCATAAACCCCTCTAATCGCAAGCATCGCCATCAGGATCTGACTTTCCGTGATATGGCGCGGGTCTCGGGTAAACAGCGCTTCGAGCGGATACGGCTTATCTGCTTGTACGATTACATCCACCCAAGAGCCAGGGATATCCACTCTGGGCAGCTTCTCCACGATCTCATTCACTTGAACAATGACGATTCCGTTCGAGAACGCGGCAGCCTCGATAATGGTAGGCGTTTCCTCCGTATTCGGGCCCGTGTAGAGATTCCCCTCCGCATCAGCCTTATCGGCTGCGACCAAAACCACATTCGGTATCAAATCAATAAACAAACGACCATATAGCTCAAGGTAAGTATGAATCGCCCCGATCTCAATGAGACCGTCCTCGACCAACTGGGCGACCCGCAGGCTCTGCGGACCGGCATAAGAAAAATCGAGTTTACTAGCGATCCCTTGCTCAAACAAGTCCAGGTGCTCCGGTCGGGAGATGCTGCTGATTAACATGTGCAATCGGTTGATTCGCTTGCTGGATACCCGGGATAGCGATTCAGAGAGAAAAGATGCCTGCTTCTGATTATTGCCCTCGAGCACAACCTTATCTTCAGGCTTGATCAGGACCTCCAGCACATCCACGATTCTCTCGGTAGGCAGCAGTCTTCCTTTCATCCATTCCTTTGCTGCTTTCATCCGAAGGTTCTTCTCGTCACTGCGCTGCGTCCAACTACGCGTTATTACTCCTGTATGCGGCAAACATCATCAGCCTCCATATGCAGAGATCATCTTATTAGATCATGCAAAAACTTCTTATTTCCATTGTAGTTTAATTTGACATATAATTTAAAATACATATTTAATCATATTTCATATAACCTAATGAATATAAGGGAGGTTTACCTATGGAGCTTCAACAACTGGTCTATTTTCAACACGTCGCGAGTTCGGAGAATGTAACTCGTTCTGCCAGGGAGCTGCATATTTCACAGCCGGCTCTGAGTAAAATGATCCACAATCTTGAAAAGGATCTAGGCGTCCCCTTGTTTGACCGCAAAGGTAAGCATATTGAGTTGAATAACAAGGGAAAGATGTTTCTGAGGAGGGTTGAGGGGGTTCTGAATGAACTTCACGAAGCCAGACACGAGCTCCAGGATGAGGAAGGCGAAGTGAAAGGCACGATTCACTTCAGTTTCGATGTGGCATCGTCAATCATTCCGAATCTGATAAGAGAATTTCGTCTCCTGTATCCGGAGGTTACCTTTCAGCTCTACCAGCATTTCCGGACTTCGGCTCCGTCCCAATTTGATCTTTGCGTAACTTCCCTGCCGATCGGACTCCATGGAACAGATAAACTGGAATTGCTTAATGAGGAAATTCTTATAGCCGTACCAAAGGATAATCCACTTTCTTCCCAATCCAGCATCCACTTGGAACAAATCGCCAATGAAGGTCTTATTTGTTTGAAGAAAGGTAACAGCTTGCGTGAGAGGACCGATGCCTTCTGCATAGTCGCTGGATTCAATCCCCGAATTACGTTTGAAAGCGATGATCCCGCAACGGTGAGAGAGCTCATTCGTGCCGGTCAGGGAATTGCATTTGTTCCTTCCGTCACATGGAGAGGAACAACGGACGATTCCATCAGCCTTCTTAAGATTAAGCGGCCCTTCTGTTCCCGCTCCATCGAGCTGCACTGGAAGAAGGGGCATCACTTAGGTCTGGCAGTTCGGACGTTCCGTCAGTTTCTTATCGACTATTTCGCGAAGTTATAAATTTTCCCTGAAGCCCTGGGATGGTGTGCTTCAAGCTGACCATTTCGGGTCTCGCACCAACCGATTCATTTCGGCGGCTTTTGCCCGAATGGCCCGAATTCACTTTAGCCGAGCGCCCCATCATGATCCAGAACGAGGGATGTAAGTTGAATGATTCAGCGTTTCTCAAAAATTTTCAACATTAAGCACTCAACACTTGTTTTATTTTTTTAAAGGCAGCTCTATTTCAACAGTAGTACCATGATTAATTTTGCTCTGAATTGACAATTTGCCTCCATGTCCTTCGACAATACGCTTGCAAACCATTAGTCCTAACCCCGTTCCATTAGCCTTTGTAGTGAAAAACGGCTCTCCTAACTGGGTTAACCTTTCTTCAGAAATACCTACACCTTGATCTTTGACGCAAATAACCAAATCTTGATTTAAATGATTTCTGAATGATATTTGTATTACTCCCCCACTGGCCATAGACTCTATCGCATTCTTCAAGACATTAATTAAAACTTGTTTGATTTGGTCCGGTATACAATAAATTAAGGGGATTTCTTGATCCATGTCCACTTGTATTTGAACGTTATACAGAAGAGCATGGGGTTGTAGAAAACCAATTACACTTTGAACAAGCTCTAACGTCTTACTCTCTATGTAATAATTCAGATGTGGTTTTGCCAGAGTCATAAATTCATTGACTACATAATTGATATGTTCAAGTTCTTCCATCATGACATCAACATAGTCTGTATTTTTACTTTTAAGTAAATGCACAAACCCCTTCAAGGAAGTCAATGGATTACGTATATCATGTGCTATCCCAGCTGCCAATTGACCAATGAGCGACAGTTTTTCAGACCTAATAATCGCTTCTTCCGACTTTTTGCGCTCAGTGAGATCACGAATCACGCTCTGCACGACAGGAAACCCCATATTTTTGTAGACATATATGGAAGATAATTCTGCATCAAAAAAAGTTCCGTCTAACTTTCGCATCTTTCTCTCAATAAATTCACTGTAACTATCCATATCCGTCTGCATGATCTGCTGAAGTCGCGCTATAATGATGTCCTTATCATTTGAACTGAAAAAATCATAGATCGATCTTCCTTTGAACTCGTCTGATGAAGCACCACCAAAAAGTTTACAACAAGCATCATTCACAAACTGGATGACCCCATCTATATGCAAAACAATGGGTTCAGGATTAAGTTTAATCAACCTTCTAAACTGTTTTTCTCTATCTAAAAGCTCCTCATCTGCTTTTTTCTTTTCACTAATGTCCCTTTCCACACCGATAAATCCAATAACCAATCCTTCAGAATTTTTCACAGGTGAAACCGTAACATTCGCGTAAAATGTAGAGCCGTCTTTTCTAAGTTTTATCGCTTCGAAATTCTTGATTGGCTCGCCTTCTATTAAAGATTGATATAGTCGAAGAGCATCTTCTTTATAATTATCAGGAGTCATCGGCAATACTTTCCCTATAACCTCTTCCTTCGTCCAGCCATGTAACTCTTCAAATTTCTTATTAACCTCTAACACAGTTCCATTTACATCAACGATTACAATCCCATCGGAGGTTAAGTTCATTAAAGAATCTAATAAATATTCTTTCAGTCTCATGAGTAAGCGTCCCCTAATTTAAACAATTGATCTAGGTTTTATTCTTCTCCGATGGGCAAAACCCTTTATTACATGTCTTTTAAGTTTCTAAAAAATATGATTACACGATTACCTCTCTTATTCCCCCAATCACGTAATATTTCCTTTTCTCATACCACTAATCAATGTCGAGTCTGTCGACCCAAAGTTGACATTAGGTGTGATTGCCAGTGAGAGTTCTGTCCCATTCAAGCTGCAAACGACCGTGTGGCAAAACGGTGTTTGGATATATTGTACAGTTAACTCCAGCGTATCCGAATCTCTCCAAGTGAAACTGGCTGCTACGCGTTGTTCCATGCCTTGATTAAGTCGGGACAATTGTTCTATCCATGCCCCTCGGCCACACTGTACATGATGGTCTCCATGGTGGTCGCGAAGCTTGATGTACACATCATTTTCTTCAACCCGTATAGTGATTGTCTCCCAACACAGATTATTTTCCTCAAGTTGATAATGCCCGGTGAACGAAGCTTCTTGGGGAGACGAAACTGCTATTTGCGGCGGCTGAAGACGCAAATTCTGCAAACGCTCTCCCATTACGACAACTGATTCCTCGTTATACGGCAGTGGGTCCGGATGCATCGCTGGCAGTAAGTGCGTCCATACTGCTTTCAGAACAGTCTGCATGTCATTGAGGCCAGCAGTAATCGCCATAACGGCATTTTGATGAGGCATGACAATGCAAAATTGTCCGAACGCCCCATCGCCTCTGAATGCATGGTGTTGGCATCTCCAGAATTGATAACCGTACCCTTGTGCCCAATCGCTCTCACCACCGTCACCGTTCGAAATATGCTTCGATGTTGATTCCGTCACCCAGTCCTCAGTTAGGATACGTACTCCATTCCAAATGCCATGCTGCAAATATAGTTGGCCGAACTTGGCGATGCTTTCTGTTGTCAAACTGAGCCCCCAGCCACCTATGTGAATACCACGCGGGCACGATTCCCACGTTGCGCCGGAAATGCCGAGTGGTTCCAGTAGACGTGGCTGCAAATAGTCCAGCAGCGATTGGCCAGTAACCTTATTTAAAATAGCGGACAGCATGTAGGTCGCCCCACTGTTATATACGAAATGAGATCCAGGTGCGTATGGGACTGGCTGCTGCAAAAATGCTTCTACCCAACTACCGTTTTCATGTTTCCACAGCGAATCGCTCGTATCTTGCGAGTGTCCGGTGCCCATCATCAATAAATGGCGAATTTGCATGGCTAACAAATTGGGTAACACTTCGCTAGGCGTTTCATCCGGAAAAAACGAAACAACTTTATCATCCAACGATAGAATACCTTCCGACACGGCGAGTCCAATGGCGGTGGAAGTAAAACTTTTGCTCAGCGAGAACAGCGAGTGAGGCAAATCTGCCGCATATGGATGCCACCATCCTTCGGCGATGACAAAGCCATTTTTCAGCAGCATCAAGCTGTGAAGTTCCAGATTTTGCGTCCGTACAGCTTCCAGAAATTCCACTACGGATGAGGAGGAAAGGCCTTGAGCTTCTGGAAGGCTTCGCGGCAAAACAAGCTCGTTTTTCACATGCAAATTCATCAAATACCACTCCATCCCAACTTTAGTATCGAAATACAGGCCAATAACGCCTTTACAGGAATATTTTACCACGACTGGACATCCAATCCCCATCTAAAAACAAAGATCGGCATACATCTTCCTGGGAAGGTGTGTGACGATCTCCTTTATGTTTCAATCCTCCGACTTCCTTCACGTTCCACCTTATGTTGAAAGCCCTTATCTTAAGCTAATATTCTCAAATACTGTTTTATCAATGCTGTATCCAGGTAGCATCATTTTTTTCTTGCGTTGTACTAATAGGGTCGATTCTAAGAACATTACTTAACTGGCGAATGTAGCGTGTCGGGAAATTGTATGATTTAAAGGACACCTTAGAAGAATCACCCAATCCCGCCACTTTCGTGAATGTTGCATCACTCTTAAATGTAGTGGTTCCGTCATTTCTACCCACTTGGAGTACATAGTTGTAGTGCCTTAAATAATACCCTGGGAAGTTGAGCGATTCGAAAGAGACAGCACTTGAATCCGCAAGTCCCGGTACCATCCGAAATTTGGAGTCATCTATCGGACTAATAGGAGACGGATCAATTCTCCCAGCAAAATTATAATGCCTCATATAAGAACCGGGTACGCTAAACGATTCCCATTGGTGCAACAGAGTAGCGTCTCCCAATTCTTTACTTCCATAAGTGACCGAATTATGGTTCGTACTTCCGAGGGGACCTCCGTTAAGAATTAGCACATTGTGATTATCAGCAAGAGGTATTAATGCTGGGCTGTAACCACCTGCAACGTCCGTACTAACTCTGGTCCATGTGTTCGATGCTCCATTTTCGTTATTCAAAAATAATTCTGAACTTGAATTTGCTCTTACAGCAATTGTCCCGTTAGGTCCTGTGCCCGAGAGCCATGTCACATAAGGTGAACTCGAAGGTTTAACACCGTCCTGCGTGATGAGTTGAGTCCCGGGATCAGTAGCTGCCCCAAAATTTTCTGGATTCGTAGAAATCTTATAATAAATCGCAAAATTAGGACTTGCACCACCGTATTCGTACGTCATGATGTAGCTGCCATTCCCCATTTTAGCGACGGTAGTCATACCCGGTCGTTTTGTCGAATCTGCAAGGGAAATATCCTCGACAATAGAACTCCAGTTAATCCCATCTGTTGAAGTTATGTGGACTAGCTTTTGATTGTGAAGAGGATCTCTTTCATCTGAATAATAGTAAATGAGCTTATTGTTGGCTACAAGAAGGAATGGTTCCCAGACCGGATCGAATGCACCAGATGGATCGGCCTTCCCACCCGTTGCTTGGCTGCTAACGAAAGTCCAAGTAACGCCATGATCCGTACTTTTATAGAGATCTAACTTCGTTGAGGACAAGTTTGAAGGAATAGAGTTACCCGCGCATAAAAGAGTTCCAGCCGGCATATTGCCAATAGTTTGCGGCAGTTCGTACAAAAATGGCTGATAACGTAATCCCCATCCATTGACTTGGTCCGTAACTTCTGAAAGGTGTGACCAGGTTACTCCTCCATCCGTGCTTTGGTAGATAGGGAAAGAAGGGGTACCATTAACATAATGTTCAAATGTCGCCAGCATCCTTCCATTATAAGAACCGCTATAATTGAGGGTAAGTGCTCTCGGATATAAGGTTCCCGGACTTGGATCCGTGCTTGGCGACGTATATAGGGTAGAAGGGCCGAAAGCACTTGCAGTAGTCAACAACATTAAGAAAATTACAATAACCAAGGCAGCAATGCTTGAGATTTTATACCTTTTTTTCATTAAAAAACTCCTCTGCTAGTTTTTTCATAAATGAGACAAATTACTTTTTTCATTTTCTTATAAAAGACGACAAGCCTAATTTGTTTAACTCCTCTCACGGTATTGTAAGCGCTTTACAAATCAATTGTAAAACATTTCAAATTCAATATATATACTAAATTGGTTATTAAAGTATACTTAATTAGAAATATATATTAAATTGGATATGAAAAACTATTTGGAACGTCTGTTCACTTTAAATAAAACTGTAGCATCAGACACAGGAATTATTATTAGTTGTTTATAACACACACTTGTTCTATTGGACGGACATATACTAGATAAATAAAGCTAGAAAGGAGGTATTCATTTTGAAGCGATCAGATTCCTATTTAATTTGTAAAAAGTACCTCAATCGAGAAGTTATGATAAGAACGACTCATGGCACTTACAAAGGAACCATAGTGAAAGTGGACGGTAATAGGGTCTATTTAAAACCGGCACGAAATGGAAAGAAAGCGCAAATTTCATTCCTGCCTTTCATCATCCCTTTAGTTCTGTTTGATCTATTAGCCATTATTCTTTTGGATAGAAGGCCTTTTTTCCCTTGCAGACCATTCTGATAAATAGCAAAGGCCATGAGTGTCAAGTGTCGGTTTTTTTAAGCCAGGCTCATATTTACACTGCTACTACAAAAAAAAATGACCGCCACAATCAAATGATGTGGTGGTCATTCCCGTTCTGATTTATTTTTTAATTAATCCAATCTCAACTAAGCGCTCATACAAAAGATAGCTGCTGATAACGATTGATATACGTTTCAAAATGCTGAAAACTTATAGATGGACGTTTGCTTGTAAATCTGACCCGGGAGCAATTCAGTACTAGGGAAATTGCGATGATTCGGAGAATCTGGATAATGCTGAGTCTCGATGCAAAGCCCGTCATACCGTTTATAAACGATTCCTCCCTTCCCGATATCACTTCCATCCAGACTGTTTCCTGAATAAAACTGTATGGCTGGCTGTGTCGTATAGACCTCCATCATCCGGCCCGAATTCGGTTCATACACGCTTGCTGCCTTAACTATAGCGGCACCGCTTTGATTCAGTACATAATTAAAATCATAACCGCCTCTTGCATACTTCATCTGGGGATCTTGGGAATGGATCCGCGCACCGATTGCTATCGGGATCCGAAAGTCAAGCGGTGTACCGGCGACACTTTGAATTTGCCCAGTCGGAATAAGATCCGGCGTAATCGGCGTAAACCGGTCGGCTTGAATCGTAAGCACATGACCAAGAATATTCCCTTTGCCCGCGCCTGCCAAGTTGTAATAGTTATGTTGGGACAGATTTACAACGGTCTTTTTATCTGTCATGGCTGAATAATTAATGATTAACTCATTGTTGTCTGTCAGCGTATAGTTAAGTTTTACTCCAAGATTACCTGGGAACCCCTCTTCACCATCTTTGCTAGTATAGTATAACGCGACTCCAACTGCGTCATTGTGATAGACTTCCTCTGATGCCCAAACCCTCTTGTTAAATCCCCTTTTTCCGCCGTGAAGCGTATTGGGTGATTCATTGACGGATAGCTGATAGGTCACACCATCAAGGATGAATTGGCCATTTGCAATGCGATTCGCGTACCGTCCGATGGCCGACCCGAAGTATGGCTTATTCCCGGTTCGTAAGAAATCCTCCAACGTCCCATAACCAAGAAGGACATCTTCCATTGCTCCGTTTCGGTCCGGTACTTTGAGGGTCAGCATAATGCCGCCGTAAGTCATAATTGAGGCTTGCATGCCGTGTTTATTGGTTAATATATAGAGATACACAGGTTCACCATCAGCGGTTTTCCCGAAATATTGCTTGGATATACGACCGAATGCCATGTTCACTTGAACGGGTACAGGAGGCACTTCTTTATTCATTTGCTCAAGCGGTCGCATATATCCGTATACAGGCTCTGCCCCATGGGGTGACGCGGCCCAGTTTACTGCATTCGCTATAACCCGCAAAATATATTTGTTGTGATAGGTAGGGTACTCTTCGTGTCCTGGTCGGAAGTAAAAAATCTTCCCGAGTCCACGCCTATAGGTACAGCCGCTACGAAATACTTCTCCTCCCTGAAACCAGCTGACAAATACAAGCTCCTCGGGTGCAGGGATATCAAAAAACTCTCCATACATCTCTTCCGTATGCAATTCGATAAATTCGCCAATTCCTTCTGTAATCGGGTGAGAAGGGTCGACAACCCATAACCTTTCCCGCTCTGCATCTGTCCTCCATTTCAAATCACATGAAGTCCCCATTAATTTCCGGAAAATTTTCGAACGATGGCCAGAATGAAGTACGATGAGACCCATGCCTTGCAATACCCTTGCTTGAATTCTATCGACGATCTCATCCGATACCACATCATGAGCCAGATGCCCCCACCAAATCAATACATCCGTATGGTTAAGCACCTCCGTCGTTAATCCGTGCTCCGGCTGATCCAAGGTTGCCGTTTGAATTTGAAATCCGTACGGTCCAATACCAGCAGCAATCGCTTGATGAATGCCTTTTGGATAGATGCGGGCTACATGCGGGTCTGTTCTCTCATGAATAAATTCATTCCATATGGTCACGCGGATCGGTTTCATCTCAAACATCTGTCCGCTGCCAATCCTTACTTTCATCGATTCATCCCTCCATTTATCATACATGTCATTAACATAGGTATTGGGAGCATATACGTTATTTAAAAAGGAAGTGATTACATGAGGATCTATGTTGCCGATCACGAAGATACCCTTATTCAAATTTCTCGAAAATTTCAGGTAGGATTACTGCAAATGATGTCGGTTAATCCACATATCGCAAGGCCCGATACAATTATCACAGGTGAGCGGGTTAACCTTCCTGACATGACCATGCCTGAAGCCGATAACCGAATCTTTGCCGAATTTTGCCCGCCTGTACCAGAGCCGGATTTTCTTCGCGAGTGGATTCCGCTCACTTCCGCAGAACAGATGGCCCAAACCGAATACGATGTGCTTATTGTCGGGACAGGAGCCGGAGGAGGAGCCGCCCTTTGGCGGTTAGCCGAGCAGTGGGGGAACAACGGTAAGAAGATTGGCGTCGTCGAAAGAGGAGACATTTCCCTGCCTACCCATGCAATGAACATAGCGACGATAAACGGCGATAACTTTAGATTATTAAGACCATATCGAATAACTTATCCGATTGGAGACCGGCTCCCGCAACTTCCCGGCGCAAAGCTTATTTATGCTTTAGGCGGAAGAACCTTGCTCTGGGGGGCGATCACTCCGCGCATGCCTGATCACGTCATAGCCAAATGGCCGGTTTCCATCCAAGAAATGAATTTTTATTACAATATCGCTGAAGAATTGATGAGTGTCACCCGCTCTTATACGAAAGATTCGTCAATTACCCAAGTCCTGCTTAAGCGTCTTCGGGAAAACGGCTTTTACAATGCAGAAGATATTCCAGTCGCCGCCGATCTGGATCAAACCAGATTCGGTAAAATTCATTCAAACGTTTTTTACAGTTCCATTGTTTCTTTGGCGAGAGCATTAGCTCGGCGTCCTTTTGATTTGGCCGTTAATACTTATGCTACAGAAGTGGTAACGGATCGTGGCAAAGCAGTCGGAGTTCGGGTGATGACCCCGGATAAGAAATCCCATTTCATTAAGGCGAAAACAATCGTTTTATCGGCAAGCGCGTTACAAACCCCACGAATATTGCTTAACTCTAAGATTCCGGGAAAAGCAATCGGCCGTTATCTCATTAACCATTCGTACTTGATTGCCACAGCAAACGTAAATACCCGAGGTTTTACTGAGCCGCTAGGCGTATTGGGAATTATCATTCCGCAGCTTATGGGGCGTCCCTATCAGCTTCAACTGCAAGGTCCGGAACAATATTTTAACTATCAATACGAACAAAAACCGATCAAGGACCTGTGGAAAATCAGCTTTTTCGGCGCTTCCGGCGAGGTGGAATCACGTTACGAAAACAGAGTGTATGTGGATCCAAGCAGTCGAGACGCATACGGGGTACCAGAAATACAAGTCAATTTCGCATACAGTGAAAAGGATGAAGCGGTTATCCGGCAGATGTCGACCGCCTTACAGCAAGCTTCCAGAGCTATGCAGTTGGACCTGGCAACGACCAAGAACGGTGTTCCCGAGATTTGCTTAATGCCGATCGGAACCGATAACCACGAGTCAGGAACATGCAGAATGGGGGATGACCCGCATACTTCCGCCACGAACAGGTATGGACAAATTCATGGTGTATCTGGTCTTTACATAGCAGACGGCAGCGTGCTGCCCTCCATCGGCGCAACGAATACTACTTTGTCCATAGTGGCTTTGGCGATTCGAACGGCCGACTACATCATCCAAACGCTACAAGAGTCTTGATCAAAAGCTAATGAGCGGGTAAAGGAGGCGACCGCTCCCTTCGTCGCGGAATAATCGATTAATTCTTCAAATCCTACATAGGCCGTTACGGAGCTTGTATTGATAATCACTATAATGCATAATGGACGCCTCCACTGGCATTAGTTCCCTACAGATTATTCTTCGTTGCAGCAATGGGTGATAGCCTAAAAATATTTAACAGAAATACCCTTCCTGCGAATTACTTTCCAGCTTTATGGGGAAAATAATACAATCCTCGAGGAAGGACTGAACTCATGAACCTATTCAAAAGGCTTACTCAAAGACGTTATCGCGACAATACGCCTTTGCATAACGTTCTTAATGAACAGCTTTCCACAACTGACACTGTGAATCCGCCACTGCCAGCAGATGTAAACGCTAATGCCATCTCTGCACATTTGATGGACAACTTGTTGAGAATGAAGACGGTATTCGATCGTTGCAGCGACATTGTCATTCTGGAGTGGCACTACGGTCCAGAAATGAAGCATGCCGCATTCTCCATCTATTCGGAGGCACTGATTCAAAAAAAAGAACATAACTTCTTTAAAGAATCGCTCCAGGACCTGGTCACACAAGAAGTTGGCCCGGGAACGATGGTTACTCCGGATGATATTGACTTCTTTTTCAGCCGTCATGTCGCCTCAGCGCAAAGCGCCACATTAATTGAGGATTTAAATGATGCCATTAATGATGTACTACTCGGCAAGCTGATCGTCTTCTTTGACCAATGGAACAAAGCACTAAGTTATAATGCGATAGGTCTTGAAACCAGACAAGTCACTGAATCGGTCATCGAACCGGTCGTTCAAGGACCTCGCGAAAGCACAGTTGAAAATTTAAATAAAAATTTAGGCATGCTGCGACTTAGGTTAAAATCCCCAAATTTTAAATTTGAAATGCTGCCCGTTTCGGGTCAAACGAAGACGAGAGTTGCTTATGGTTATTTGGATGGAACCGTCAATCCTGAAACGTTAGCCGAATTTGAAAGGAGACTGACCCGTCTTCAGGGCAAAGAGATATTAGAAACCTCGTATATTGAAGAAGCTATTGAGGATTCCTCATACTCTCCTTTTCCTCAATACCGTTACACCGAAAGACCGGATGTAGCCGTTGCGTCCTTACTGGAAGGGAAAATTGTCGTGTTGGTTGAAGGGACCGGCTCCATGCTGATCTGTCCCGGTTTGTTAGTCGAACTACTGCAATCCAGCGAAGATTATTATCAAAGAACCATTGTTGCAAGTCTTATCCGTTTATTGCGATTCGCAGCCTTATTTATTGCCGTGGGTTTGCCCAGCGTATATATTGCTTTATCCACTTTCCATCCAGAATTAATTCCGACCGTTCTGCTGCTCGCCATTATCAATTCCCGTGAAGGGATTCCATTCCCCGCTGTCTTCGAAGCATTCATTATGGAATTTTTCTTTGAACTGCTTCGGGAGGCCGGAATTCGTCTGCCGCGTCCGGTCGGATCAGCGGTCAGTATTGTAGGAGCGCTTGTTATCGGAGAAGGGGCCATCAATGCCGGCATCGCATCCCCGATCATGGTGATCACCGTTGCCCTAAGCGGAATTGCCTCCTTTGCCGTACCTCAATATAACTTGGCCATAGCGCTGCGCATTTTACGGTTTCCTGTCATGGTATTCGCAGCCACGTTGGGCATATTCGGCATATTAATCGCATTCATGCTCATTTGGCTTCACTTGGCGAATTTACGTTCTTTAGGCCAGCCTTATTTAGGCTCAATCGGTCCTTTTAGACCGAAACATATGAAAGATATACTCATTCGTGCACCGCTCCATATATTAATGCGCTCACCGCGAAACCCTCATTAAGGCAGCCTTGAAAACAATCCAACTCGTAAATCAGGAGTGAGCCAACATCATGAAAAGGCAGATATGGATATTGTTCATAAGCTTATCGGCACTTTTCGTCTTGACCGGTTGTTGGGATCGGGCAGAGCTTCCTGAGAAAGGGTTTGTGATGGGGATTGCCTTGGATAAAGCCGGAGAAAGGGAAATTTCACTGACTACACAAGTATTCAAGCCAACCCAGGGTGTTGGTTCGATTGGCGGTAAATCGACCAATGAAGCCTATGCCAATGTGACGACAGTCGCGGCTACGCTTCCCAGAGCCATACGGGATATTCCCATTAATCTCGGCCGCAAAACCCAGTGGAGCCATACCCGTCTAATTATTGTCGGAGAAGAGCTTGCTCGTGAAGGGGAGCTATTCCCTTTGCTCGAATTTTTTTATCGGGATCACGAGCCCCGGCTGACAGTTACCATCATGATCGCACAAGGAAGAGCTGACAAATATTTGAATATGAAGCCGATCATCGAAAATACGATAAGCCAACAACTATTTCAAAGTGAAAAATCATCTTCGTCCAATAGCGGCAAAACAATAGCAACCAATTTGTTGAAATTAGGTCTGCAAATGAAAAGCGAGGTCGGCAACGCTACGGTTCCCTATCTGTATTTATCCAAAGATGGAAAAACAGTCACGAACATTGCCGGAGTTGCCATGCTTAAAAAGGGGAAATTTGTGGGTAAAATGGAACCTTCTAACGTAGAAATCGTGCAAATGCTTCTTAACAAATATGACAGTGGAATGATCGAAATCCCCTGCCAGAATCCGTCCGAGCCCAAACAGAATGAAGAAGCTGTTGAAATCCTCACCTTCAAAAGTAAATGGCAGCCTAAAGTGATGAATGAGGATTCGCTGAAAGTTCAAGTTAAGGTTAGCGCAGAAATAGCTCTCATGGAAATGTCCTGCTCCAAGCTGGAAACGGTAAATGAGGAAAAGAAGTTTGCCAAAAAAGTGGAGGAGACGATCAAACAACGAATTGAGGAAACAACCCGTTGGTTAAAAAAAAATAAATTCGATGCCATCGGCCTGGGCAACAAAATTTATCAAAAAAATCCGACTTTGTGGAAGGAATGGAAGCCACAATGGGATGACCGCTTTGCAAACACTCAGTTTGATATCTCCGTTGATGTTAAGGTCATCAACAGCGGAACATCCATCGCTAATCCTGTTTTGAAAAAATAGAAGGGACATGAAAAATGTCGATCAAGATATTCCTGCTGCTTGTGATTTACGCGGCTATTTCGATAGCGGATATACCGAGACTTAAAAAGCTGACCGGCCGCGAGATCATGGCTTATTCAGCTATGCTGCTGCTTTCTCTTTATCTCGGCATTAGTCATGTATTTAACCTGAAATGGCCTTTTCTGGAAGAAGCCGCCGCTGCACTCCTTAGCGATCCTGCCCGTCGCATTGTTGAATTTTTAAAGGTTCCCTCTTAACTAATCGAAATCGCGACTGCGGGGGTGCAAGTAATGAAATCAAAAGAACAAATTAGCTCCTCACAAATGGGTGTCTTGTTTTTTTCATTCATGACGGGATCTTCCATAGTAAATATCCCAGGACCACTAATCGGCTACGCCAAAAACGGAGCATGGATTTCCCTTATCCTTTCTATAACTGCTGGCGCATTCATCTTATCCTGCATTCTTTATTTGTACCAAAAATTTCCAGACCTTACTTTCATCGAAACCAGCAGGGCTTTAGTCGGCAAATGGATTACAATCCTTCTAATAATTCCTTTCATTTCGTTTCAATTCCACATGACATCCGGAATTGTCCTGGATATTGGGTTATTTATGACAAGTTCCATGATGCGCCAAACCCCGTTGTATCTATTTGTACTTGCTGTATTTGTTGTAGTCGCTCTGACCGTACGTTCAGGGATAGAAACGATCGCCCGAATGCTCTTTGTTCCTATCGTTTTGGTCCTCAGTTTCATCATTCTCGTTCTTATATTGTCTGCCAACAATTACGAGATCGATCATCTGTTCCCCATTCTGCCGGACGGCATCAAGCCAGTCCTACTTGGCGCATATTTCTCATACGGTTTCCCCTATGTCGAACTTGTGCTTATGGCCATGCTGCTTCCTTATGTGCGTAAGGAAGATCGGCCAAAAGTAAAGAAAGGCATGTATCTCGCCTTGTTTGTGAATGGTTTTTTTTTAATCGCTGTAACGCTCAGCACAATTCTGGTGTTCGGTCCAATGGCAGGCGAACGAAAATATTCGATGTTCGAGGTCGCTCGAATCATTGACCTGCTTGAAGTCATTCAAAGATTTGAGTCCATGATCGGTGTTTCCTTGATCATGACTTCTTTTATAAAAGCAACGATTACTCTCTTTATACTGAATTTGACATTCACGAAATTGTTCGGGCTCCGGGACGATCGAATCCTTGTCTTTCCTCTAGCGCTAATCTGCTATCTCTTTTCTCTGCATCAAATTGAAAATGGAGCAGCCCCTTGGATTTATGCGGTCTCCGTCATTCATGCGTTTTGGGCCACTTTCTCTTATTTGTTGCCTTTACTTGTCGTTACTGCAGCAGCAGCAATAAGGAAAAAAGCTTAAATTCGCCATCTGATTGATCAAGTCGATACATGTACGCCGCGCGTGGTGCCGAGAATATCCGCGAACTCGTTGGAATTATCATAGAAACCCCTTCGTTGTATCAAAGTAAAATTATTGGTAATAGTCCATCTACGTATATTGCTCTTTCCTATCGCTTATCCTTTCACTGAACCTGCCAATCCGTTGACAAAAAACCTCTGGAACGTCAAATATACAGCGAGAACTGGAATAATTGAAATCAACACGGCAGCATTCAAAAGTGTGTAATCCGTTGAACGCTCTCCACGGAAGGCCATCAGCCCTGTCGTAATCGTTTTCATTGCATCCTTGGTAATGAAAATTTGTGCAAGCAGGAATTCATTCCAAGTCGCCATGAAGTCAAAAATGATCAGCGTCGCGATTGCGGGCATGGAAAGTGGAAGAATAACTTTAATAAACTTGCTCCAGTCTCCACAGCCATCGATTAACGATGCCTCGTCTAATTCTTTCGGAATTGTTCTGAAGAAACCACGAAGGATTAAGATACCGAATGGAATTCCAAATCCAATATAAACTAAAATGATTCCAGGATATGTGCCTGCTAAGTTTGCTTTGTTTAGTAATATGTTGAGCGGTACAAGCGTTGCCTGGATAGGGATCATCATACCGATCAGAAAAAGTGTAAAAATGGGATCGCTCCATTTGAAATTAAGCCTCGTCAAGGCAAAAGCCGCTAGGGCTTCAATTAAAATCCCTAAAGGAACTTTAACCAGGCAAATTATTATCGTATTCTTCATGTACATACTCATTCTTCCCTGACCCCAAGCTTTCAGGAAGTTATCCCAGTGAAATTCCTTCGGTATCGAGTAGAACGGATAGTTTAATAAATCTGCGTTCGACTTGAGTGCAGTAAACGCTATAAAAATAACCGGTATCAAAAACAAAATGGACAGCACGACCAATGAAGCGTATGTCATCGCACTGGAAATCGGGTGTTTTCTCTGTTCATGCATTCTTCTATCACCTTCCTCAACTTACAAATGCGATTTTTTTGTTGTGTAATATACATATGGAATAAGAACGGCCATAACAATAAGCACTAATATCCATGAAATGGCTGACCCGATTCCAATATTGGCGAATTTAAAGGTTTGATAATACATATAGGAAGACAGCACCTGCGTGCTTTCCGCCGGACCACCGCCTGTCATGGCATAAATGATGTCATATACCTTCATTGCAGCAATCATGGTAGTTGCGATGACAATAATGAATGTTTCTTGAAGAAGTGGAAGGGTAATGTACCAAAATGATTGGTAGGGCTTTGCGCCATCGATGATTGCTGCTTCGTATGGATCCTGCGAGATTGTTGACAATCCTGCTAGGAAAAGTACTATTGGCTGACCAACCCCTTGCCACACAGCAGCGACAAATACCGCGTAAAGAGCCATTTTCGGTTCCGCCAGCCATGCATGCGTCCAGCTTTCTAGTCCAATGGTTTCCAGAACTTTGTTGACAAAACCCTGTGTCGGATTATACATCCAAGCCCAGACCGTAGCGACGACGACTCCCGACAACACATATGGGAAATAAAAGATGCCGCGGAACATGGTGCGTCCCTTTAATTTCTTATTTAACAGTAACGCGAGTGACAGTCCGAGTCCCAATGTCATAACCAGTGAGCCAAGCATCCACTGCAAATTGTTTTTTAAAGCCCTCGGAAATACAGTGTCCTTTGTAATTAGATCCATATAATTGTGCAACCCTACGAAATCTTTGCTCGGTGCTACCCCGTTCCAACTGAAAAAACTAAGATACAGTGTATATAAGGAAGGAACGAGAATAACCGCCAAATAAATCAAAAACGCAGGAAGTAAAAACAGCACAGGTTTCAAGATTCTGAATTCCATCCGGAATCCTCCTTTTGGAAGAGGTTGAAGCGATCAAATCCTTGATCGCTCCAACCAAGCCCTCTATGATGTTACGAAACTTTATTTCTTCTTACTTTTGAAATCTGTAGCAGCCTTATCAACTTCTTGCGCCGCTTGTTGTGGCGTCCATTCGCCGAGTGCGACACGGTCTTGCGCTTCGAATACTTTTTGAATGACTTGTTGTGGTAAAGCCTGATCCATAATCAAAAAGGCTCCGTCATTTGCACTTTCTAGCATTTCTTTCACATGTGGTGTTTTATCAGACAATTTCGTATTTAGTGCAGCCGGCGTTCCGTAAGTTTCGTTGTACTTGTTTATTACATTAACGCTAGTCAAATACTCGCCAAGTTTTACTGCAGCCTCCTGCTTTGCTTTATCTGATGAACCATTAATTTGGAACATTTCAGCAAATACCGAAGTTCTAGCAGGTTTCTGTTCCGTCGGGAATTTAAATACGCCAAAATTTTTAGCGTCAGTACCAGCGTTATTAATATCTCGGTCAAACCAAGTCCCTTCGTTTATCAAACCAGCTTTTTGCTGTTCGAAACTAGCTTGGGCTTCTTGTGGATCAAGCGAAACATAGCCTTTCGAAAAGTAGCCTTTATCCGTATATTCCTTTAACTTCTCAAATGTTTTGACAACAGCCGGGTCGTTCCAGGACGCGGTAAGGTTTGATAACTTGTCGTGTAGATCCGGTCCTGCAAAATGTTCAAGAAGCACTTCGGTCAAGCGCATTGTGTGCCATCCACCCTTGCTTCCGAAGGAAAGTGGAATAACACCGCTATCCTTAATAGTTTTCAATTGCGAGTCAAACTCAGCAAAAGTCGTAGGCGGGGTTAGCTTGGCTTTGTCGTATATATTTTTCGGATACCACATGCCCATAACGTTCAAGTGGATTGGAATGCCAGCTAGCTTTCCACCGTAAGATGACATATCCAAGGCCGCTTTATTATACATTCCCTCATACTTATGATCTTTAGCAATTGAAGTTAAATCAAGAGTTAGTCCGTTCTCAGGGTAGAAGGAACCAAGAGTCCCTCCCCAAGTAAACCACATATCCGGAAGCGTCTTTGAATTTGCAGCTAGCTTCAAATTTTCTTTAAAGGGATCCACTGCATATTTGCTTAATTGCACATTTATATTGGGATTTTCCGTTTTAAAATCCTCGAGAGCTTTAGCCACCCAATCCCAGCCATTATCCAAAGTCCATAAGGATATGCTCACTTTTTTAGTTGCGTTTCCTCCGTTGTCGGAAGTCGTTGCAGTTGCATTGCCTTTTACATTATTGCTGCTATCCGTACCGCAACCTGCTAACACACCACCTGCGAGCATAACACTCATGAGTACAGTTACCATTTTCTTCATACGTTTTCCCCCTAATAGTAAAATCTGAATTGATGATTCAATGTGCTGCTTCTCCCGTTTCAAATCGCATAGATCACCCCCTTTAATCGTTTCCAATTCTCTTGATTCTCATAGCTAGGTACGGCTTCCCAGGCAGATCGACACGGCAAGCACCTTTGAATTCTCCATCAAGCTGCGTGATGGTCATATTCCACGTATCGATCAAGGAAATTTCAAAACGACCATCTTCGGGAAGCTCCAACATTCTATACGCGGGACAACTTTGTCCAAAGTAAACGAGATAAAGCTCATTATCCACACCGCTGGCAGCCGCATCCCACTTAAAGTTAATTGAGGTTGACCCGAGTTGGGGCCCATCTTCTAATAAATTCCTTAAGAATTGAATGCGCTCCGGACTTTTTCCTTGAAGCGTCCCGCCATGTGACCACCAGATGACATCCGGATGTAAGAATGTTTCCCCATGCGTGACATAACCTCCATTAGCCATTCCACTCCAAAAGCACTCAGTCATCGCTTCCCCCGTAATATTACCCCAGCCATGATTCAAGTTTCCTTCGTACCGGCATTCATCGACAACAATTGGTTTAAGGTATTGATCCCGCCATTCTGGAACAAAGTTCAGATCATGATGCTGAATGCTAGCATGCGTCACCCATGGTTTGCCATGATCGTACCAATGCAGATTGCTTCTATAATGAATCTCCGGATTGTGCCAATTATGGATTGAACGCAAGTGCTGGTAAGGATCACGCTCCTGAACGATTTGGAAGAACCTGTCCCAATCGCTCATCTTCTTCTCATGCATGAGGTCATACTCGTTGGCCAACGACCACCATATATTTCGGAAGGAAGACAGTCTAGCAATGGCATATTGTAAATATCGTTCGTCTACATCCGAACTCATCTTAGCGAATCCCCACCGATCATACGGATGGAATAAGATAAGATCGGCTTCTATTCCTAAATCCTGTAAGTCTTGAATTCGGTTTTCTAAGTGTTCCCAGAATGTCGGATCAAATCTACTAAAATCCCAGCCGGTCTCAAGTGAACCCTCGAAAGGATATAATTCAGGCTCCTTCAGGTTGTAATCATAATGTTTGGGGAACACACACATCCGGATTTTATTGAAGGGAGATTGGCGCAAGCTTGCCAACGTCTGTTTTTCCAACATCTCAGGTTGGTGATTCCACACATAACAGGTTGTGCCGTATGGTCGGTACGGTATGCCATCCGCATAGGCAAAATGATAGATGTTATCGACTTTTACGGGCCCATGATTGCCTGGCCCCGGTATTGCGCAATCGAAAGTTCCTGTAAGACCGTTCAATTTAGACACATTGCTAACGGTTTCAAAAGACCATATTCCTAATCTGTCTGGCATAAACCGAACGCAATACTGACCTTTTCCGTCGTAGAAACCATCTGCTTCCACCACGCGATGACCGTATTTGAAACGTGCACCGAAGTAAACATCGGTAAACGGATTTCCTTGATGGGGTCCTTCGCAGCGGAATTCGTATCTCCCCCACTGTTCAACTTCGAATGTATTCTCTATTTGCTTCGTCATAACTCCTGTTCCTTTCGCTATCGGTTATACTAACATTGTACGGAAGTCCGGCGTAGCATAATAGTAACGGAAACTGCACTTTCCATTGTAATTATGTCCAATTAAATTGATGAAATAGTCAAGATAACATTATCCATAGCTGATTTTTGACATTTCCTATACTTTTTTGTTCAATTCGAAAAAACATGAAAAAATCCCTTATGCCGCAAAAGGTTTGCAGTACAAGGGAAGTAACTTATGCGCTATTGATTGCGATATTCTAGCGGCGTTATACCAAATCGTTCTTTGAACAGCTTGCTAAAGTAGTAAGCATTCGTGTATCCGATGTCGGCAGCGATTTCATAGACCTTCTTTGTAGTCTCGCGAAGCTGTTTTTGAGCATAGTCCATCTTGTTGCGAATGACATAATCGCTAAAATTTTCGCCTACTTCCTTTAGAAACACACGGCTTAAGTAGCCCGAGCTAACATGAATATCTACAGCAACTTTTGTAAGTGTAATATCTTCAAATAAAGACTTATCAATCAATTCCTTCGCCATACGGACAATCAGATTGTCGCTCTGTTCATTAACGGGCAGCCTTAGCAGTGCTTCCAGATACGCTTTTGGTAACTCAGTAATAGACTCGCATGAGGTACTAGACGAATAAATAATAGCAATATTCAGAAGCTCTAACACTTTCTGCCTCAAACTTTCCAAATACTTCACTCGCTCTGCTTGCCTAATGGTTTCTGACTTTGCAGTGGCTGGTGCGATCCAAATAATTTCGCGATAGTGGCGATGAAATACAATTCCTCCCCAGTCCTTGGAGACGAATTCATCAACCAAATAGAGCATGGAAAGAAAACGCAGGTGCTCAGAATCGGCTTCTTCTGACATCGCATCCCCTCTCTTCCGAATGACGGTTAACCAGCAGCCCGACTTAAGCTCATCTGTCATAACCTCGGCAATCAGTGGGGAATCCGGGAACGTATATTTATCCAACAGAGATAGTAAATATTGGTTCCTATCATCCTCTGTAAGCTGTGGATTTGAAGCCTGAGAATGTTCCTCGAGCATTGCAACAGTTTTCCGGAGAGTACCTATAATTTCCTCTTCATCCATCGTCGGTTTATGCAAATAATCGATAGCACCGAGACGGAGTGCTGCCTTGACATAGGCAAAATCGTCATAGCTGCTCAAAAAAATAATCTGTACATTCGAATGACGCTCTTTAATTTGCCGCGCCAGCTCCAGTCCATCCATTCCTGGCATTCGGATGTCCGTCATTACGATATGAATCTGCTCGCTCTCCAATATGCGTAAGGCTTCTTCTCCGTTCGACGCTTCCGCTTTCCAAAATATGTCTAGGCTCTCCCAATTGACCATGTACCTAAGCCCTAGTCGAACAATGGATTCATCTTCAACTACGAGCAGGTTCCACATTTTCCTCTTCCTCCATTCCCCTTGTAGGTATATGGCATCTTAAGCGAAACACATGTCCACTCCATCTGCCGTTCTAGCGTTAACCCATATTCAAAACCAAAACGGAGACGAATTCGATCGTTAACGTTTCGAAGCCCGATATGCGTTGATTCTTCCTCATCATTCATTTCATTCAACAGATGCAATGAGTTTTTCTCAAACCCCACGCCATCGTCAGAAATTTGGAGGATAAGTGTTCTGTGGTCAGTACAAAGAGCAGCCGATACAACAATATGCATTTTGCGTTCCAGCCCTTTAGCACCGTGGAAAATTGCATTTTCAAGCAAGGGTTGAAGCACCATGGGAGGCACAACTGCATGGTAAAGCTCAACAGGGATCTGCCATTCTACCTCAAAAACATTCGTATACCTAAGATCCATTAGGCTAGCATAAGCCTTTAGTAATCTAATTTCTTCCTCCAATGTAACAAGCTCCGTATCGAGTTTCATATTTGCATGCAATAGCTTATTAAGCGCATGAATAAGCTTTGCGATCTGATTAGACTGCTGGAGGATAGCCAACATTCGGATAGAATTTAACGTATTGTAGAGAAAATGCGGTTGAATCCGCGCTCGGAGCGCATACAGCTCTGCAAAACGTTTTTGTCTTTCTTTTTCCTCAATAGAATGTACTAATTCATCTAACCGATGCACCATTTTTCCATAGCTAACCTGCAACTGACCTATCTCATCCCCGCGGCCAAACGAATCAGGAACAGAGAATTTCCCTCTTTCAACGTCCCTCATGGAACGAATAAGCCTCGAGATCGGTTTCGATAATCCCCTCGCCAGAAGCCAAGATACTGCCCCCGCCGCAAACCCCATAATGATTACGATTCCAAAGGTATAGTTACGAATAGTTCGACTGCCTTTCAGCATTTCATCACTGTTCACACCCATATAAATTTTCCAGTTTAAGTAATCACTTTTAAGAAATATGCCACTGAAAGATCTCTGTTTAGAATCCTCTGTAACTGTGGTTTCCCAAGTCCCAATATTTTGGAAAAGACCGATCGATTGAATGCGCTCTGCCAACTTTTTGTCAGAGGTATATATCAAGTTTCGATCCTGATCCAAGACTGTGACTTGAACATTTTTCAGTTCTAAGGAATTAACGATTTTCGGTATGAAATCAGGTAAAATATAGAACGCTATGACAGCTAGAGGTTGAGAATCCTCATCCACAATCAAACGGGAGCCAATGATCGCATTGAAAGAATCCTTGAATTGCTTGATTTCCATAATGCCTGTAACAACAAAACCACCTTTCTTCTCCATCACATTCTTATACCATACCGACTCTCTCTCATCTACCTCCGGTTTAATGGTTGGATTCCCACTAATGAGATAACCATTCTTAGATCCGTTCATTCCGTATACCATCAAACCTTTGATGGATGAATTAATCGACGGATATGCACTCATAAGACGAATTAGCGTTCGCTGCGCATCCCTTTCCGCTGAGCCCCATTGTTCCGGCAACGTATACGGCTTGTTTAAAAAATTAAATGTCTCCGGTATAAAATAAGGCAGCATAGAGAAACGGTCAAAATCACTAATTTGACGTTCGATAGACGTGTTCATCTGTGCAAGAATAACATTCAAATCCTGCTGCGTCTGATTGTAAAGCATGACGGCTGATTTCTGATACGCTATAATCCCGATCAGGAGAGACGGGATACTACTGAGAAGAAGAAACATTGCAAACAACTTTGTCTGAAATCGAATATTCCTCCATCTCGTCATCTTAGCACCTCACATCCAAATTAATAAAAATTCCCTTTATTGAAATATTCAACAAAGGGAATTGGAACACACATAAAATTACACACGAAAATATTATAAATTCAAATAATCTAGTTTAGTATATTTGAATTTAGATATCATCATATATCGAAATAAATAGCGAGTCAACCCTATTTTAGTTTAAATTCAACTAAACTTTATATAAACTCATTTTAATTAATTAGTTTTTCCTTGCATTTTTCACAATAATTAAGCATGAAAAGGACTAAAACAAGATATCGCTTTTCTTGTTTTAGTCCTATTGTATGTATAGAGTCACCCGATGGAGATGAACATTCATTCACCTCCATTACCATAGTCAGTACTATGATTTTGCCACAGACGGCAGTAAAACATAGACGTTGCCCGCCTCCGTCTCGAATTCAATTCGCTCCGAATCGATCTCCCGGAAGGCGATGCTCATCCCCTTCGACTCAACAGCAAGGTCGAAATCGAACCTTCACAAATTTCTTGCTGACCTCCAGAAGCATCAGCGTACATATAACTGAAGCCATTGTGCCTAATGTGATGAAAACAAGGTTGTACAGCAAAGTGTTTCTTAACACTCTTTGTAACACATCGCCCTTAAATAAAAATTGGAAATTATCCAATCCAACCCACGGGCTATTCCAGATTCCCAGATCATACTTGTAATTCTTGAAAGGAAGTAATAATCCGTATAATGACAGATAATCAAAAATAAATAATAACGCTATTCCTGGTAACGCCAATAAAGTTAAACTGTAGTTTTTTTAAAACGTTTTCATTTGTCTTCTTCTCCTTAGTTACCAGATTGCCAATGTATGAACCTTCGATACCCATACTCTAGACAGTTAGGAGCTAAAAGTATATTTTGAAATCTGTCGTTTTCTTTAAAAAGTGACGAAAACTTCGCATTATATAGGCTTCCCTACAAAAAAAGACTCCCATTCACTTATGGAATGGAAGTCTTCTTTGCTAATTAACTGCTATTTCATCCATGTTTGTGCAGGATTAAATTTTAAACATCAATGTTTAAGTACAGGCTTCAATTGATTAATGATTTCCTCCATTTGTTTTGAGCACTGCTCGTACATCTCTTTTGCCTTTTTATTATTCGTGGTCAGTCCATACAACATTAGATCGCCTTCGCACTGTTTTAATGTTGCAAAAAGGGTTGCTTTTTCCTGTGGCACAGGGACCATAATCTTATCGTCAAACAAATCCACAAACAATTGGCCGTAAGAATTGACCTGACCTAGAAACACATTTTCAATCGTAACACCCAATTTATCTAACTCGGTTTTCAACCATGCCTGACTAAAACCAAGGGTGGCTAAGGCTTCAACCATGATTTCACCATCCATAATCACCGCTTGGGGCTCCTTCTCGGGCGCGACTTTGATGCCCAAATGTTTTGGCGTCAACGGTAGATTATCACGAGTTAAAAGCACATTGATTTCCCCGCTGGGTTCCATGATCGCAAATTCAACATCGGCCACTTTAAATACCGATCTTTTACGCAATTGCTCCATGAGTTCATCGGTGGTGAGACGTTCTTTCTTTAAATTATCTTCCAAAACTTTTCCTTCTCTAATCAGTACAGTTCCTTTACTATCAATGAAATCGCGCATCTTTTTACTTTTTAACTGCAAAAATTCAATACCTAACGTGCATGCAACCCATACACCTAAGGAAACTAGACCTAGATACCATGCCGAGTCAATATCCAACGAAATGGATGCCGCAAGATTACCAATTGAAATACCCGTTATGTATTCGAAGAAGGAAAGTTGAGTAACTTGTCTTTTACCCAACAGCTTTGTCATAAGGAAAAGTACAGCAATCGATAGTAATGTGCGCAATAAAACTTCAACCCAATTTAACACAGACGAATCCTCCTCTTTATCAAACAAAATTCCACTTGTATTGAATTGTTTGTAATTATTATGAAATCTATACAAAAACATGATATTTTTTCCTGTTCGTAAAATAGAAGGAAGCAATCTTTGGCTTGGCGAAATCGAAGTCAGCATGCAACCTCGCATGATTCCGCCTCATTTCTAGCGTCGCGCTTTTTTTAAGATAAAAAAACGGAACCAACTGCACTTGGGTGCAAAGGCTCCGTTCTATCCATTAATGAAACGTCGGAAACTGCGTTTGATAATTCGTAAATTGCGTTTTCGTTTGCTGAATTTCCTGTTGATCCGCGACTTTCATTTTGTACCAGCCCTTTTGAAACATCTGGTTGAACAACTGATATTGGGTATTATGGGTATCGCTCAAAATACTTTGCACCGTTTCATGCAGCTTTGGATTTTGCATTTCAAGCAACCCCGTATTATACCCGGAAGACAAGTACTTCTCATTGGTTAAAATTTCATTTAAAAAATCGCGATCGTTTAAATCCGGCCCCTTCACTTGCGGAAGTTGTCCCGATTGGGGCATGGCGAGCTCTAGACTCATAACTGTACCTCCAGTGGATGCCGCAAACCGCTAATGAAGCAGCGTAAGCAGCGAATTGTAGTGGTCGAGATGCTTTTGTCCCGTTTGGTTAATAAGTGCTTGAATATGCGGATCGGTGCACCGATTAGCGGTATCATGGCACTTCTTCATCGCGAGCAGCTCCCAAGACAGAAAGTCTTTCACATAGGAGAGTTCCTTGTCTGTAAGCACATTGCGATCGGATGTCGTTTGGGTCATCTGGGACTGACTATTTGGCATATTCGCTTCCTCCTCTCTCTATCCAAAAAAGTTTGTCTCACCCCATCTACTATTTGCCGCTAACTGTCATTTTATCCATCTCGCTCCTAAAACTCATTTCTGTTCAACAGGAAAATAAATCGTGTAAGTCTCATCCTTTATCCAGTCCCGCAGCCGAGGCAGCTATAACATCCTCTTGTTCAATATGCAAACTCCGCTACAACTGATGTAAAAAAACCAACTGAACCCATTAAAGTGATCTGGTGGCACTCGACGAGCGTAGAGCTTGGCAAAGCCGTCGATAAGTTAGTCGCAGATTTCAATGCCTCTCAGAAAAATGTACAGGTTGAGGCTGTTTTCCAAGGTACTTATGATGAAAGCATCAACAAAATGAAAGCATCTATGGATTTTGCGAAATACCCGCAATTCCAAACTGCAATTGATCAATTGCATATAACAAAAGCGAACACAGCAACCCAAGGTGCTGTGTTGGGCGTATTCCCGGAAGCTCGTCAAATCGTCGAAACGGCAATCGAAGAAGCTTTGACTGGCAAAAAAGCTCCAAAAGAGGCGCTTGACAGCGCAGCAAAAAGCATTACGGAGAAAATTGGTGCTTATAACAAAACGGTAAAATAAATCAATTGAGTAGGCCCATGCGCAATTGCATGGGCCTGTCTGTATAGGTAGTTTCTGGAATCCAAGGGAGCAGATATTGAGTAACTTTCATCCCCCTACTATGAGTCTATTTTCATTGGAACAATTGCATACGTGGTGGTTTCAACATAGTATGAAGCATCAGTTTAATGGAAAAGAGGGAGAACAATGGGGGTTCAAATTACATGCGGAATACGATGCGTCACCTCATCATCCCAACCGAAAAAAAAATCGCGGCGCTATGGGTCTTGTCGGGCACGTCCACCATTACGGCGGCGTTCATGTACGTGCAGGAGAAAGTTGCGCACATCGAATTGTATATTTAAGAACCCTCCATCCGGGTGTCCACCGTTCTTCCCGCCTAAACCTCCTTTACCTTCAGAATCTCCGAAAGATGAACTTGTGAAGGATGAATTATGCGGTATCATTCAACAGGATTGTAACGGTAAATTTATAGAATATTGGAGATCAATTGACATCTCTCCTCTTCACGGTTCAGTTACAGTGTTTAATTCCAGTGAATGTATGATGACTGTCAAAGCAGATATGGATGGTGATGGCATCCCAGATATAACCTTATTTACCATCGAAGAAAAAGATCAAACCAAATCAGTAACTTTCAAATCTATAACTAATCTTGAAATCAGTTTTGAAGGTAAATTAGAACAAAAGTGCAGTGGTAAATACTGGATAACCCTGTATTATAGAAAATAACTAACTACCTATTAAGCAAAATACCATTTTAAAATACAATAGCATTCAGCGCCCGAGTTTGTGCCGTTATCGTAGTAGCAGCTGGTGTGATCGTTGTAACTTGAATTTCCACTGTGTAAGTAACAGAAGTAGTAATTGTGTCATTCCAAGTTAGGCTTGGAATTAGGATATAAGCTTCATTAGCGTTCGGAACAGTAAAACTCCCAGATTCTGTGAGGACTGCAATATTTGCACCGTCTTTTTGTAACCGATAATCAATACTATAAGTAAGAGTAGTACCAGCAGGTTTGTTTAAGACTAACTCGGCTGTCGAATCAAGCTTTACTTGATGCTGACCTGGACTTGACGGACTTACGCCAAGCGTGAGAACATCGACTGCACCGACACCGACTAGATTACCCGTTGTCGTTTCGGTAGAAGTAGCAAAAAAGAGGATGGGTGAGAAAGGCCCATTTGGAAGAGAACCAAATATCCTCCCATTGTTCTTCACCACTTTTCTATTTATTTTTTTACTATAAACTTTTTTATTTCGCCTAAAAAGAAAGGTACCCTTGCGGGTACCTTAACATCAACGATCCTGGATAGTAAGAGTAGACGAAACACTTTGATTATGATATCAATAGGCTACGCCAGTATACGTTTATATAGAGTGATACAAAACGTGCCACTGTCTCCAACGGCTGAGATAATTGAAAAGCTGGTAGGATTATTAACAGATTGGGAATCCGTATTTCCTTGAGCTGCACTTAAAGCAATAGCGGGAGTAGCAGTCCCTGGAGCAGTAACAATCGCTGTACTCGAAGCTGAGTTGAATATTTGAAAGGTTCCTGCAAAATAAGCTCCAGCAGGGGCACTCCATACGTCACCTGCTGAAGGTCCGTTAAAATTACCACAAATTTGTTCTTGGAACATTTGTGCAGGAGGACAGCATCCACCTCCAAGTCCACTTGAACAACTCATTATACACTCCTCCTTTTGTTTACATTACAAGACTATTATATTAATGGATAATGAGTTTGGAATAAACGTTTTCCCTATTGTTGAAAATATGGGTGGATTGAATGATTTTTTGCGATGTCTTTTTTGATTCTGTTAAATTACCTTCATTGCTTACCTCCATAAAGTACTTTCAGTTCCTCTTCCTTCATCGTAAAAATATTTTTTCTTCAGGAAAACGTTTATTCTTCACATCAGCAGAATAAGCTTGAATTGATTCCAATATAATCGGATTCACCGAATGGTATTGTTTGACAAACTTAGGTACCCGCTCAACACCATAGCCTAAAATATCATGATAGACGAGAACCTAGGCATCCACATCCACTCCAGCACCGATTCCAATCACTGGAATCGAAAGGGCTTTGGTTACTTCTTCTGCAAGTTGTCTTGGAACACATTCCAAAAGAAGCGCAAATGCCCCTGCCGCTTCACATTTCTTAGCATCTTCCAGCAATTTTTTAGCGGCTGACGCATCTTTTCCCTGCACCTTATATCCGCCTAAAACTCCGACGATTGCGGTGTCAGCCCAAGGTGGGAGCAGACAGGAATTCCTGCCCTTGTCAGGATGGTGATATGTTCGATGACTTCATCGGCACCTTCCAACTTCACAGCATGGGCACCGGCTTCTTGAATTAATTTCCCGGCATTGATTAATGTATCTCTAACAGATAAATGATAGGTTTAAAACGGCATATCCGTAATGATAAATGTATCCTTTGCTCCTCGTTTAACAGCTTTCGTGTGGTGAATCATATCTCCGAGTGTAACTGGGATTGTTGAATCGTAACCCAGAACCACCATTCCAAGCGAATCACCCACCATAATGACGTCAACGCCCCCTTGTTCTGCAAGTTTTGCAGAAGGAAAGTCATAGGCTGTTAACATGACAATCTTTTCATTGCTTTGATTCATTCTCAAGAAATCTGTCGTTTGTTTCAACATACTCTTTCCTTTAATTAGGGGAGGGATTAAACAGTTCAAAGAGCAAAATAAAAGATCCTTCTGAAAGCAAAGGATCTAACATACTCTCTTCCTTGTTTTATCCCTCTGTCCCGGTCCGGTAAACGGATCTAGGCAGAAACCTCAATTTATGTGCGACATAAATATCTCTATTTTTTTCGATTAACTGCTTTGCACATTCGATTTTGCAGTTAAGAAAATATTGGTAGGGTGAAATTCCAGTATGAGCCTTGAATAATCGGATAAACTGAAATTTCGATAAATGAAGCTCTTTACAGATCTCATCAAGCTTAAGTACATGTTCAAATTTGGCATGAAGCATATCCTTTGCTTTTCTAATTAGCGCGTTATCTTTCTTGTCGTCTGTAGAAAGATTGGTTTGAATCAGACTAACCGTGAGGGTTAAGAGTAATTCACTGCACAACGCCTCATCTTTTTCACTCAATATGGCATATAGCATGACATAATCAAGGCCTTCCTTATCATGTGCCATTCCGTCATGGGCCTGTTCTGGATTAAAAAGCATAATTCCATTTTGATAGGATAATTGTAGACTGCCATCCAAGTTATAATGTTGAATACCACGCAATGTTACGCCTATTGCATAAAATGAAATGCCATTTAGTATATTATTGCAGAAATAAAGCCCTGTTCACGTTCATTCTGGTTTAAAAGAAGAAATGATATGCGCAATAGCGCTCGGGCTTTCCTCCCCATTCGATTCCAGCCATTGATTAATGACTCCCATAGAACCGTGAACCATAAAAGTAAAAGAATAGTCCATTGCAGACGGGTCCTTTTTGTTTTGGTCATCTCCCATTCTATGCCGATAATCTTTATGAACCTCAAGCAATACTTCTGATAAAAAGTTACTTTCTCCTCTATCCGAAATCATGATTCGATAGATCGTTTTCTTCTCTTGGATTATGTTCAATAGCTTGATTAAGGATCCATCTACCGTGCACGGACTCTGATCCTTTTGCAACGTCTCCAATATCTCTTGATTAATTTCCTTCTGCATCACTTCAAATAATTCATAAGGATCTTTGTAGTGCAGATAGAAGGTACCGCGGTTAATGTCTGCTTGTTTGCATATTTCGGTGACCGTTATTTGAGGCAATTTTCTCGTTTCCAACAGAGAAAGGAAACTCCTCTTAATGAGGTCTGTCGTATATTTGGTTCTTCTATTGTTCTTTATTCCGACCATACGATCCTCTTCTTTCCCCATCTATTTAAACAAACTCAAGTCGATATGTTGAATTAATAACATTAACTCGTATATTGATTATTGTGATTCTGGATATTAGTAGATTATACTATCACTGTGGCATTTAATCAACATATGTTCATTTAATGGAAATAATCAGAACGGAGTCTTGGAGGACGGTATAACTCTATTTCAACGAATACAAGGAGAGTGCATAAAAATGACACCTATCATGAACAAACCCAATATCCTAATAGTAGGAGCGGGGGCAGTAGGACTCTCTATCGGATACCATCTCAGTTTGTCCGGTACTGACATTACCTTCCTCGTGCGAGAAGGACGAAAAGCCACATACAATTCTCCTCAACAGCTTTATTGTTATGACGACGCTACACTGAAAAATTTCACCGGTTTCAGCGTCATCGAGGATGTCGCTGAACTGGCGGATAAACAATTTCAGTTTATCATCATTACACTTGACGGAATTGCCAGCCACACGAAGGAAGGCACAGCCATGTTGCGTAAACTCGGCGACTTGGTACGCGCTTCTAGAGCTACTGTCATTATGTGTGGTGCCGGGATTGGCCTTCGCGAGCATTATCTCAAGGTCATGCAGATCTCGGAAGATCGCTTGCTAAGAGGAGTTCTCGGCACGCTAAGTCACCAAGGAAGCGCTAACTTGCCTGTACATGCACCAACAGATCCGGCACAGGTAGCAAAGGCCATTGTCTGTTATAAGCATCCCGCGAACAGGGTCGGTTTCCAAGTCGAGACCAACAACAAAGCTGCAGCAAAGCAATTCGTCAAGATTTACAACCGTTGTGAGGTCTCGCGTTGTGGTCAACTAAGCCCAGCACTGTTTAACATTTACTCCAGCATTGGCTTTCCTGTATACGGAGCGTGTGACATTATGGGCTGGCCTGACTTCTCGACGGTTGTGGCGAACAAGGAACTTTGGCGACTTGCCATCCGTGCCCAAGGCGAAATAGCGGCACTCCCGCAACATGGTTTGTTCGGTAAGATGATAGCCTTGTTCATGGGGCCGCGCATGATGGCAAAAGTACACCTAAAAATGGAACGGGACATGCTGCCACTAGATTATCCGGCATTCAACCGCTTCCATCATGGCGGTAAGGTTCGTGCTCAGGACGTAGAATCCATGCGAAATTCCCTTGCCGAAGGGAAGCGTCGCGGCCGACAGATGACGGCGTTGCAGGAATTACTGAAACGTCTATCAGAGCACGAAGTGGCAAGTCAAGCCGCGGTAAAATAAACAGAAGAGGTCCTTGCATTCTTGAACTGTAACCCGTTTCGTAGACATTTTAATAAAAAGAACTAAGCAGCAAGGAGATGGTCCCTGAACTGGTCAGGGGTCATCTTTTTTAATGTCCACTGATATCTTGATG
>NZ_JCAUAN010000030.1:0-76570 GCF_059691975.1 Paenibacillus sp. J22FR5 | reverse complement strand
TTCTCTCATGCGAGAAAACCAGTTATCCGGTCTTAGCTATCGTTTCCGATAGTTATCCCAGTCTTAAAGGCAGGTTACCTACGTGTTACTCACCCGTCCGCCGCTAGCTTATCCCGAAGGATAAACCCGCTCGACTTGCATGTATTAGGCACGCCGCCAGCGTTCGTCCTGAGCCAGGATCAAACTCTCCATAATAGTGGACAATTGCTTGTCCGTATATCTGAAAGCTTAATTGCTCATTTGCGTTGCTAGCGAGATTTTGCAATCTCTTTTTTTGAACGATTTCTCGTTCGTGCTTACTCACTCGTTGTTCAGTTTTCAAAGATCAATTTCTTTCGCTCACTGCCGTGTTACCAAAGCAGCGAGAAGTAATATACCATGTTCATTTTTTAAATGCAAGCTTTATTTTTAATCCTTTTTTCGTTGGCAGCCTGTCTGTCTTGCGGCCGGATTGCTAATATAGCATGGACGGCAGATGCATAGCAATGTTTTATTTTTCCAATTCGAAAATAATTTATACGCATCCGCCGCCTGCTACGACTCCGGTTATTTTGAAATCAGACATGCCTACTTAACTTAGGAACTGCTTTGGTACGTCCCTCATAATACTGGGTACCTAGCACGCCTGCAACAATCCATAGAGAACCTACGATGTGATAAACAGTTACTTGTTCACCTAAGAACATCGCGCCCGCGGCAATCGTTACAATGGTAGATAGATTTGTGAAAACGCTCATCTGGGACGCAGCGATTTTGGACAAGACATAAGAAGACGACAAAGCAGTAACCAAGGAAGACACCAAGCCCAAGAATAGAATGGACACGAGAAAGTGCGGCTGAGACAGCGGTGTAAGAAGAGCCTCAAATGATCCCGATATCTTGTGGGTGAGCAAGGAAGAGATCAAAAACACCCCAAATCCTGTGCTCAGCATCATATAGCTAATCTCAGCTGGGCTAAACTGTTTAGATAAGGAACGCGCCATCACGCTATAACCAGCAAATGAGACACAGGTCAAGATTAGTAAGGATATTCCCATTATGTTGGCAATGTCTAACCCGCTTCCTTTCATCAGAAAGATAAATATTACACCGAACACGGAGCAGAAAATGGAGAGCTTTTGACCGACATTCGTGGCTTCCTTCAAAAAAATCGATGCACAGATCGTAGTGACGATTGGCGTAAATGCATAAAGAATCCCCGCTTCTGCAGCAGTTGTATGCTCTAGACCGTACGCTTGTAATGTGAAGAAGCCCAGGGGATACATAGCTGAGAGAATTATGGCTTTGCCAATCGGCTTGCCCCGATAGTTCAGTTTAACGAAACCAAGTGCAACGGGAATTGATAATCCAATGAACGACGCAGCAAATCGATACATGAGTGTATCGAGAGGTTGCGCGTAGTCCAGCGCGATTTTGGCAAATAAAAATGAGAATCCAATGATGGCCGCATTAAGCACAGCTAACGCATATGCGAGTTTAAGTCCTTTTCGAGGGTTCATATCTTCCCACTCCTATCCTATGTATGGTACGTTTAATTGACTCGTTGCCTGATATCAGCATAATACGGTTAGGGAGGCTCAACAATCCTTTTACGGAGCAACTGTACCGGTACAATTAGCAGGAGAAGATCGGAGGTATGACCATCCATGTATAAATATTTCCTTATCGTGAATGCCATCGAACAACAGCTTGAACGAGGTCATATCAAAGCTGGGCAAAAGCTTCCTTCTATTAGAGACTTGTCCCTAAGCTATGCATGTACGAAGAGCACTGTGATTAGAGCCCTGGCTATTCTGGAAAGTCGTCATCTCATTTATTCCATTCCACAAAGCGGCTATTACGCTGTTCAACATAGAGCAGGAGCTCTAGACTTAGCTGAAAATAGGGTCTTTGACTTCTCCTCCGCTGCTCCCGATCCTGACTTATTTCCTTATTTGGATTTTAAACATTGTGTGGATAAAGCCTTTGATATGTACAAAAATGAACTGTTCACCTACGGCACACCGCAAGGGCTGCCTTCGTTATTGAAGCTATTGAGTAAGCATCTGGCCAACTATCAGGTGTTCACGAAACCCGATCACATTCATATTACTTCTGGTGTGCAGCAAGCTCTATCGATCTTGGCTCTGATGCCTTTTCCAAATAAAAAACATGGTGTTCTGATTGAGCAGCCAAGTTATCATTTATTTATTCAACTTTTAGCGAGCTATCAGATTCCCGTTCATGGCATTGCCAGATCTGCGGAAGGCATCGATTTAGATGAGTTAGAGCATCTCTTCCGAACAGAGGATATTAAATTCTTCTATACGATGCCTCGCTTTCATAATCCACTTGGGAGCTCTTATTCAGAGATGACCAAAAAAGCGATCGCCAAGCTGGCGAAACGATATGATGTATATGTTGTTGAAGACGATTATTTGGCTGATTTGGAACAGGATTCGAAATCAGATCCGATATATGCCTATGATTCTTCCCACGTCATTTATTTGAAAAGCTACGCTAAGATTCTATTCCCCGGGCTTCGGGTTGGGGTCGCTGTGCTCCCTCCATATCTTGATGCCACATTCCGCACGTTCAAAAAGGTATCGGATATAGATAGTCCTATGCTTTCACAGGCTGCCTTGGAAATATACCTCCAAAGCGGCATGTTTGAAAGGCGAAAGCGCAAAATCAGGGATGCCTATTCGAGGAGACTACTGCAATTGCATAAATCACTTGTCATCAACGGTGATGATAGCTATGTGATGGGCACTCCGCTTCAATCAGGTGTGCATACACATATTAAGCTGCCTGCTCATATGCCGATCCCTCTTTTGCTGGAACGATTACGAAAGAAACAGGTGGTTATTCAGAACCTAGCACCGTATTATTCACCTGGCTTCGATCCCATGCCGCTCATTAATTTGAGCATAACCAGGGTATCGGAGGAGCGAATCGACGCGGGGGTAAAGATTATTGCGAATGAGATCAAACATATGCTGAAACAGGGGAGACGGGGCTAATAAAAAGAAGCCCAGTAACTAACGTGTACAGGGTTATGTAAAAAAACCGCCGGTGAAATTACCCAGCGGTTATCTATTGGTTTGTGATACAAATCAGGGTGCAGTTCTTCTCTTCGATACATTATCGGGTCGTGAGGCCTTGTAATAGCAAGCTTTCTGCTCACTGCCTGCGAGGCCAATCCTTAAGGGAGACATGCCACTTGGCAGGCAAGTTGCCTGGCGTTCTTAACCTCGCTCCACCAACATAGCAACGCCTTGTCCGCCGCCGATACATAACGCTGCCACACCCATTTTGCCATCTCTCTTCTCCAACTCGTGCAGCAGCGTAACCAAAATACAGGCACCGCTGGCACCGATTGGATGTCCAAGAGCAATCGATCCACCGTTGACATTTAATTTCTCGCGAACAATGCCCAACTCCCGGCCAACGGCTAATGACTGCGAAGCAAAAGCTTCGTTTAGCTCAAATAAATCAACACTGTCTATGGAAATTCCTGTTTTACGGTATATTGCATCCAATCTCCTACGCCGCTAAAGTTACCATAGCTCAATGCGCCACCGCTGGCAGCCGAATCAGATCCATTCGAAGATGATGCTCCGGAGGAAACGGTGACTGGATAGTTTCAAATTCATAGGAGAGCGGTTGTGCCGTTAAGGAAATGTAATCGGTGGCTATTCCCATAATCATTGCGGAACATCATGACATACTGACCTTGAAACTTCGTAACTCCTGCGTTAAATACGAGTGCAGGCGCGTAGGGAACATCGGCAGCTGTTAGAATCGGGTTATGTGGATGACGAGTGATGACCTTGCTTGATGTAAGAATGTCATTTGTTGACATGGTTGATTTCCTCCCTAATTTCCAAAAATCGAGTCATACAGTTAGGAAAATCCGATCCCAGACACAGCTCAAGAGAAGCTCAACGCAGCATAGGTTTGCAAACGAGTTCTCCTCTTGAGTTGTTGGGTCTACCTTATTTTTTCACTTTTGCATACCAGTCGTTTACTTCCTTGAAGCTGGCATCTCCGCCTGATGTTTTAAATTTCGTAATGAACGCATCTAGGCCTGAAATTGGCTCAGCACCGAAGATCAGCTTCGTTGTGTAATCGTTGGACAATGTGTTCAATTGTTGGAAATTTTTCGAGAATTCAGCCATATATGGCGCATACCCTAATTCATCCGTTATTTTTGTCGAAGCTGGAGCCAATCCGTTCATGAGATTCCAGCCATCAAATAAACGCATATCTTTACGAACACGTGCTTGCCAGTAAGTTGGATAGTTCTTATCGTCTGTTCCTGTTAAGAAGTTGTTCGCTGCATTACGCTCATCTGTAAAAATGGGTTGAATCGGTGTATAAGCGCCATCTTTGAACGAATAATGCTTATTTTCTTCCCCGATTGCCATGGTTTTAAATGTTTCTTTCTCCAGCTTCGCGTTCATCCATTTAATCGCATCTTCTGGATGCTTGGAAGCCTTTGGTATGAACGTAATACGGTCAAAGCCTTTGGAAGCGGACAAGCCTGCTTTACCATCCTTACCTTTCAATGCAGGAATAAAGGTCGCTTTCGCAGTTGGGATATTTTTCGTTAAGGCATCCGCAATCACTGGTACATCCGACCAGTTCATCATAAGAATACCGGCTTTGCCGCTTGTAAATTTCTCTTTGGTCGTTGCTGCCTTATTGGCAGCAAACTCTTTATCAATTAAGCCTTGTTTAAATAAATCAGCTACAAACGTTGCATAATCCTTAAACGCTGGGTCCAATACACGAGGCGTTAATTTGCCATTGACATCGTTCCAGAAATTCGGCAGACCAAACGCCCCAACAATATTCGCTATAAACGACGAGTCTCCGCCAACCGTTAAAGGAATATTCGCATCGCCATTCCCACCTGGATCTTTCTCTTTAAACGCTTTCAATACAGTCACTAGTTCATCAAGCGTTGTTGGCATTTTGAGACCCACTTTATCCAGCCAATCCTGACGAATGTACAAGTCTGTAGAAACGGTAGGGATGCTTTTCGTCGGAATCGCAAACAGCTTCCCATCGATCTTCGCTGCTTCTAGTGCTTCTGGATCAACAGCAGCTTTAATGTTCGGGCCATATTTATCAATAAGCGGTCCAAGATCGACGAGTGCTCCTTTTTTGGCATAATCGGAATACAACGCTTTAAAATCCGTTGATCCTAAAATCGTAACCGCATCATACGGCTCACCGGAAGCGATTAGGATATTCAGCTTATCTTGCGGTTTATCTTGAGGGAGCATATCGTATTGAACCTTATAACCCGTTGCCTTTTCCAAAAATGTAGCTACAGGATACGTGTTGTAGTCATCCTTTTGCCAAATCTGCAGGGATTTGAGCTCTGGCTTAACCGCTGCAGCCGTTGGGGCTGCTGATGCCGCAGTTGAAGCTGCAGGCACGGCCGAGCTACTTGATTTCGTGTCACCTGAGGAACAAGCCACGAGCGATGAAGCGGACAAGCAAGCTGTAAGCGAAACTAGCATCAGCTTTTTGTGTTTTTTCAACATACATAAACCTCCCTAGTTCATTATTTAATCATATCATTAAGCCATTGATGTGAACATCTAAGGCGTTAACGCAGCACTAGCCTTTCACGGAACCGATCAGAACACCTTTGACGAAATGCTTTTGGAGGAACGGGTACACAAGCAGCATCGGGATAATAGAGGCAATGACAGTGGCTGAGCGAATACCTTCTGGCGATATATTCATCATGTCATCGACGCTTTTATTCAAAGCCGTTGAGCTGTCTGCATCCATGACAATATCACGTAGATATAATTGCAATGGCTTTAGACTTGCTTTAGAAATATACAGCATAGGATGAAAGTAATCATTCCAGAAATACACCGCATAGAATAGCGCGATTGTGGCAATAACCGGCGTACTGAGCGGAAGAATGATACGAAACAGAATCGTGAAATTGCGGGCGCCATCCATCTTGGCTGACTCCTCTAACGCTTCAGGTAAAGATTCATAATAACTCTTAATCACCAACAGATTGAACACACTAATCAGTGCTGGCAGCATTAAGGACCACAAACTATTAATAAGATGGAGTTCCTTCATAAGTAAGTAATTCGGAATGATTCCACCGTTAAACAGCATCGTGAAAATGAACATGATCAAGATAAATGGTATTCCTGGCAGATGCTTCTTGGACAGCGGATAGGCCGTTAAAGCCGTCAACATAATGGCAAGAACTGTCCCCACAACCATAACAATAAGAGAAACTGAGATTGAATGTAAAAACTGACTAGAAGATACCACATATTCCATTGTTTCCAGCTGAAAACCTACAGGCAGAATACCGACCTTACCCGATATGACAGCGGATTCTTCGCTTAATGCTTTCGATAGCACATTGAGCATGGGTAAAAGTGTAAGCACACCTGACAAGAACAAGGCAGCATATACACAGACATCCAAGGACCAATCGCCGAATGTTTTCTTTTTCATAGCTGCACCTCCTACCAAATGCTTCGCTTGACCACTTTTTTGCTGAGCTCATTACCCAACACGATCAAGAGAAATCCAATTACGGAATTGAACAAACCTACTGCTGTACTAAAGCTATAATCTTGTTGCCCAAGACCTATTCGATAAACGTATGTTCCGATAACATCACCAGACTGATAAACAACCGAATTATACATGGTCAAAATTTGTTCTGTACCCGCTTCAAGCAAGTAACCGAGACGCAAGACAAGAATGAGGATGATCGTAGGCACGATACCCGGGAGGGTAATGTGCATCATCTGGCGAATCCGCCCAGCCCCATCAATGGATGCTGCTTCATATTGTTCTTGCTCAATACCCGCAATCGCTGCAATGAAGATAATCGTGTTCCAACCGGATTCTTTCCAACCTGCCGTAAACACAAGTACACTTCGGAAATAATGATTGTCTAGGAAAAATGAAATCGGTGTTCCACCGAAAAACTGAATCACATTATTGACTAAACCGCCGCTCGGGGAAAGGATGGTCAGGAATAAACCGGAAATAATAACCCAAGATAAGAAATGCGGCAAGAAAATAATCGTTTGGATCGTACGTTTGAACCAGCTCCTACGTACTTCATTCAGCAGCAACGCAATAATAATAGGGACCGGAAAGAGCAGCACAAGCTTGTACAAGCTAATTAAGAGCGTGTTGATAAACACTTGCATAAATTCTTCCGAATGGATCAATTTCGAGAATTGCGCCAAACCTACCCATTTACTTCCCGTAAAGCCGTCGAAAATATTGAAATCCATAAACGCAATGATAATCCCATACATGGGCGTGTATTTGAAAAGAAGCAGGAATATCAGTCCAGGAATAAGCAAAACGTAAAGATCTATATTTGTGCGAAACAGTTTCCACCTGTTCTTGCTGACCTTCGCTGTTTCGACACGTTGTTTCACTTCAGTTGCTGTGACACTCATATCGCCGTTCACCTCCAAGTTGTTATATATGTATTATAAGGGAGGCTGACCGACTATCTGTAGATGGTGATCTTTGTGTTTCTGGTACTATTTTATGGTGTTTGGGCAAAAGAAAAGAGTATTCCTCATCAATCAAGGAACACTCTGTGTGCTAACTGCTAGATTCTGTTGTCTTCGTTTGGCATTGGAATCGTGCTGTGATTGTCGTGCCTTCCCCTAGCTGTGATTGTATGCTTAATCCGTAGGCATCTCCCGAAAACAATTTAATCCGCTCATTCACATTGTATAATCCATAGGAGCTGCCAGAGCCATCGGTTCGCATGGATGGCCTTGGTTCAATCAGCAAACTTTGAGCCCATTCAGGATCCATACCAATGCCATCATCGGTCACTGATAAGAGCAGGTCATCCCCCTCTCTAGAAGCGCGAATCGTAATTTTACCAGTCTTCCCTTTGGACTTCCGTATGCCGTGAAGGAGGGCATTTTCTACGATGGGCTGCAAGGTAAGCTTCGGGATGACATAAGACGATATGGAAGCGCGAGAACCCCTTTCATCCTCTGTTTCTATGGGGTCCTCTAGTTCGACCACGAACTCAAAGCTCTTCGGGAAACGCGTCTGTTGAATTTCCAGATACACCTTCGCCAGCTCCAGCTCATCTGAAACGGTTACAACATCCCTCCCTTTGTTCAAGCTTAGCCGGAAATACCGAGCTAGGCCATCAATCATTTGGCTAATATCGTGTGCCTTATGTCCGATAGCTATCCAATTAATCGTATCCAATGTATTGTATAGAAAATGCGGATTGATCTGGGCCTGCAAGGCACTGAGCTGCGCCTCCCTTTCCTGGACCTTAGATCTGTACGTTTCTTCCATAAGATCTCTGACACGATGAATGAGATGGTCAACGCTTTTCTCAAGGAGATTAAAGTCTCCTTCCCGTGCATTTGATCTCTCGTCCAGCCCTGCTACACCTTCCCTTTTTATGACGCGAATGACAGTCTGTATCCTGCGATTCATCCCCCGAACAATAAACGCTAATAAAATAAACACGAGGATAAGGAACAACACCGTCACACCCGTTAAGGTTGCCACGCTGGAGAATTGATTTAACGAGGCAGCGCGTGAGCTGATTCCCTTCTTAGGTACTTCGGCTACTAGCTTCCATCCAGTGGCGTCGACGGTTGTATACACGACATACTGCTGATTATTGTCTTCCACAATCGGAGATACGCCTTCCTTTTTTCCAGCAATCGCTTCTAGAATCGCATCTGATTTCAACTTCGTCCCGAGTAATGATTTATCATTGTGAAACACGATGGTTCCATCGGGAGCAACCATGAAGACTTTCTGGTCTTTATTCAAAGAGATACTTGAAACCATGCTTTCAAGCGTTTTGGCATCCACATCTACGGACAAGAATCCTGATAAGTTATCGTAATGATCTGGATCCCGGAGGAGTCGAATCCCCGAGAAAATATAGGTATCCTCTCTATCGATAAAGCTCTCTCGATACACACCCGTCCAAATGAGATGGCCACCTGCATTCTCGACTTCCGTATACCACGGACGCGTTTTGAGCGTTTCAATGGGGAAGAAGTTTATTTTCTCATGGGAAAATAGCTTCTTCTCATCTACATATAATCGAAAACGGAACACATTCGTATTCGTTTGACCATTATCAATTAAGTATCGCAATTCCTTCAAAGCATCAATTTGCTCACTGTAGGAGGTTGAATTACTTAAATATTGCAGCAGCTTCGGATTCAAAAACAGCGTGTTCGACCTATCACGTAAGGAGTCGAACTGATGATCCAAATTAATTTCAGCTTGCTTCAGTGTTTGAAGCATGGAACGCGTCACTTCTTCTTCCAGAATGTGCGAGTATCGCTGGGAATAAGCATATAGAAAAATGGAAGCTGGAATTAGAATTAACACAATATAGGCGATCAACCAAAGCCTAGCTGCAAGAACGCTTTTGAAAATCATCGTAATAAACGTCCAGCTTCTGTTCTTGAAATGCATGATGAGCCCTACTCTCTTTACATGACTTGCTCGCGGAAGGAGCTCGGCGTATATCCCGTATATTTCTTAAATATTTTGCTAAAGTAACTAGGATCCGAATAGCCAACCGCAAAGCATACCTCATAAAACTTATTGGCGGGGTCCTTCAATAGCGCTTTCGCCTGATCCACACGAACTTTGGTCATATATTCGTTAATGGTTTCACCGGTTTCTTGTTTAAAAAGCAGGCACAAATACGTCGTTGACAAGAATACTTCCGTCGCGATATCGCCCACTTGCAAGTTCTCTGCATATCGCTTATCGATGATAGCTCGCGTGCGTTCAATGACATTTTTGGATTTGCCATTCCGCTTCTCACTAATGCGTACACATACCTCAAGCAAATGAGCCTCAACAAGACCGCGTAAGGCGTCTAATGTTTCTTGCTGAAACACTTTCGCCATAAGCTCGTTTTCTTTACTTTCGAGATCCTGCTTCTGAATGTGTAGTTCAAGTAAAATACGACTGGCTAGAAGCAGCAGTTGCAGACTGATATTTCGTCCATAAGCAATGCCATCTGTCCGGTTACGTGAAAGTGCATTGTACACCTCGTGTAAATCTTCCTGCACTTTTATGGTATCTGCAGACTTCAGGGACGAGACCATCCGCTCTTGCTGCGAGAAGTCGAAACGATACACGCTTTCCTCATCTTGTTCCAAATTATCCATGGAAATGATCTGATTTTTACCCAGAAACCATCGTTGGTCTGCCGCTTCCTTCGCTTGTGAATACGATTGCGGCAGGCTGGCAAGTTTAGAAATCCGCTCACCTACACCGATCGTTACACTGATTTTCAAATAGTTATGAAGGCTTTCACGCACTTCCTCCGCCAAGGTGAACAATAAGCTTTCCTGATCATCTTCCTGGGCCATACGAAGGATGCCTACGAATTCGCCGATTTGATTCTCAAACACATAGCCGCCTATATCACGTTCAATCAGCTCTTGCACAATATTCAGAACGGAGTAAGATAGCAGCTGCTGGTCTCTCTCGGAGCGGGTTTGCGCTACTTCGGTTACGTCATCGATACGAATGGCAATGACCCAATACGCTCCCTCCATCGGAAGGTTCAAACCAAGGAAATCGATCCGATCCTGCACACGCGATGGGTAAATAACGCCTTCCCGAATCAGAGACATAAGGAATTTCTCTCGCAGCAAAGGCATGCTCTGAATGAGCTTGACCTGCATATCTTCAATCAGTTTACGTTCTTGCTGCTCCGCATTGAGAGAGCTTACCAATCGCTCGATAACGATCCCTAGCTCCCCTAGATTTACGGGCTTAAACATATAATCAATCGCTTTAACTTTCAGCGCAGATTTCAAGTATTCAGCATCATCATGACCGCTGACGAACACAATTTTGATATGAGGAAACTGTTCACTTAATCGGTTGGACATCTGAATCCCATCCATATTGGGCATTCTCACGTCCGTTAGGACAATATCCGGCTTCACACGCTCAATCACCTCGAGCCCGAAGTCACCATCATCCGCCTCGCCTACAACCACGATCCCATAGGCCTGCCAGTCAAAATAATTACTTAACCCGTAACGAACTGTCGGTTCATCGTCCACAATGACAAGTTTATACATCTGGTATCGGCCTCCCCATCTTAGCAGTTCTCTTTATTATAGCTTGGAAGAAAGGCCACAGACATAGGAGGATCTTATGATTTCAGGTGGAATCTTATGGTCCAGATCGGAAGTTGGCTTAAGTTGAGATCGCCGCCGTTGTAAGGCCTACATGGAATTCGCCTTGAATGCGAATATGCTCATAAGGCAATGTGGGATTGGCAATTCGCCACAGCATCCGATCCGCAGCACGGTATCCCGTTTGGGCGATAGGCAGAAGCGGACGTGTGTATTCGGGCAGCGTATTGGGTTGTTCATTCAGAAAGCCGACTAAGGAGATATCGTCTGGGATTCGTAAGTTAAGTTCCTTGCAAACGTCATGGACGATAGGAACTTCATGATCAATGCCGCAAATGATGGCACTGGGTGTACGCTGTGCGATTTGGTTGGCGAGCTCCTTGCGCCACAGTGTTTGTTCGTCTCGTGGGCCGATGCAATGCTCGGATGATGTAATTGTGATGCCCGATGCTTGCATTGCATAGTTGAAAGCCTGCCATCGCAGAATAGAGCCTCGCTGCAGCTGGATATCACCGACGTACATGATACGTTCATGTCCGTGACTTCGCAGATAGGCTACAGCCTGACAAGTCGCTTCGTATACATCCCAGATGACACTATCAATTTTCACACCCGATGGTGGAAAACTTAGCAGAATGCGAGGCATGGGAAGGTTAAATAACGCCGTTTCCCACTCCTTGGGCAGTATGCTTGGCGCAATGAAAACACCTTCCGCATACAGAACTCCTTCTTGTTCCAGCCAATCAGCCATCTTCTCTGGTTTCATACGCTGCGGCAGCATGAGCAGTTCAATGCGATGCCCGAAGGAGAAGAAGCGGTCTTGCAGTCCTTGCAGCAGCAGACGGTTATACGACACGGATTCTGCTGTCTGTACGAGCAGGAACCGCATCCGTTCATTCGGATACGGCGCAATATGATCCAGCCGCAGGCTGCGGATCTGATCCATTGTATAATAGCCGAGTTTCTCGGCTGTTTGGACAATGTGCTGGCGGGTCGCTTCCGACATGCCGTGCTTGCCCTTCAGCGCTTTGTTCACGGTTTGCACGGTTAAGCCGAGTTCACTTGCGATGGTTTTTAGGGTGACTGATTTGCGGGTGGGCATGGGAGTAACACCTCCAAAGGTGCTGTGAAATGGATGATATGAAATAAAGGATATTATATGATTCGCTTTCACTATATCACGCTTACTTTTTTGATGAAACAAAAATTAAACTAGTTCCCCACGAGCAGCCCTCTATAATGAAACCAAAGGCAGTCAACGTAAGCTAAAGCGAGAAGCATCTGCAGCTTATACGGGCTGCGGTCTACCCACTAGGAGGATGATCCGCATGAATAATAAGCAAGCAAATTCTACTACAAGCACCTTGACCGTTACGATACCTGCGCAACAGATTTCCGTTAGTCACACCCCTGATGTCGTCGTTGTAGGCGGCGGTGCCACAGGTATCGCAGCTGCGATTGCTGCAGCACGCAATGGTGCCAGCACACTCTTGATTGAGCAGCGTGGTTATCTGGGCGGCATGGGAACTGCTGCACTTGTACCTGCATTTTGCCCCTACACAGATGGAGAAAAACCAGTCATCCGAGGCATCGGTCTGGATTTGCTAGAGAAAATGAAGCATGCGGCTGGGGAAGATTTTCTTAACCGTTATGAAAAATTGCTAGACTGGGTGCCCATCGATGTGGAAACGCTCAAACGCGTTTATGATGCCGAAGTTCTAGCCAGCGGAGCGCAAGTTCTGTTCCACACCGTTGCGGATCAGGTGCTTCTTGATGGTGATCGCATCAGCGGACTTGTCATTAGCAATAAATCCGGCCGCTCGGTTGTGCAAGCAAAGCTGTACATCGATGCATCGGGAGATGCTGATCTAGCAGCCTTAGCAGGCGTTCCGTTTCAAGTTGGCGGTGAAAACGGTGAGCTGCAGCCAGGCACAATGTGCTATGTCGTGACCGGTGCAGATAAGGAGCGCTTCGAGCAATTTATCGCTGAAACCGGTCAGCATGGGCAGCTAGAAGGCCTTGTTACTTTGGCGCAACAAAATGGTGATCTGCCCGAAGGCCGCAAGCGTATCTCAGGTATGGCTTGGATTTCAAATTCAGTGGTTGGCTTTAACTTTGGCCATATCTTTAATATTGATGGAACGAAAGCGGAAGATTTAACGCGCGCTGCGATCCAAGGCCGTCAGTTGATCGATACACAGATCCGTTTTTTAAAGAAATACGTGCCTGGCTTCGAGAACATTTTCCTCGTTCATTCCGGCGACCAGATCGGTATTCGCGAAACACGTCGCATTCAAGGCGACTATACGCTCGTTGTGGAAGATTTCCTATCGATGCGTACCTTCGAGGACGATATAGCACGCAATTCCTACTTTATTGATATCCATTTGGCGAATGCAGGATCAACGATGACCATCAAGCATCTGCCAAAAGGAAAATCCCATGGCGTGCCCTATCGCTGTATGCTTCCGCAAGGTAAATCGAACCTGATCGTCGCAGGGCGTTCAGTATCCTCCGACCGCCCCGTGCAAGGATCATTGCGTGTGATGCCGAATTGCTTTGCAATGGGTGAAGCCGCAGGTGTTGCTGCTTCGATGGCAAGCTACGAAGCCGTTGGCTTCCGCGAGGTGTCTATTCCTGAGCTGCAGCGCAAGCTGATTGAACAGGGTGCTTATCTTGGCGATAATCCTGGGCTGGCAGATGCAGATCGTGAAGTGGCTGTCGGCGCTGTTACTTTTGAAGATGAGTGTTAATACAGAAGGAGTGACTTGCTAGCATGTTAAGCAAATGGACGGGAAAAACGTGGGGAACCCTCGGTGACAGCATGACCGAAGCAGGAGGTTATCAACCGCTAGTTCAGGATGCACTTGGCTTCGCGAGCGTAATCAACTATGGCAAAAGCGGCTGTCCCATGACAGCCGGAGGCGACCGTGATTATGGCGCGACGACCCATGTTGGGCGTACGATTGACACGTCGTTGGATTGCGTCACCATCTTCGCCGGTGTGAATGATTTTCGTCTGGATAAGCCGCTAGGTGAGCTGGGCAGTACGGATGTGTGTACGTTTCATGGCGCATATGCCACGTTAATCGAGGACATATTGGCGAAGAATCCGACGTGCCGCCTAAGTCTATGGACACCGCTGCAGCGAGACAAAGATCAATACGACATTTTCTACGTCAATGGTGCTGGGCATCGTCTTATCGACTACGTAGAGGCAATTCAGCAGATTGGCCAGCTGTATGCGCTGCCTGTGCTTAATCTGTATGCCCAAAGCGGGCTGAATAAACTGACGCTGCCTCACTTCACCTCGGATGGCTTGCATCCGAATGAAGCTGGCCATCGGCGTGTGGCCGATATGGTCGTGCCGTTTCTGTTGGGTTTGTGATGTGAGTATGAACAGCCGCTTTCTGGGTATCACCCTGGGACGGCTGTTTTTCTATTTGTCGGGGAGTGTGATGTTGTTGGGTTAGGGGTAAGAGCAGTCAATCCGTATCCTACTTAACTCGACGTAACTAAGTGAACAATTAGTGCCTTCTTGTCGACCTCCCCCACCTCCTTTATACTTACAGCAATAAGCACAATAAGAGGAAGGTTGGTAGACGATGAAATACAGAAACATGGGACGCAGTGGGTTAAAAGTCAGTGAAATTGCCTTAGGCAGCTGGCTTACATATGGAACGGCCGCCGAGCAGAAAGCCGCAGATGCCTGTATCGCGAAAGCTTTTGAAAGCGGCATTAATTTCTTCGATACCGCGAATGCTTACAATCGCGGTGAAGGCGAGAAAGCGATGGGCGCAGCGCTAAAGGGGTATGATCGCTCAAGCTACGTGCTCTCTACGAAGGTCTATTTCCCGATGGGCGATGGCCCGAACGATCGCGGACTGTCCCGCAAACACATTTTGGAGCAATGTGATGCCAGCTTGAAACGATTAGGTGTCGATTACATCGATATTTACTTCTGTCATCGGTATGACATAAACACGCCACTGGAGGAAACGCTTCGCGCGCTGGACGATTTAGTCACGCAAGGTAAAATCATTTACCCCGCCGTCAGCGAATGGAACGGTGCTCAAATTACCGAAGCCGCCAGTATTGCTGAACGCCTGCGTTTGCGACCGCTGATTTCCAATCAGCCGATCTATAATATGTTTGAGCGCTATATCGAGCGCGAGGTTCTTCCTGTCTCGGAGCAAAAAGGACTTGGCCAAGTTGTCTTCTCGCCGCTTGCGCAAGGGATTTTGACTGGCAAATATAAGCTAGGGCAGCCCCTACCGACCGATAGTCGTGCTGCTAACAACTCCGTGAATGGCGTCATCAACAGCTATCTCAATGACCAAGTTCTGCAGACCGTTCATGAGCTGGAGCAGGTTGCTCAAGGGCTGGATATTTCGCTCGCCCAACTCGCGCTCGCATGGGTGCTTCGTCAACCAGGCGTAAGCTCCGCCCTGATTGGTGCGACAAAGCCTGAGCAGATCGAAGAGAACGTGAAAGCAGTGAATGTAGAGCTGGAAGCAGAGTCATTGGAGCAAATTGAAACCATATTAAAGCGCGTCGCAGACTTCTCTCCGGCACGCTAATCGCTGAAAAGCTGCCATTCGGCAAGCATCGGCAACTCTCTCTACATGCACAATAAGCCGCCCACAAGTAGATTCGTCTACTTATGGGCGGCTCTTCATTTACGCCACGACAGCCCCAGCCGTCTCTGGCTTCCTGCTCCGCTTCCGAGCCTTGGCTTTGATACGCCAAATGGCAAGTCCGGTGATCATGAGCACCAGCGGCATCATCCCAAACACGAACGCGATTAGCTTCGTTGCTTCGCCGCCCCATGTTGCGAAATGTAGACCTTTCCTCCAGCTGTTATACAGGTTGATGGCCAGAGCAGGGTTTGTTTTATACAGCACATCACCCGCATAAGAATCTACATAAATCGTACTATTGCTGCCTACTGATGACGCAGCGAAGCCTTCTTGCACGCCAACTAGATAGGAATTGCCTGCTTTTGTAGGCAACGTAATTTTTATGATTTTGCTATTCGGATACTTGTCTTTAACAACCTCAATGACACGCTCCATCGGCAGCGTCTTGCCATCCTTTGTTCTGGATTGCAGCGCCGTCGCTGGAATTTCCTCCCTTGCTTTGAAGCCAACCCAACCAGGAATCTGTTTCTCGAAGGCATTGATGATACCCGTTAACGTAAGAACTAGAAGAACAGGTATCGAGATGATCCCCACTAGCTTATGTAAACTCATGTTTTGCATCAACTTACCGCGATTACGTACGAATTTGAACCCTAATACCCATTTCCGGAGTCCAGGCCACCATAGGTAAACACCTGTAACAAGAATCAGAGTCATACCAACGCCGATCAAGCCTACCACGGTTGCAGCGCCTGTTTTACCAATCAAAGGTAGAAGCAGAAAGTAGCGGTGCAGTTGATAAATGGTTACGAAAGGCTCCAAGCGCCCCTCTTGCACTTTCCCGAAAACTTCCCCTGTCCCAGGGTCTGCAAATACCGTTTGCGTACCTTTCCCCGTCGTTTTGGACAGATGAACATGGTACATGTTGTCCTTAGCAGGATATTCTACAGAGTCAATCTTATAGTCTGGATATGTAGTGTCAGTATGCTGCTTAATTGCAGCCATGTTGATCTCGCCAGGAGTCACTTTATGGACGATTGGATGCAACCACCCCTCCACATCGCTCTCAATCATAAGAAGGCTGCCAGATGTGCACGTGGCTACAACAAACAGGCCTAAGATTAAGCTGAGCGTTAAGTGAATCCTTAATACAATTTTACGCATGAAATGGCCCCTCCAACCTATCTTTTATCTAGTCTAGTTAATGGAATTATTTACTACAAGATTAAATGATAATGATTATCATCCTCATTGTCAATCATTTTTTAAAATAAAAATACCACCCGACACTTCTTCGTGTCAGGCAGTCCTCATGGATGAAACTCCTTAACTCACTGTCACTCTCACCGTTTTCTTGAAGAAATAAAAAAAGTCAAACAAGGAATGCTCCTCGCTCAACCATTTATCTAGCTTTTTTCCTTGCATACACATAGAAATTAATAACCTCATTGTTGTAAACCGTAAAGCATTCGAGCACGAACAACGTCTATTGGTTCATTTATAGGTATTTCCAGAAAATATGCCAACTGCCATGTCTGCGTTTTTTGGGCTTGCTGGCTAGTAGGCTTGTCCCAAGGCGGATATACTCGTATTCCCCGTTTACCACCTTTACCATCATTTGAAACGATATTGTGGTGTATTAGAACATTTTTATGAAATACAAATTGACCAAAATGATTCCCTTGGCGTGTACTAATTACGAAGAAATCGACTGGATCTGATACATCATACGGTTGGGTCGTTCCATTCCCACTCCTCTGCCACAGTGTCACAAATTGACCTACCTTAGTAGGCGTAATTTTAGCAACACGAAATCTAACGGTCCTTGTATTTATATCAAATAGATAAGCCCCATATTCAGCGTTTTGCCCTTCTTCAAGTGGTTTCGAGCAGTCAAATTCACACTTGGTATAGACAAGTTGCTTGGTGGCAAGTAGGTCACTATGAAGTGTGTCCATTTATTCCTCCTAATTCATAGTAAACATTTGAGCATTTACGTTACAATTTCGAGAGGAAACCTATTGTTTCCTTTTTTTGTCATTCACACTTCTATTAAACGACTAAAAATAGTCATGACTCTAATGACAATTTAGTTGTTTTTCTGACGACAAAATCAGTGTGATCGTGTCGAAACAGGAAATATATGGGTCAATTTGAGCAGGACCAAAAGCACTTACTCCCGTTATCAAATCTAGTATTTAATTATAAATATACCATTGGTTAAATAAATGGATTGGTTTCATACTCTATTTTGCAGGAGGTTCCCTATTGAAAAACAACACCTCGAAAATTACTAGAGTTTTACTAGCAACGAGTTTAACCGCAGGACTTTTCTCAACAAGTGCTTTTACTACATCCGCAATTGCAGCAGGATCCGACTACACAGAGGCACTTGAAGCGCCACCGGTAGATTTTAATATCGTGGACGATGATCGTTTGGCAAAAGGGTTGATGGACAGAGGACTTTTAAGCAAAACCGCTACACAAGAACAAATAGCCAAAGCTGTCAAATCCTACGTAGCTGCTAAAAACATTAAAACCATTCCATCCAAAGTAGACAAGCAGCATGATGAGATTGATAAAAGGTCAAAGGAATTCATTGCGAAGCAAAAAGAGAAGCTATTATCGCAGTTAAACAAAGGCCAACAGGACTTGAAGAATGGTCTACCCAATGGCATTCCGGTTCCAACGGCCAAACAAGATGCCTACAACGGCCCTGTTCGTGAAGATAAAGTCCTTGTTCTTTTGACGGAATTCTCGGACTTTAAACATAACAATGTCAAACAAGAACCTGGTTTCATGTACGCAAACGATTTTAACCGCGATCATTATCAGAAGCTCATGTTTGGCAATAAAGATTTCACGTTATTTGATGGTTCCAAGATCAAAACTTTCAAACAGTACTATGAAGAACAATCCGGTGGCAGCTATACGGTAGATGGCTATGTGTCAGATTGGTTAACCGTTCCAGGTCAAGCCGCACAATACGGAGATGACAGCCCTGCTGGTGGCCATGACAATTTAACCCCCAAGGGTCCTCGGGATCTAGTGAAGGACGCTCTGAATGCGGCAGCTGCTTCCGGCCTTAATTTAGCTGATTATGACAAGTTTGACCAATATGATTTGGATGGCGATGGCAATCAAAATGAACCCGATGGTCTGGTTGACCACCTTATGATTATTCATGCAGGTACGGGTCAAGAAGCAGGGGGCGGACAATTAGGCGATAATGCCATTTGGTCACACCGTTGGACGCTGAATGGTGTGTATGCTATTCCTGGCACAACGGCGGGGGTCGATTATTGGGGCGGCAAAATGGCGGCTTATGATTACACGATTCAGCCTGAAGACGGAGCTGTGGGGGTATTTGCTCATGAGTACGGCCATGATTTAGGGTTACCGGATGAATATGATACCCAGTATAGCGGACAAGGGGAGCCCATTGCTTCTTGGTCCATCATGAGCGGCGGCAGCTGGAACGGTAACATTGCAGGTACAATGCCCAGCTCTTTTTCACCTCAAAATAAAGAGTTTTTCCAGAAAACCATGGGCGGAAACTGGGCAAATTTAACTGAAATTAATGCCTCTGACATTACGAAATTAGGTAAGGCTGCCATCATTGATCAGAGTGTTACGAAGTCGAAAAACCCAGGTATCGTCAAAGTGAATTTGCCAGATAAAGCTGTTGCAGGTATCCAGCCAGCGTTCGGAGCTAAGTATTATTACAGCACGAAGGGTGATAACCTTCATACCACGCTCTCAACACCTGAGTTCGATTTATCCCAAGCACAAACAGCTACATTTGACTTTAAAACCCTCTACGATGTGGAGTTCGAGTATGATTACTTAACGGTTACAGCTTCGACCTATAATGAACAAGTTACCCTTGATATCATTGGTGATAATGACACGAACGGCGATGCTCGAGCAGAATCTACAAACGGTGCTTGGGTAGATAAATCCTATGATTTAAGTCAATTCGCTGGTAAAAAAGTAACCCTCCACTTTGACTACGTCACCGATGGGGGGCTGGCGTTAAATGGTTTTGCCATGGATAATGCGAAATTAACGGTAAATGGTCAAGTCGTATTCTCCGACGATGCCGAAGGTACACCTCAATTTAACATGGACGGCTTTGTTGTCTCGAATGGTATTGAATTTAAGAAGCACTATTACTATCTCGAATGGAGAAATTACGCGGGATCCGATAAAGCACTTGCTTTTAGCCGAGGTGTCAAATACAACACTGGACTTGTCGTTTGGTACGCAGATGATAGTTATTTAGACAACTGGGTTGGTATCCACCCTGGACAAGGTTTCCTTGGTGTCGTAGATTCTCACGCGGATGCTTTAGTATTCAAGAAAGATGGGCAGGATTCCGTCGCGCAAACGACACGGTATCAAGTAGCAGATGCAGCTTTCTCCTTGGACCAAACGCCATCGTGGTACATCAACAACCCAACCCGAGGCGAGTATACGTATACATCTTTGCAAGGTGTTGAGGAATTCTCGGATGCTAAGAGCTATATGAATACGTTAATCCCTGATGCCGGTCGCCTCGTGCCGAATTATGGATTAAAATTCAAAGTCGTTGGTGAAGCCAAAGATAATTCTGCTGGATTAATTTGGATTCATAAATAAGGATAAGCGGAAAAGGCAGCCGAGTCGGCTGCCTTTCTGTTGTGTATTGATATATCTCTCCCTATCTTCCATTTCCTAGGTTGTCAACACCATGAGGGTCTGCTACTCTTTGGATAACAAGACCTATAAACGGGAGAAGGGGCTACCCCCATGCTGAATCGGAATGTCATATTAACGGATACACAGCGTTTTTTACTTCGGAATGTTTCCATCATTGTGCTAGGTCTCTTCATCAATCAAATGCTGCAAACGGTGGGAAGCATCGTTCTAGCTCGTGTGCTGCACGATCCCACTCAATTCGGTCAAGTGAATCTGTTATTGCAAATTTTCGGCCTAGCTTCCTTGTTTCTCAATGTCGGGTTTAACTCCTCTTTGATTTATACATTTTCTAGGAAGCCGGTTGAGGCCGTACAAACCAATTTTCGCGTTGCATTGATGGGGAGCTCCTTATTCGGGGTCATTTTCGGAATACTCCTCGCCTTGTTGGCTCCGTTGCTATCGCATTTCTATCATCTACCTGAGCTAAAAGGAGCCTTGATCCTAAGCTCGATCATGTTTATTTTCAACTCAATCGTGAATATCGGGGTCGCTTCCTTCTCTGGAAATCGTGATTTCGGCGTCCAGGCTTTCTTCATGGTCATCACCACAACCCTTGCCACCTCAGGTACGGTAATCGGGGTTTTATTGCCGTTAGGCACGTTGAGCCTTCTAGAAAATATATCGGTATGGATGGGCGTTGGTTCGATTCTGACTGCTCTTTTTATTTGTTGGAAAGTTGAACGTGTGCATAAACCGAAATGGTTCGGTAATTTCCCTATTCAAGAGATGCGGAGCATGATGACGTACGGTGTGCCCTCCTGGGCAGGGAACATTGCGAAAGCGTTTCAACAGCCTTTTCTGGTCATGATGGTCGGTTCCAGTTCGGTTGTAGCTGTCGGTTATTTGTCCAATGGGTTCCGTATAACGGGATTCATCGGAATTATTACTTGGGCGTTTATGATCGTCACCTTCCCGTTTGTAGCGGAAAGCTCGCAGGATCTAAAAGAAAGCAAGTACCGTGGGACGAGCTGTGTCCGGTATAACAACATCTTTCTATACCCGCTGACGGCGATCATCTGTTTATTTCCAGATCAAATTAATGGCTTCTTATTCGGAGAAAGCTTTACGACAGGAGACTCTGCGACCTATATTCGTTTGATGGCCCTAGGCGTCTTATTCTCCTCTGTGGGTCGACTTGGCGGTAGTATTCTTGCGGGGATCGGGAAGACGAAAGCAAACTTCTGGGTCATGATCGTGGCGGGTGTTTTCGTCATAACCATCGTGCCCTTTATTGCGGCTGATAACCCGGTATTGGCGGTGTGGATGTATACAGGGGGATGGGCGGTCTCTGCGATCGCGATGATTGGATTCTTTTACTATGAAAAATTCCCGCTGGATTGGTGGAAAGCTTATGGCGCGCCGCTCCTCCCCACTCTTGGGATGATAGCCATTATGGAAGCCGGATTGCTTGCAAAAGCTTGGTATCCGATCTTCCTCGTAGCCGGTCTTGTGTGTCTAGTGATTTTAACTATCTTGATTGAAAAGAGTCCCAAAAACGAGACCCATATAAACATATCCTCATAGAAAAAAGGGCAAATTAATTTGCCCTTTTTCATCTTATGCTATTTTATCAGGTCCCGCAGAAAGTTTGGTATGCACAGGAAGATGGCTCAGGCAATGTGGCATATTCTGCTTGTTCAGGTGTGTGTGCGAAGGGGCTTGAAAGAACAGAAAGAAGTCGCTCCATCACACTATAATCACCATGTTCCACCGCAGCTTCCAATGCCTCTTCTACCCGATGGTTGCGAGGAATTATCCCCGGATTGCTGCTGCGCATCAACTCATGTGAGGCGGCTTTGTTTTCCTGCTGTCTGCCTAGTCTCGCCTGCCATAGTTCTTGCCACGGGGCAAATTCTGGGGTGCTAGACAGAACTGTGTCTTCTAGCTTATCAAACGTTAATGCTAAGAACGTATTCGTATAGTCCGCACTGTTCTTCTCCATCATACTAAGCAGGCCTTCGATAAGTGCATGATCCTCTTGCTCTTCGTTAAAGATCCCTAGCTTCGCTCTCATTCCCGTGAGCCATGTTTGGTGATAAGTTTTGGAAAAATCGGACAATGCACCTTCGGCTAATTGGATTGCCTGCTCTTCGTCTGCATGCAGCAGCGGTAAAAGAGTTTCAGCAAATCTCGCGAGATTCCACACGGCAATACGCGGCTGATTGCCATAGGCGTAGCGACCATGCGTGTCAATGGAACTGAACACCGTGGCTGGGTCATAGGCATCCATGAAAGCACATGGACCATAATCAATGGTTTCTCCGCTGATGGCCATATTGTCGGTGTTCATCACCCCGTGAATAAAGCCAACGAGCTGCCATTTCGCAATGAGATTAGCCTGACGCTTGATCACTTCCTGAAGGAAGTCAAGGTAGCGATTCTCACTCTGGTTCTCATCCGCGGCAACTTCTGGATAATGTCTTTGCATGGTGTAATCGGCCAGTGCTTGGAGATCCTCGGTGGTGCCATATTGTGCGGCATATTGAAAGGTGCCCACACGCACATGACTGGAAGCTATTCGGGTAAGAACGGCACCAGGTTGCTCGGTTTCGCGGTAAATGACGTCACCGGTTGTTACAACTGCTAGGCTGCGGGTCGTGGGTATGCCTAGTCCTTGCATGGCTTCGCTGATAATATATTCACGCAGCATCGGCCCAAGGGCGGCTCGACCATCTCCCCGACGGGAGTATGGTGTTCTACCTGAGCCCTTCAACTGAACATCCACTCGCTCCCCTGCTGGAGTGATTTGTTCGCCAAGTAGGATAGCCCGACCGTCCCCTAACATGTTAAAATGTCCGAATTGATGCCCTGCATAAGCTTGCGCAAGCGGTAACGCGCCTTCGGGAATTTGATTGCCCGCGAGAGCAGCAACACCATCATCACTTTGCAGCGCTTCTGCGTTCAGCCCGAGGGATGCTGCCACCGGACCATTAAGAATAATCAACTTCGGTGCGCGTCCTGGGGTTGGGTCCACCTTTGTAAAAAAAGCTTGGGGCAAACGCGCATAACTGTTGTCAAAGTTCCATCCTGTATGTTTATTAGCTTGATTTTCTGTCATTGTAGCTCCTTTACTTGCGGCAATAGTATCTTAATTTCTTCATTTACATAATACTCCTATATTATACCCTTTCCGTGTAGATGACACCTTGTTATTTCATTTTCAACCGTCATTCCTTACATTTTCCCGATAAAAAAGAGCCTACGCATGGTAGGCTCCTATGTGGAATGAAAGCTTATTCTTCTTCGTAAATGACGACTGATTTGGTCTCGTCTTCCCATTTAACCGTTGCTTTCAAAGATTCGCTAATGAAACGAACCGGCACTACGGTATTGCCTTCGACGATGGTCGCAGGAACCTCCAAAGTCACTTCTTTACCGTCTACCAAAGCCTTCGTGCTGTCGATAAAGAGCTTCACACTAACACCGTCGCGCGTAACTGTTACCGAACGTTCTTCTGGATTCCATTTCACTTCAGCTTTTAACGCCTCCGAAATGGCACGGAATGGTACCAATGTGCTGCCGTCTTTAATGAATGGATTCACTTCCAACGATGGCTCCTCACCATTCACATATAAGAAAACACCTTGTTTACCTAGTTTGTGATACAGCTTGGTTAACTTCTTGTAAGAATTAATGTTCTTCAGGTTTACCTTCACAGCTTCCTTTTGAACATAAACCGCATCTGTTACACTTCCTTGCTCGTCCAATACGTCAGCGACAGCAGATAGTGCAGCATCTCGATCCTTAATTAAATCAAGTTCAGCCTTCAATTCATCACTAATATGAGCACCATAGTTAGTTAGTAGAAGATCAGCAATAACAGCCCCAGCAGGTTTATCTTTTACATTTCCCAACGCATTAAGAAGACCTTTATAACCGTTTTTGCCATGGCCATACGTATCGGAAGTGACCGTTGCATCCGTCCCTCCATCTACATTCACATTGATTTCTACCCCTGATTTGGTCGTATCCGGTTTAGCTGGATTGTTACCATTCTCGGATTTGGCGAATGCCGATCCGGCCATAAGGCTAGTTGCAACGATGCATGAAGCAGTAATCATCCAGGTTTTACTCATTTTCATAATAACGACTCCTTTTTTTATGTAGCTTATTATGTAACTTTATCACTATATTAGTATTCGAAAGGTTTCCTGATTTTGGATGGGTGGCTCGAATCAAGAAGCGAAAAATGTTTTATCAGGAAACCCTTCGCCTGATTTGTAATGTCTAGCAATAGCAGATACCGCTCTCATAAATGTATGTTCATTAGATGTATTAGGCACAGGTTCAAGCTCTGAAAACATCTCGTTTTTTTTATTAAATTCAATTCTTCCCATTCTATCCTCAGTAGGACCAAATTTATAAACTACGCTTTCTGTATCTTCATATTCCTTTATTAGAATTACATAGGTAGCCATTTGTTTACCTCCTGATGAACTACTAGTAATTCCCTGATATAGTTAATAAACAGTAATACTCTAGCGATTATGGGGGGATTTTTTTACCAATTACAGCCTATTGTAGTATAATACTAGCCTTCTGTACAGGTAGCTTTGTCATTTCATACGTTGACGCTTGAGGCAGTGAATGACGTTAACAGTTTAAGCATTATACATACAACTGTGAGGTCTTTTGAGTAGCCGCCGCGGTACCCAACCCCAATGTGTCGCTCATACTCATCCAGTTCACTAAAAAACCTGCGATAGCTTGGATAGTGATGAGCTAACTGAGCATTGTATTTGCTTGCTACGCTTGAAAGTAACCAGCAAGTAAAAGCTGTTCCTCAGAGTTGATGTTAATGTGACGAGTATCAGCCTAGCGATACAGCGGCAGACAAAAAAGAAACCACCCTACGATGGTTAGTCGCAAGGTGGTATGAGTATTTCTGCTAATCAGAATCATCCTCAGTATAAGGTGATTTAAAAGACTCAATAAAAAGCCCATTCTCATGCTCTAACACATCACATCATTCCTGCCATCGCTGATTTGTTTCTGATGGAGATAGATCGGTTGATGAGTTGTATTTGCTTCCTACGCTTGAAAGTGATTAGAGGGTAAAAGCTGCTCTACAGAATTGATGTTGATGGGATAGGGATACCTACCGCCACTCATACTCTCTAGCGTAAAGAGAAATTCGTCCCGTATGGATTGGTGACGAAGTCGATCTTTAATCTCTTCGATCTTAGCTTTATTTCTAATTGGTTGTACAAGGTTCATAATGTGGTAACTCTCCCATCCATACAATATGTGTCTTTGGCTGGGACTGTATCATCCAATATGTTGCATTGTCCAGTCTAAATTTTCGAAGTTTCCGATGAATGCATAGCTGACAAGCTTTCATTTATTTTCATAATGCAACAAAACTATGATTGTGTGACCTGAGTTAGGTAGGAAGTCGAATTGTTGCCGAATGCGATTATTTGGGGATGGTCATTTATCGTGAGGGGTGGAGGGGTAGTAATTACCCGTATTGAATATGGCTTTTTCCGCAGAGAGGTATGCACAGCAGGAGGGCGATCCATGACCAAAAGACCCCCATATATAAAAGATGACTTTTATCTAAGGTGTATGATAAGCCCTACAATGATTTCTGACAAACAGAAACGTCACGCTGTTCTCTCTTGTTTGTCGTGTTGATGTTGATTAACAGCTAAGCATACAACGTCGCAGACGTTTTCAGAATCGGTCAGGGTAGTTACGTGGTTCTCCGTCGCAAGATACTGTAATTTGCAGCATATAAAAGTCGTCGTCTGAATTGAAAGCTCTGCCGCTTGATATCGTCCTAGCGGTTATTTACGTTGTGAGCGATACAGCGGCGGAACAAAAAGAAAACCACCCTACGATGGTTAGTCGCACGGCGGTAGGGATTAATCATTTAGAAAAAATATTTTTGATTGGTGGGGTAGAGTCCCAGCTTATCAGTTTAATATGGTACTTATCAAGAAATTCATTTGCATTGGAAAATTGAGTGCTAACAGTCCTTCCATCATTTTCAAAAACCCTTCCATCTTTTTTGATAATTCTGCCTCCTCTTTCAATAACTATAGAGTCAGCAATAGTCTGCTGAAACTCTTCATTGTGACCCAAATCACCCATAAAGTATTTTGCAATCCCTGGATAATAGGATATTTCCGCTTTGCCATTGACTTCTAGCAACGGTTGCCGAAAGCTATTTCCGTTAGCCAATCTATCTTTCCACTTACGATATTTTCCATTGGCTTCATCTGCGCCAATACCATCAAATTCACATATTAAAGTATCTTGAATGACCTTTCGTTCTCCGTTAATTTCATACTCCAAACGAAATGGAAATTCTCCATATGTGATTTCAGGGCGTGGAGGATTTGGTTTGCTATGAATACCTATGAATATGAGAATCCAAGGCAAAGCAAGATACGCTACAAATACAAATGCCACCAACAATGGAATACCTAGCATTAAAAATGTTTTTGCTTTCAGTTATGCCCAGCCTCCTTTAAAGCACTTATTACTGAATCCATCGAGTGATTATCTACTGCCACTCTCGATTCTTCCTTCGCAATATCATATAGTACCAACCCACCATTATACCACTTCTTTTCTCTAACATTATTCTCATCAAAGAAAACCTGCTGTGGTAAATAAACCGTTGTCCCAGTTGGTACTTCACCAAAAATTCCGTTTAAAACTTCACCCGTAACAACATAATTCGTTACACTTGCGGTATAGTCTAGGTCACTTAAACCATATTCACTTAAATCTGGTTTTGCGGGATTAAATGTAATAGCATTTTTATTATTGGCAACTGCATTTGCAACCGCCTCAGACACATTACATTGTTCCTGTCATCGCTGATTTGTTTCTGTTGGCGATAGAATGCTAAGTGAGTAGTATTTGCTTGCTACGCTTGAAAGTGATTAGAGGGTGAAAGCTGTTCGTCAGAATTGTTGTTAATGTGACGAACATCAGCCACTCATACTTTTGAGAGGTTATTTGTGTTGTTAGCGATACAGCGGCGGACAAAAAGAAACCACCCTACGATGGTATGTCGTAAGATGGTTTAGTTATCAACCTAAAGGAGGAACTCTTTTGTATTGTGGACCGAAGTGATTAGGTATGTTATCATATTCAGCTTTATTACCAAATGAGTCTATTCCAAGATGCTCTTTTGCTTTTGTCTCTAAAATTGGAGAATCCAGCAATTCTTGATGTGGTTCATTTGCTAGAAAAGTAAGCAAACCGTTAGATAGAGATTCAGTTTTCTGCCACGGTAATGATAGAATAGTATCCTGCCTAAAAAAATCTACGTAAGTCTTACCAAAGTAATTGCACCAAAATACCCCTGGCATCCTTGTTTCTAGTGTACCTGTCACGTGTTGGCGAGTTTGGGCTTTATCGTGTGAAATGTAGCCGTAAATACCATCGACTAGTTCAATAGTCTCTTTAAAAAGAGTTACAATTGCTTCTTTGTGTTTCATGAAAGTTTTTAATGAGAAATAAAAATCAATATAATTCAACGATATCTTATTTGGACACTTATACCATTGAGTAGTAAATTGAAATGCGGGAGAAATGCTTTTCCCAAGCATTCCCCCAGCTTTACCGACCATCCTTCCCACTTTCTCATCAAAGCAACCTGCTTCCTCACGTGTCCACATATCCATAGATTCACTTGGAGTATATGATTTCCTTAAAGGTTCATATGTACCAATTTTTTGAGGCGTAAAACCTTTCTTAACAAGATTTTCAAAAAATTTATTAGCAATTTCAGCCGTATTAAAAGGCGTTATAGTAAAAATAACTGCAGTCATTTCGTACATAGTGTCCTCCGCCTAACTATGGAAATATTCATAATCCACAAAGTCATTAGCTCCTCTTCTTACTTTAATAGTTCCTCCACCTTTCTTAATTGCTTCGAGTAGAGGTTTTGACACAACTGAATTAGTATTTACTATTAAATCAATGGGCATCCCACTATTTAAATAGTCCCTAAACTGTCCTGACCTATACACATATGCAACATCTTTTACCTCGTAAATCCTGCCTGCGTTAATAGCATCTGGAATACTCATACCTATTTTCGTTGTGTTAGGTTTCAAATTTAGTTCCCCTAACACATCTTGCTCAAACCTAATACCTTTTGCAAATTGAGCTGGAACAGTTGATACTTTCGAAGACCTGAGGAATAATGGTTCAAGTTCTGGGCTCATCGTTACAAAAGCAACCATATTGCTAAAATCATTGTACTCATACATGTACTCTTCAGCAAATATATCTACCAAAAGTTGCTTTGCCCAATCAGCATTTCCAAGAGTATTATCTTCTTGATTACTACTCGTCATTGTTGCTAATGCAAACCAATACTTAAACAAGTTATTGTCGTCTTTATAGGCATCGTCAATGAAACTCTTTGCTTTACTGCCAAGTTCCGATCTGATATTCCAAAATGACTTATTACCAGTCCCCTGTTTTCTTGCATAATCTATCCAATTGCTAACCATTGTTGGCTCTAATGAACTATGCCCACTCGGGTCAATAAAACTCAAAGGATTATTTTCTACATACGTATACCCATTCTGACTCTGAGGATTACCTAACTGCCCCTTATACGTATCCTCACTAATAAACCGTCCAATCTCCGGTTTATAGTACCTAGCTCTAGCATAAGTAAGGCTGCTAGTATAATCATACCCTAAACCTGTGTATCCGAAAAGGTTATCCGGTCCTGGCCAGTTAGGATCAAATTTCTTGGCATCCGTCGGAGTCCCGAATTCGTCATAGTGGTAGCGTGCTGAGACTTTGCCATCGCTTGCCAGCATCCCTACCGTGCTGCCCAGCGCATCCGTTAAGTAATAGAGCGTGTTCGGTCCAACTACGGTAGCATTGTCTGGCCGTTGGCCAGGTGTTGGTTCCCAACCGTTGTTGGCGTCCAGGGTATGGCGGTAGGTCATGCTCAATCGTTCTCCGCCTGCGCCGTAGACGTACGTTTCCTTCCACATGCTCTCGTCTGTTTCCTGGGCCGCAATCGGTTCTGGCAGCGCTAAGCTGATATCATTCGTGAATTTGATTTCCCTGTGCTTTTGCTTGTATTCATGCTCCCAACCGTCTCTAGGGCTCACTGGATGTTCAGATGGATAATCGTCAGCTTGATCGCATTTCTTCGCTAATCCTGGAGGCACAAAACCCGCTGGAACGACATGGTCACATTTAGAGCTGGCATTGCCATTGCTGTTGTCGTTACCATTGCTATTACCGTTACTATTTCCATTTCCGTTGCCGTTTCCATTACCATTGCCGTGATTCCCATTGCCATTTCCACTGTTACGTCCATCCGGGCCATGAGCTAAGTCAACGATCATGCTCATCCTGTTGCCGTCTCCGTCGTACTTATACTGCGTAATGTCTCCTTGTGGATTAATCTGTTTCATCAGGCGGTTAGCCGTATCCCAAACGTATTGTTCTGACCATTCTTCTTCTGGCGAAGGATTAGCTTCGTCGCTTGTTCCAGAGGCGCTATACACATTTGGGCTGACGCTAGCATACACATCATTGCTTACTGACGTTCCATTGGTTTCTTCATCAGCGACAATCCCCATCACTTTGAGCAGATTGCCTCGCAGGTCATACGTATAGTCTTTGTAGCTCATTCCGCTTTGCCAATGGGTTAACTGGTCTCCTGCATTGTAAGTATACAGCTCCGTTTTGTTCAGTTCTCCCCATGCCATCCCTTTGGATACGCGATTGCCCGCTTGGTCATACGAGTAGCTCGTGTTGATGAGGGAGGCGGCATCTGAGCCATTTTGCTGCTGCACTTGCACTAATTGATTTAATGCGTCGTAAGCGTATTGGGTAACGATCGATTCACCCGCTGAATGCTCATCATCCTCATCGTCGCCATCCTGCAATCGCTCCATCCGCGTTCTATTCCCGACTGGATCATAGGCATACGTTAATAGCTCCAGCACTTTGCCGTTTTGGTTCGCATGCTTAATCTGCTGCAATTGCCCAATGGCATCATACTGATACGTGCTGATAGCCTGAGTAGGCAATGTCTTCGATGCAAGGAGGCCTCTGGCGTCATAGGTGTAGGACGTATGCCCTCCTGAAGCATCGGTGACACCGGTAATGCGATCCAATAAATCGACATCGTACGTAACGATGCTTTGATCCGGGTAGACCATTTTTTTGCGTTGGCCTGTCGGCGTCCATTCATATTGAATGGTTTGGTTATAGGCATCCGTTACTTGCGTAAGCCTGTTTAACACATCGTATTGATAGGAACTGGTCCCTATGGAATCTGTCATCGATACCCGGCGGCCCAGCATATCATATGTATAGTTGACCTGTTTGCCGTCTTGATATTGAATGCCGGTTAAGCGGCTCATCAAATCATACGAGTATTGGGTCGTGGCTTGGTCCGGGCCCTTCATCGTCGTTACATTGCCCACGCTATCATAGAATAGCTCGGTCGTTTTGCCCAGAGAATCGGTTTCCTTCGTTAGTTGATGAAGCGGATCGTATTCATACAGCGTGCTATGTCCGTTCGCATCTGTCTTCGCAACCAGGTTATTAACTGCATCATAGACGTAGCTTGTGGTTTGGTTCAGCGCATTGATGACATTTGTTAAACGGCCCAGTTTGTCATAATCATAAGAAGTGGCATGTCCGTTGGCATCCTTCACCTGCTTCATCCGGCCCAGCGGATCATAGGCAAATTCAGTCTTGCTTCCCAAAGCATCCATGATCGACTGCACGCGGTTTAGCGGATCGTAGCTGTAGCTTGTTTCCATGCCTTGCTCATCCTTGGAAACCTGAACCCTTCCCAGATCATCGCGAATCAGCTCCTTACGGTGTCCAAGCGGGTCTACGGTTGCCGTTAAAAGTCCACGCGCATCGTACTCCATAGTCCATATGGCACCGTTAGGCTTCGTTTGCTTGATCAAACGTCCCGCCTTATCGTATTGGAATGTCGTCGCCTGCTGGGCGGCATCCATGACCTGGATGATTTTTCCTGCGGCATCATAGGCATACTGGGTTACTTGATCAAGTGCATTCGTTTCCGAAGTAACGCGCCCTAAAGCATCATACGCGTAAGTGGTTGTGCCTTGTGCCGCATCCGTAACCGTTAACGGTAAATTACGCTTATCGTAGGTGATCACGGTTTTGCCGTGACGGGCATCCTCCTTCGTTAGGAGGTTTCCGTTGCCGTCATACGATAGCTTGGTCACGTTTCCTTCCGGGTCTTTGATTTCAACGGGACGGTTGACGTCGTCATAGCTGTATAAGGTTGTAGCCCCATTGGCATCGGTCATGGAAGTGCGGTTTCCTACTTCGTCATACGTAAAGGAAGTCGTCTGGCCGAGTGCATCCGTAACAGCTTGCAGGCGATCAAACTTATCGTATACATAATGCGTACTTGCTGGATTGGCATCACCGGACACATGAGACTCCGTATGGCGGACCAGATTGCTGTTGTCATCGTACGCAAAGCCTTCCTCCTGAAGAAGGGCATCCACTTTGGTCTTCACACGGTCTCGGGGATCGTAGTCCATATGGGTGAGATTCCCTTGCGAATCCCTTACATCCGTGACCCGATGCAAGGCATCGCGAGTCAGCTCCTTGCTGAAGCCAGCAGGGTCCGTAATGGCTCTGGCAAAGCCTAAAGCATCATTGGTAAATACGGATGTCTCTCCATTCGCATTTTGGACACTCGTCGGAATGCCTCTTCCATCCACCGTGACCGCCATGGTCTCGTTCAAAGCATTGGTGATGGAGCTGACGTTCCCTTTAGAGTCATACCCAATTTGGGTGATATGGCCGAGTACATCCGTGATCTGCTTCGGTTTGTTGAATTCGTTATAAAGGATATTTGTGATAGCGCCGGTCGGGTCTATTTGCTGCAGCAGATTGCCCCTCTCGTCATAAGTGTACGTTGTCGTATTTCCATTCCGATCCTGCATGGACGTCATGTTATCATTCGCATCATAAGTGAACGCCTCGGTCGTTCCATCTTGGTAGGCGATTTCGGTCTGTCGGTATCTTTCGTCGAATGTAAACGTACGGTACTTGCCTCTGGCATCCTTCGTTGTCGTTTTGCGGTGCTCGGAGTCGTAGGTCACAAAAGACCACAGTCCGGAAAAATCCTGCTGCTCGACCACCCGGTCCTGATCATCGTATACATTAACCAAAGAAGCCGTTTTATTCGGATTATGAATCGCCGTCATGCGATGCTTCGCATCATAGTCGAAGCCGATCTCCGCTCCATCCGGCAATACCATCGCCAAGAGGTCGTGGTTAATCGCATCGTAGCGATAGCGAACCGAGCGCCCCGATTGATCGGTAAGCTGCGCCAGCTTTCCGCCTTCTCCATACGTAAAGCTCATGCTAGCGCCTTCTGTTGTCACCCGTTGAAGGATAGTATCCTGGTAAGTGAATGCAGCGGCGTTGCCGTTAGCATCCACGATTTGATGCAACAAGCCGTCCTCCCTGAATATATATCTCCATTTCTGAGGGGTTTCCAGCTCAAAGGTCTGGTTTGGCTGACGTACTAATGTATTGAACACGCCCGGCGGTGTCAAATAATGGCCGTCTGCCGCAGGGACATAGACAACGCTAGCTCCGTCAGGAGAGACGACAACCATGTTCCCGCCGTCGCTTTTGCTTAAATGCCAATCCAGGGAATGGTGCCAGCCTACCCTATTCATCCCATTATAGCTGTCACGGGTATGGTAATTCAGCGTGAAGGACAGGGGCATAGCCGCTTGTAAGGACATATTCGTATGGTGGAAGCTGAAATCCCCCGTTGCCAAGTTGATAGGGTCCAAATGCTCCGGGATCGGATGCCCATATTTATTGACATAAGCGTTATTAATATCGGTAATATCCCCACTCAAAATATTGCCAGCCTCTAATGGATTCATAAGGAGCAGATTCGTGCCTTTATCGATAAATCCAGGACAGTTCTGGCCATCGCTGCATTTCTTAATCTCCACATGATTAAACGAAGCTGTATCACTGATCCTAGCTGACATGCTGTCCGTCGTATCCGCATTATAATAATAACCCGCAAGCTCAGCCCATTTGACATCCCAGTTCGGAGCCGAATACCGCAGGACCTGCAGCATTTCAGACCGCCCGGATGATTTATGATCCAGTTCTCGGTTAGCCGTGGCCGTAATATGGGCAATTTCATATTCAGGCAATGTCACTACCGCTTGCCATTCTCCGACGAAGTCGGATGGCGTCTTGTCGGTATAAGAAGGGAATTGGGGGAAATAACCATCAATGGGTATCCCAGCAGACCATGTACGCCCAGGCGCAACTGGAATATCCACAGCTAAAGGAACCTCAACAGGATCTTGAACCAGCCGGTCATTCCCAACTCTCTTCGTAACCCACATTTGCAAGGTAACCTTGGTGCCGATTTCCGCAATGCCTCGAATCACATGTGACGTACTGCCCAGATTAGGGAGCACCTCTATTGCTTTTGGCGCAGGCGGAGCTGGATTAAATACACGGAAGTCTGACCTTCCAGGAAAATCGAAATCTGTTGGAGTTACGCATGCTTCATAGGATCCATCTAATGCCGGCTTTCCTTGTATTTGCCCATTCCAGGTTACCGTATTCGTCTCGGTTACCGGATAATCTGCGCCGCTTACCAGACTCTGCTGTCCGCAAATATCCACATCCGTAGGATGTGATGTCTGCCCCTTGCCGGGGTCCGTATAATTCCAGGAAATATCCATTTTACCGCCATATACAGCCATTACCTCATTCGGTGACACGCGTACGCTTGTGCTTGCATAAGCTTTCTGCAAGCCTGCTCCGGGGATAAAAGGGATTCCGCTCACACCTATCATAACGGCCATGAATGCGGCAAATATCGATTTCTTCTTCATGTACAATCTCTCCTAGCCCTACTAGATTAATTTCTCTCTTACAAGGATTCTGAAAATGACAGCAACTGCTTGCGCCCGGGTCGATTCATGAGTCGGCATCAGCTCGCCGCCGCTTCCTTGAATCAGACCAAGCTTTACCGCAAGAGCTGCGCTCGCTTTAGCCCAAGGGCTTAGGTCCTGTACATCCTGAAAAGGGAGCAAGGAAGCAAGCTCACTCTCTTTCAGCTCCGCAGCCTGCCCATTCAAACTTAACGCTCGAATCAACATGGCCATCATTTGCTCGCGAGTAAGAGGCTCTTCCGGATGGAAATGGCCTGAATCCCCTTCTACAATACCCGCTTCAGCAGCTGCCTTGATCCACTCTTGCCCCCAATAATCTGCGGGTACGTCGTTGAAGGGCGCGTTACCTCTGCCTGAAGGCGAGATTCCGACCGCTCCCACGAGCATCTTCGTAAACTGCGCTCGCGTAAGCTTATCCTCTGGATGGAACTGATCTTCATTAACCCCGTCTACGATCCCCCGCGAAGCTAATATTTCAATCATCTGTTGTGCCCAGTGTCCTTGGGCATCCCCGAATGTTTTATCGTTTAGCCAAATAGCAAAGGTTCCCGCTGCCTTCGTCGATACCGTCACTGTCCCAGCGTCGCCGTCCACGACCCCTCCAGACAACTGCCATTTGCCGGATGATTCATTGTATTTATACAACGAAAGCTTCTTAACTTGATTGGGCGCGATGGATGCTTTATTAAATGACAAGCTCAATGCCACTGGTTTTTCAAACGGATGATCGGATGAAATATCCCAAATATCGCTTATCCGCTTCAATGGCTTAGGGCCACCAGATGCGGCAGCATCCTTGTTTTTGCTGATTCCGATCATGGCAGCTTCCTTCAAAGCCCCATCCGGTACGGAAAGCATCACTTCTTTGTTCTTCGTCTGAACGACTCCGCCGATAGGAGCAACCTGCTGCTTGACACTAGTATCTGCTTCAGGAACCGCTGGAGAAACAGAGGAGGAATCTGAATGGGTCTCAACCCTAACAAAATTACGAAAGGCAATGTTATCATCGTCGGATCTAACCGCTAACTGGTCCCCTACATAATTAAGCAACTTCTGATCGCTGGTTGCTTGTGTGATGGGAAAGGTTTCTTTCTCCTTCAGGTTGGCGCCCACAATCTGCGCAACTCCGCTCTTCTCTTCCAGCCAAGCCGCCGTGTTGGTCCCTAATGTCATTTGTGAATATTCTCTCGTCTTTTTTGACTTTGGCGTTAAATCTACGGGAACGCCCGCATCAGTGCCCTCTAGATCCATCATCCGATATTGACTGGTCTTACTCAGGTCCATTTGCTTCCAGAGCACATACCGTCCATTAAATGTAAACCAGTCTACATGAGAGCCATTTGTCGGGAGCAGAAGCTGTTTCATTTGGCCTGATTGGATATCCGTCAGGCTCAGCCCTCCGTCCAGCGAATCCAAATAAACGGCTTTTCCTTGAGCAACCATTGGATAACGCCCTTGCCCCAAGAGCTTAACTGTTCCCGCAGCAATGTCATAGAGGTACATATCTCCCATCGTGCCCCGGTCGTACCATATGACATAATCGCCATCCGTTATAGGCTGTACGTTCTCGCCTAGCTTCGTATTCAGCTTCTTTTCTTCGCCGGTCAGCAGATTGTAGCTGAAGATATCTCTGTTATACATATCGCTTAAAACATCCCGTTTATCTTCCCACACAATGATATTTCCTCCGATCATAGCGGAATCCTTTGGAGAGCCTACGGTTGTAATTTGCTTCTGTTCCCCTGTGCTAAGATCCTTATAATAGATTTGTGAGCTTCCTACGTTATCCTCGCCGATCCAGATCATACCGTTACCCGATAAGTAGGTGCTTGTACCGGAAACCTCCGCTACCTGCGAGCTGTCCGAGGATGTATAACTGACCTCCGCATAAGTCCATTGTGCCGGTAGGGAAAGTCCAATGATTGACGCCATTATGGCTTGTGCGCCAAGCTTCCATAATTTTTGCTTTATCTGTTTCATAATCTCTCACTCTCCTATTAGGTTTCTCTTGCCATACGATCAACCCATTCTTTACCTTGGGTAACCGTTTGGACGTGGCAGTACTCGTTATTTGCCTGGTTTCTTCGGTTGCTAAATTTTTAAATAAATTTGAGTGTTTCCTGAGGCGTCCGAATCGTTCCAAACCACTTCCTCACCAGAGTAATTAGCATCCCCTCCAGGGACGCTTAATGCATAGGCCTTATTCCAATTCATTAATGAAAACACCATAAATAAAACTACCATTATCACCCATTTACCAAACTTCATTGCTATTTCCCCCATATCGTTATTTTTTGCGCACAAAAAAACCAAGCTCTAAAGAGCAACCCGGCTATCATCCCATAATGTGACTTATGGATTAGACCCGTGGCTTTGCGTCTCCGCCTTTCGACGGATTTGCCTTTGTTCATTTTCACTTGGTTAATAGGTAGATATACTTAACTAATAGTCTGAAAGATTCATAATTCAATCCATAATATCCCAAGATTTCTCATTATTCAACATATTTTTTGATAAATATGGAAATATATTTAATTTTGTGATGAATTTCACAAAATCAAAGTGAACTATTAAAACTTGGCAGGGAATGACAAAAACCTTACTCGCTGCATGCGAGTATGGCCTTAAAGTCAACGCTGTATTGTACGCCCTTATTCCGCCTTAGCTCTCTTCCAGCAAGCTTCCGCGATGCTTTTCAGCACCAAGGCTTGCTCCCACCGACTAGAGAGCTCTTTACCATCCTGCCTCGTAATCGCATAGGCGTAGGTCCTAACTCGCAGACGAAAGGCAGCACATCGCCGGGCTTAGCACCCTGCAACCAATATCGCATCGCTTGGGTCCACCATTTCTCAAAACGCCCCAGCGTAGCGTCCGAATAGCCAACATCGACTTGAATTTGCTCACCTGAAGAAATACGGCCACAAAGGAGTCGGCCACCTGCGCGTTCACATACAACATATCGATCTCATCTGCCTTCTGCATATGAGTCGATAAGTCACTCGCACTAAACGGGAAGCAATGCGTACCAAAGCTCAGCCCATACTCACGCAGTAAACTTTTCCACACGTCCCTATTGTCCGCTTCAGGTACTCTCCCTAGAATCCCTGTGAAGCCAGCCCTCGCGATTCGCTCAAACTTCTCCTCCAGTGGAAGCTCCGTTCCATCTTCCCCCAGCCTCATCATCGCCCACATGGATTGATGAATTTCGAGTCGTGGAGGGCGATGAGAGCCATCATTGATTCGAGTATTATCGAATTTGGCCACCATTAGCGTTAGTATCCTCCTAGGCTCCCCGCCGGTTTGTTTTTATTAAGATCACCATGTTCCTGCATGTACACGGCACGTTTCTTCATCGTTCTCTCTGCCTCTTCTTGAGCCGCACGCGCATCGCCGCCATGGACATCTTCAATCATCCAACGCTGTCCGAAACCTGCATGTACAACTTCATCTGCCCAATCAAAATCTTGAAACGTCGTCATAAGCGGATCCTTCGCAATATCTCGGCAAAACTCCCACTCCTCACGTTTGCCAGGCGGATATTTCATCGCGGCTTTCTCAATGGCAATCGTCAAATGCGAATACGCTTCGGTGCCCTCGAATAACTGTGCCGTCATATCGTACCACCCCGTCCAGTTAGGGTATTGATACACATCGTACCCTTTCGCGCGAAGTGCCGCCTCACCGAACCAGCTGTGACGGACTTCATCCCACATATGCCTAGCGGTATCGCGGTAGAAATGCCATGGCTTGCCCTCTGTTGTGAAATGAACATATGCAACACCTTCCGCTGGGGACATCTCGAAATAACGAGCTAGCATCATTTGCATAAATCGTCCTTCATCGTTGTCCGGAATTGCAAACCCTTGCATTTTCACAACCTGCGGCTTAAACCGACTATCCCGTGTACTCGACTGCGGCATTGCAAAGGGCTCCGTTGTTATCCGAACTGATGGATCCACAAGTACCCTTTCTTCCCAGCCAGTTATACCGCCAGCCGCTGCAAGCAGCTGTTCCACATAGACTCTCCAGTGATAGGCTTGATCCTTTTCCTTATCTGATGAGATAAGCAGCAGATGCTGAAGCGCCTCGCGGCTCCAGTCCATTTGCTCCTCGCGATCGATGAGTTGATGCTTCATTATTTGAAGCGTAGGATCGTCAACTAGAGGCTGAGCTTTGCCCCTGTAGGCATGAATAGCATCGATTTGTGCTGGCTTCACAACTTCAAAAAGTGCCGTCAACAAACACAATGTCGTCGGTGAATTCAGCACCGTTTGCATAAGTTCATTCAGACACGCATCTGGGCATTTGTCGAACGCCACAGTGCTCATGCGGAGTTGCTTAATCCGAGTGCGAATTTGATCGTGGTGCTCCGCATCCTGCGAGCTTAAGCGAGCAAGCGCTCCTTTTATTTCATATTCAGGTCTAGCCGCCATATGACCGGCCTCGATCCGCATTAATTGACGATCTACATAGGCAATTCGTTGTAATGTTTTTGCCGACTCTTCCACTGATATTCCAATACGATCCCAATCCTTGATTCCCATGAATGGATGTAACACATGTACCCCTCCAGTATCTTTGCACTATTTTGTTTATTAATAAATCAATAATAGTTCAATTTTCCTTAGATATACATGCAGTAAACAACATATAAATTTACACTAAAATACATAAGACAAGCCACATTTCCATCATGAGATAGATGCCCTCGGCTGGGATGTAAAATGGAACGAATCAATGAGTGATAGTAAAAAAATCGACGCTGCTACAGGCACAATCAACCTCTTCCATTTTGTTACATGAAAAAGTTGTGCTGTTCCATAGCTGTTAACAAACAGATAAAGGGACATTAAAGTTTCGGCCATCCAATTTGTGCCCATTCATCTCATTGTCACTTTTGGCCATAAGTATCTTGCTAGTATTAAAAATATTGATTCATAAAAATAGGTGAGTTAATATGACATTTAACAGCAGTGATGGAGGTACGTAATGAGTTGGAAACCAAATAAATCGATTGACATACCCGTGTATAAACAAATTTCAAATTATATGGAATCACGTATTATGAATGGTGAATTTCCATCTGGCAGTACCTTGCCTTCTGAGCGCCATTTGGCTGCAGAGCTTCAAGTTAATCGAAGTACCATTATTTCTTCCTATGATGAACTAGATGCGGTTGGGCTCGTAAGAAGAGTCAAGGGCATAGGCACTGTTGTCAGTATGGAAAATAAACATGGAGATACCTTCAAACGCCTCCCCAACTGGAAAGAATATGTGAAAAGCGGAGAATTCCAATTAAATAATCCCTTGAATCAACAAATTCACAAAATCATTCAATCCGATGAACAGTGCATTAACTTTGCTATTGGCGAGTTAAGTTCGGATCTGCTACCGATCGGATTGATGCAAGATGTTTACAAATCAACGGAAATGTACGACTTTTTGGGGTATGAACATTTGCAAGGCAATTTGAGATTACGGGAATCTATCGCTTCTCATCTCATGACCCATCGAAACGTGAATACGAATGCTTCGTCAATCTTAATTACCTCCGGAGCCCAACAAGCATTGCATTTAATTATCCAATGTCTTCTTGGGCGCGGAGATTCGGTTGCAATTGAAAATCCATCCTATGCCTATTCCCTGCCTTTTTTTAAATCTGCCGGCATTAAGACATTCCTGCTTCCAGTTGGACAAGATGGGATAGACCCTGAGCAGATTGTATCTTTGTATAAAAAACATAGAATTAAAATGGTCTTCCTAAATCCCATCTTCCAGAATCCAACCGGGACAACGATGTCTTATGAAAAGCGTAAAAGGGTGTTGGAAATTTCGACCCAATATGGCATCCCCATTGTTGAAGACGATCCCTATAGTGTAACAGGATATGACAACACGCCCGTCAACTCGTTAAAATCCATGGATGAGGACGGTACCGTTCTTTATGTCAGTTCATTGTCCAAAATCGTATCCTCAGGACTTCGAATCGGTTGGATAGTCGGCCCAGGGTCTGTCATTCAGCGATTGACTGATGCCAAGCAGCAAATTGATTTTGGCCATCCTAACTATCCGCAATGGATCGCGGCGCAATTGCTTTCCTCCGAAGGTTTTGAAACTCACCTTCAACATTTGCGAAGCGGGTTAGAGCGAAAGCGAGATATAGCCATCCAGACTTTTCACACGACATGTAAGGACAGTATCCAGTTTGAGATACCTAGCGGGGGAATTCATCTCTGGTGTAAGATGAACGGAGAATGGAATGAACAACAAGTATTTAAAGAATGTGTCAGCCATGGTATCGTATATGCCCCAGGAAGCACGCTAGGTACCAGTGATCGTTTCATGAGATTTACCTATAGCCGTGTTGACGATCACATGATTGAGAGTGGGATCCATACATTTGCTGAGGTTGTTCGCCGAAACAGCTAGATATGTAATGTTATTACGAATAGTTGGAGAAAAAAAATAAACCGTTAAGTTCTCTCAAATCGAGGAAACTCAACGGTTTTCTGTATGTGTACAACATTAATTCAGAGTACGGATATACGCAAGTAAAGCTAATAAGCCCGCAGCAATGGCAATTACGTAGAAGGCCGTTAACCGTCCCCATTTCAACCCTGTCTGCTGAAAATAGGTTGCGTCCCCTTCTCTGTTCTTGTGAGAAATACCAATCATAAACGTTGAAATTAGTGCGAACACTAATATAACTGAAAATATCGTAAAATAAATCGTCAAATTCATAATCAAACCTCCATTTGAGTGATTTTGATACCCAACATCTAAATTATATTGGATAGCGCCTTCCCTCACATCAACCACTCAGCCTTTTTTTAACCCATCCAGTCCATTTACTCCTTCCCATTATCCAAAATTAGCATTTCTTCATAATTAATCGCTTGCAGTAATTCATGCACGGTTCCTGTTGAGATTTGCTCTGTTTCTTCCAACTCCTGAATCCCATCTCTTTTAATTTGTACACTTCGCAATTGCACAAGCCTCAGCTGATCTAGGAAGTCCGCTTCAGCGTGCTCGTTTTCGTTATATTTCTCGCGATTCAACATCCGCGAATAATGCTGAATGACAAGCAGAGATTCGAGCTTATGCTCATTTGATTTTTGCTTATGAATTGCTCTAACTGCTGACTGCTGCAATTGTTTTTCAATCGTTTGGAGTTCTTCAAACATCTCCGAAACAGATCTGAATTTCTCGGGAATTCCTTCTTTACGGTGCTGCTTGATCTTACGATTAAGCAGGTTCAATTTGAATCTAACCCAGAGGTATTGGAGCCTCGCAAGAAAAAAAGATTCAGAATGCGGTTGATGGAGCAGTGCAAAAACCGTCTGCAGCTGAGGAGAAATCACGCCCTGTTCAATAAGCTCACACAGTCTCGCGGCTTCCGCTTCTCTCCCAATTTGCTGCAGCTCACGAATATGAGATCCAGATAGTTTGACTGAACCATAGCAATCAATCCGAATCTGCTCCTCCAATTGTTGTACAACTGCGAGGGCAGCATCGAAGTTAGTCGCATCCATCTCTGTTTTGAGTGCATGAATCGTCTTCTTAGCCAGATGAATGCTCGCTTCTTTTAACGACAATGCTGCCTGATCGGCTTCTGCTACAACTGACTTACCTAGGAAAGGCATGGCCACCGTCGCAGCAAACATACTGATCAAGATAACGCTGGCCGAAATAAACAATATTGTGTTCCGCAATGGGAATGGCGTTCCATCGGACAATTCGAAGGGAATGGATAAAGCTGTTGCCAAGGTGATCGTGCCGTGAACGCCACACAAACTAGCTGCGAGCGCATAGCTCTTTCGGTTGGTATTCGTTGATGTGCTAGGGTCCTTTGGGTTGGCAGGCAGGAAGTCGTTATGTAAGAAATATACCCATAAATACCGAGCCGCACAAAGCGCCGTGTATATCACAAGTGCCAAACCAAGTGCCTTGAAGAACGAAGCTTCACCGCTATGCAGCAAACCTGTTATCACTTCTGGGAGCAATAAACCGAGCAACGCAAATACGAGTCCATTCAGGATAAAACTTAACATCGACCACGTATTCGTCGATATGATATGCAGTTTGGTTGTGGTTTGCTGCAACCGTTCGCGCTCTAATCCATGCACGATACCCGCGACAACGACGGCCAAAATGCCGGAAACATGGAGTTTCTCTGCGGCAAGATAGATCACAAATGGCGTCATCAGCTGAATCGTGACAAGCGAATGTACTTCTTCCAAGCCTCTCCTCCGTAAAAAAAGCCTGAAATTCACCAAGACGGCACCCAGTACAAGACCAACGATACAGCCACCTAGAGCTACAAGTAAAAACACCAAAGCAGCGGACCTTACAGAGAATACGCCTGTCATCACGACACCCAGCGCTACTTGAAAGGAGACAAGTCCAGCCGCATCGTTCAACAGTGACTCTCCCTCCAAAATAGTCATTAAGCCTGTGGGGAATGTTCGCCCCCGTGTCATGGATTTAACAGCAACCGCATCCGTGGGAGACATCGCCGCAGCCAAAGCAAAAGCGACCGGAAGCGGCATGGATGGGATGAGATAGTGGATAAAATAGCCGATGCCAACTACGGTAAAGACAACAAGCCCTATCGCCATGAGGAGAATGGGCTTGCGGTATTCCCACAATTCTTTGCGCGATATCACCCGTCCGTCTCCAAAAAGAATAGGCGCGATTAGGCAAACCATGAAAGCCTCTGGTTCAAATTCGAAGTCTGTCGGAAGGAAGGGGAGCCACGAAACCACAGCACCGAGTCCTATTAAATAAAAGGGCAGTGGGATTTGGGGATAGCGCTTATGGAGGAGCGTTGCTACCACAATTACGACCGCTACAATTAATAAGGGCAGTAGAAGATCCAACGGAATCCGGCCTCTCTTTCGTTACCATTTTAAAGGGATTTATTGGGTAGCATCCACCTAAACGTAGCGTTCTATTCGGCTATACTACCACACACATCACACTCGCAGACACCGCTATGAAAATGAGAAAGAGGCTAGCCAACATACTTTGGCTAACCTTATTTATGTGCTACACTCGCTCTACTCAGTACCAGCTTGTAAACACCGATGAACTTCCATACGCCAACGGAATGGCTGCTCCAATCATCATGATCGGTCCCCACCAGGTGAACATCGAGATGCCCGCAACTAGGCTAATGACAATGATCGCTGGCAGAACTAAGATGGGAATAGCTGTCTGAAGCGCTTGGTGTTTCATCGTATCTTGGATCGGGAATAGGGACAGGAACGGGGTCGTCAGCTCATCTTTGCAGAATGATTTGCGCCAGAAGACTAACAGGACTGCCGCAAGGATCCAGACGAGAATTTTAATCGCCCCCGGTAAAACAAACATAGCAACGCTGATGACAACAACGAACTGAATCGATTGTCGCCATTGCAGACCATTCCGGAAATATGACTTCACCAACAGCTCAGCAATCCCATTGCCGGCTCCTTTGCCTTTGAGCAATCGCTGGGATCTGCTGAATAAAAGCGGGTATCTGCGTGTCGGCTTTCTTTTGCGCTCCATCACACGAATTAACATCAAAGAGACGATACGCATCCGTGCATCTCGCTCTCTCGCGATATCCGCGAAGAAGGTGCCTTTTTCACGCAGCCGCGTCCGGCTTAGGAGTATGAATGTAACAAGCAGTAACAAGATTGCAATCCAACTATAGAAGGTTCGATCCGTGATCTCCGTAACTAACAGTTGGAATAGGAAGAATCCGCCTGCAAAAACTACAATTCGCAGCAACCAAAGTATGAACCTCTGGAATCGGAGTGCAAGCAGCTGGCGAACTATGCCTACATTCAGCTTAACCACATAGGTTAGTAACCAGAAGCATACGACCTGCGTGATGCTATACGAATAAACGGGCACTAATAATGGCAGAAAAAGAAGCGCACCTAGCAACGAAGTGATGCCCTGCAACACGACCGAATAGCGATAGCCGAGCTGCATGAGGTGTCGGAACCAGCCTTCATTTTGCCGGAGAAAGAGCTGATCGCCCTCTTCAACAAAGTAACGCAGCGTGCCCATCCATGTGAAAATGTAGAAAAGTGTTGCCACAGTATGTACCGAGATTCCGCTTAACCAAGCAGGCGGCGTCATATACCACGCATAATAGTGATAGCCCGCCACGATCAGCAGGGGAATAACGAAATAAATCGCAATGACCCAATCTACGGCCATACGTAAGGCACGATACTGGAATTTTATATCTGAACGTACTCTGCGTGTAAAAAGCTGAAAGCTGCTATTCAAACCGCTGTCACCCCTCTCATAATAACGAATGGAAACAGTCGAATAAAGTAGCATCCGGCATGTCACATTGTTGCTGGATGTCTTGCAGTGTGCCATTCGCTACCAATCTACCACCCGACAGCAGCACAAATGAACTGCAAATCCGTTCCGCTGTATCTAACACGTGGGTACTCATGAGAATGCCTGCCCCCCGCTTTCGCTCCTCTTCCAGCATCCCTAAGAAATCCTTAATCGCCTTCGGATCTAGCCCAATAAAGGGCTCGTCCACGATGTACACATCCGGTTTATTCAAAAAGCCAAGAATGAGCATAATCTTCTGCTGCATGCCTTTGGAAAATTTCCCAGGCAATTGATGCTTCTCATCCAGCAATCGAAACCGATGCAAGAGATCGTCTGCTCGCTCGAGGAATACCGTTCGATCCAGTTCATACACCGAAGCTGCGAATTCCATGTGCTCCCACAATGTCAGCTCATCATACAGAATAGGGTGCTCGGGAATATACGCGTAGCTTTTGCTTTGACCCATGAAGGAGATTTTGCCTTTAAAATCCTTCAGTAAACCGAGGATGCTCTTGATGGTCGTACTTTTGCCGGCGCCGTTCGGACCTAACAGTCCCACGAGTTCGCCTTGCCTCACCGTAAAATGAATCCCCTTAATCATATCCGGCACCTCATCGTAACCGGCCTGTTCAATATGAACATCTAATACAGCTAATTGTTCGTCTGACATTCCGTGACTTCCCTTCCATCCTTATCGTGCATCAAGTACACTTTGCCAATATCGTATCATGAAAGTTTGCCCAAAGTATGAAAGTTAGATAAAAATAAAAAAACCTCTATCGCGGTCACCCGAAAATGAGCGACCGCGTCTAGAGGGTAGGTTATAACAATTTGGGCTAGTATGGGGCGAAACCTAACATGAAACGATTAGTACCATCTCAAAGCGACAGGCAGACATTGGATAAACAAAACAAGGTTCTCCAAGCGTTTCATCATCGTATTCACCCTTTCAAAAAGACAGAAAACGCCTATCCTGTGGTAGGATAGGCGCCATTGCCTCGAATATTAGTTGCACATCGTCGTGCGGTTAATTGAATTATAACGGCTGATTTTCTGCATGTCAACTATAATGACACAATTGGTTGTTTACGCTATTTATTGTAATCGAACAGTAAATTACGTCATGTAATATGACATTGGACATGCGGTTCGGAAGTATATCCAGTCGCATCGCTCCGAAATTTCCATTTTCCTCCTATAAATGTGCTAATCCCCCAACTGCCCCATCTCCTGAACGCTGTAACTATTAATGATCGCCGCCGCAAAGGTGACACGGTTGTTCCGAAAAAAGTGATACAAAATACGCGCCTCCGTACACTCTTCGTCATATCGCGGAAAGTTAAAAAAATCGTCCTCCGTCCATCCTTCGCCCCGCAGGCTTTCAATGGATTCGGCAATTTTGCTAGGAATGACCGGCATTAGTATCGTTGACATCGAACCACTCCACCTTTTCACTAGATTCTTTCAATCTAGTAAAAGGATGCCCAAATCTAGCAAAGATTAAACTACTGCGTTCGCTTAATACTCCACATAGCTCGTCACAGACTTACCTGGTAACGTAACGGTGATTGCACCGCCAGTCACCGCAACGTCCGCTAATTTAAACAGATCCTCGGTGGCGCTTGTGCGTCTAGCTGACACATTGGCCATCGTCAGGCCGCTAATCGTCGTCGTGATGGCCGACGAACTGTTGTTAATAATAACGACGGATGCTCGGCCCGTGCCATTCTTGCCCCCGATGGCAACGAGGTTGCTGTCGCTCGAAGATGCAAGAATGCGGGTATCGTCCGGCCGTAGGTAACGGCTGAATTGCCCCATCACGTAGAGCCTTTTATTCACCGTGTACGTATTATTTGCGCCTAAGTTGATAAGCCCTTCCCCTGTCGTAGAGGAAGCCGGATTCACCGCCCACCAATAGAGCCAACCTCGCTCGCCACGCTTCAAATCAGCAGCGATCATATTGGCCCACTTCAACCCATCGGTGATAGAAGGATCATTCGGATTCTGGAAATCACTAACCTCCGTAGCGATCAGCGGCTTTCCGAAGTGATTCACATCCGTATACGTGCTGTAATCATGCACCGAGACAAAATCCAGTTTATCTCTGGTCGTTGTACTGAAATTGACCATGTAGTTGTTAGAGGCTGTACGGTTGGAGCCTTCTGGCGCACCCACCAACACGCCTTGATTCAAGCTGTGAACAGCATCGGCCACCTTCGCCGATACTTGATCCAATTCGCTAGTCGTATATTGCGCCGACGCATAAGGCGTAGATAAATCCGGTTCATTTTGCACACTAACCCATTTAATATTAAATCCGAACACATTCCGATAATGATCCACATACGTTTTCATGTAATTAGCGAAATTGTCGTATTGCGAGGTGCTCAAATGACCACCATTATTGGGTGAACCATTCGTCTTCATCCAGCCAGGAGGACTCCAAGGCACCGCATAGAACTGGTCCATCCCACGATTCTCCGCCTCTTGAGCGAACCATCGTTGATGCAGGTCCGTATTCCAATCCACGACACCAGACGAAGGCATGAACGTCGTTTGCACAGCATCCTGCGCAGCCGTATACGGATTGATCTCCATCCTGACGATCGATAACCCCGCATTTGAGGCATCTGTTCGGAACAGTTTATCCAGAATTTCTCCTTGTGTGGTTGCATTGTAATTCGTTTTCAACTCATTCACCGGATGATTAGCAGCGGCACCGAATCCCCAAATCGTCTGATACGTCGTGTCCTTATACAGAGTCACCGTACTTGCTGCTAATGCTGGGGGAGCCACGCTCACCAACATAGAAATTGCCAACCCAATTACACCATAAACCTTCTTTCTTCGTGAAATCATCCTGCATGCACCTCTTTTTCTCAAATTGGCCAGTTCTGACCTCCCTTTAAGATAGACTGAAATCGCTTACAAAACACTGAGGTAAAAAGGTTATTTACTGCACCAATGCGACGAAATTGCCTGCAAGAGTGCCTTAATTACCTCCAAACCGATCCTTATATTCCATTGGGTTCAAGCCATGATACTGTTTGAAAATCCGCGAGAAGTGAATACTGTTTTCATAGCCAACCTGCAGGGCAATTTCATAGCTCTTCAAAGAGGAAGTGAGCAGTAAATCCCTTGCTTTACGCATTCTAACGTTGACGCAATACGTCCAGATCGTCATCCCAGCCTGCTCTTTAAAAAGCTTCGCTAAATACGAACGGCTCATCGCAACGTGGTCCGCCAGCTCCTGTAGACCCCAGCTTTCGGCGTAATGTACCTCGATATATCTTTTGACTTGGTCGACAACGCTCTCCTTCTGCAGGTTCTTCGCCTTTCGCGCGCGATCCATAAGGATATTCGCTGCCTGTTCCAGCCGCCTCACCGCGCACAAACGGAAATACTGCCGCACCTCTGAGTGCTTCAAGCTTTGCTCGCCGAGCTCTAAGTCTTCACCTTCCTCATAGTTTACATGGATGTCCTGCTTCTTCAGCTCTTCGATCACAAGTGAGGTCCAAGCCATAGTCAGCTCATTCAAAATTTCATAACGTCCTTCGACCCACGATTCCAGCATCGCAAGTGTATCTACGATCAGCAGCGGCTGCCCGTGTAAATAAACGGACAATACCATCTCCAGCCAGCGATCCAGCATCGGCTTATACACGGGCAGCTTGTGCAGCAGCAGCTGATTCGCTTCATTGCGGCGAGTGCTGCGAATTCTGTTGCAAGCTTTTTGCACGGCCTCCTGAAGAAGGACGCTATCCATAGGCTTCAACACATAATCGACGGCGCCCAGTTCAATACTCTTTTTGGCATAATGAAAATCATCATAGCTTGAAATCACAATACAGATCATCCAAGGATAGAGCTGATTGATCTCTTTCATTAATTGCAGGCCGTCAACCAGGGGCATCCGAACATCTGTCATGCAAATATCAGCAAAATGATCCTTGAGCCAATCCAAGGCCTTCCTGCCATTGGGGAGGGTCGCCGATACCGTGATCCCATCCATTTCAGATACTTGGATAGCTAGACTCTCCCGAATTAAATCCTCATCGTCTACGATCATAAGTCTATTCATCTGTTTGCGGTCCCCCTTCTATTTATCAAGATTAGCTTGCAATGGTAAAAAGACTTCAACAACCGCTCCACCAGAAACGGGATCATTAAAGAAGGTGATCTTAGCTTCCCCCGAATAAAACATATGCAAACGGTAGATCAGATTCGAAAGCCCGACTTGATTGTACCGATACTGATGCGCATGTGAATCTGCTTGCTCCTGCGTTAATCTGACAAGCGTTTCCGCTGTGAAGCCAGGTCCATTATCCGCGACCGTCAGGAGAAGCTTGTCTCCTTCCACAACTTCCCCGCATACATGAATATGTACGGATTCCCCCGTCGTTTCCCTGCCATGTTTAATGCTATTTTCTACCAGTGGCTGCAAGAGAGCCTTCGTACATACTGCCTGTAAAAGCTCCTCAGGTACCTCGATGCTATAAGTCACTTCATCTTTGAATCTGACTTTCATGATGGTCAAATAATTTTCCAAATGCTTGAGCTCTTCTTTGAGAATGACTTGCACATTTTTGAAATCAGACGTGTATCTCAACATATTAGAAAGATTGACGGCTACATGGCCAATATGCGCTTGCTTGGAAATGACAGCCATGGAATTGATCGTTTCGAGCGTGTTATATAAAAAATGCGAGTTAATTTGCGACTGAAGTGCGGATATCACAGCGCGATGCTGAAGAACCCGCGTCTCCGCGTGATCATGGATCGATTGCTCCAAATGCCCGAGCAGGTTATTAAAGGAGATGCTTAAATCTGCAACCTCATCAATTCCCTCCACCTCAGCCCGCAAATGGAAGGAGCTCGTTAGCTGCATCGCTTTCATCATTTTACGCAAGCCCAGAATTCGTCTTGTGATGGAAGAGGCTGCAAAATACGTGAGCAAAACCGAAATAATTAAAGCCGAAATCGCAATGATAATCGTTACATTTCGCGTATAATTAATGCTTTTGGCTATTTCCTGATAAGGTAGGATCGCAACAATCTTCCAGCCCGTCATCTGAATAGTTTGGAAAATAATCAGTTCTTTCCCCGACTTATCGAAAACAGACCCCTCCTGTTGATCCTTCACAGCTTGCACAATATGGTCATCCATATGCCCCATAACCTCTTCGGAATGGGAATGATGAATAATCGTACCCGCTTGGTCCATGACGAGGGCAACGCCCGAGTTCGCAATATTAATTTGAGACATGACACTCTGAGATGGTTTCAGTGAAATATCGATTTTGAGGTAACCGTTGCTCAGCTGCTTAAAAAGGGTCAGGACAGGGATCTTCATTTTCTGATTGGTCGCATCGATATAATTTTCGGAAATGCCAGTAATAAATTTAACCTTCTCATAATTGCCGCTTTGGGCAAAATAGGGTTCATTTTTGATCGTGTATTTTAAGGGAAGGGCATACGTATTGACGAAATGCTGCTCAAACCCGCTCGGATTATATAAAGAGACTGATAGTACCTCCGGATATTGCAAAAATAAGCGATTTAAATAATTGTCTTTGATTCTCTCGTACGTTCGAATGAGCTCAGAAGAAACGGTAGGTGATGAAACACGCATCCAATCCCGAACTTCAAGGCTGTTGCTTAGCATAAGGAAGGCTAACTCGTACTCCGAGTAATACCGGTTTAAGTTCATGTTCGCCTGTTTCAGTACTTGCATACTAAGATGATCGATATCCTTTCGAACAGAGTTCTTCGTCTGGATATAGCTGGAGATACCAATCGTTGACACGGTAAAAATCAAAATCGTCACAATGATGGAGATAAGCCTCCATTTCAGAGAACGCTTCAAGCTCTTGACCATATAGGTGAACAAGTTGATCTTCCTCCTGTGAACAGCGATGATGCGCCAAAAGTCTAATATTTAAATAATATGCCCAATTTCGCTCTTGAGCAATGAGGTAAGCGTTGGATTCACTGCAGGGATCGTACTTTTTTTAAAAAAAATACGACAAAAACCGCGCCTACGGATAGGCACGGTTGGAGACTTGCAATTTATTGAAATAAAAATTGGAATAATCTGTACAACATAACGGAAGTTTCGGCTCTGGTTGTATTGCCCAAAGGATTCACTTTGCCGGCGTTACCTTCTATGAAGCCTTTTTGAACGAGAGCATGAATGGCATCTACCGCATAAGTAGCGATGTCGGCTCCATCCATAAATTTGCTTGTGTTATTCGCGGTTGGTAATGACTTATTCACTTGAGCCAAAGCTCTCGTAATCATCACAAACATGTCTTGGCGCTTGATCGCATCCTGCGGGTTAAAGTGACGATCGTCTAAGCCATTGACGATACCCAGTTTATTCGCGATGCCAACGGCTCGCTCATAATACGCACCCTTCTGAACGTCCTCGAAATGCGTCTCGCCCGTCGCTTGTAAACCAAAGGTTTCGACCAGCAATTTCGTGAAATCTGCTCGGGTGATGGTAGCCGTCGGGTTGAACGCTTGAGCACTAACCCCTTGAATAATGCCTTTAGCAGCAAGCGTTTCAATGGATTTTTGCGCCCACGGCGTGGAGGTTAAATCCTCGAATGCAGGCTTGCTGTAGGAAACAGCGTACAGACTGAAATGGTTCGTGCTGAATTGTATGATGCCAGTAGAAGGATCGTAGTAACCTGTCGGTACTAGTTGAGCTTTGCCCTGTGCATTCACATACCAGACATTTAGCAGTTCAGGATGAGCTTTCTCTTCTGCCGATAGTACATATGGAATACTGACTGATACTGCAGCGTCCTTATTCTCGAATTTCAGCGGTTGTCCGGATGCTGTGAACTGCAGATCCACGACGACCCCTGTTTTGCCCTTAAGATCTGTTTGTGCAGGGAGCTTATCTAACGAAATGTTGATCGTCATGCTCGCATGCTGGGCTGCTTCTGCGTTATTGGCAAACAGATTGTTAGGTAGGACAACCGTGCCAAGTTCCGTCGAAATCTCTAGACCGTGAGTTGAAGCTTTCTGTGTCAGATACTCGGTCGGGAGTTCAAGTGCATAGGCATTCGCACCTGTAACTTGCGGTACATGCAGGGTTACTTTTTGACTAGTTCCCCCCACTTGCCCTTCAGCCTTCTTAAAGGCTTCTTCCAGTGTCGCTTTATCAACAGCTGCTGTTACTTTCCCATCTTGAGTCGTTAGGCTTGTTGCTGGGAATGTAATCACCGTTTCCCCATTGTTGACAGTAATAGTTGGTTTAGGAGGCGCTGGTTGCGTCTCTGTCGATACTACTGGGGAAGAAACAGCTAACGTTTTGACTTGCAAGCTCGGTCCATCGCTAGACCAGTTGTTCGCCTCATCTGCGGCTTCAACTTCGAAATCATAAACTGTGGCTGCTGTTAATCCAGTTACCTGCCATGAAGTGTTTGCCGTTGTTGCAACGACGTTTCCATTCATCAGTAGTTTATATTGGGTTACGCCCATACGGTCAACCGCTTCGCTCCATGACAGCTGCACGGATGTGATTGTTACGGCACCTTGGTTTAAAGTACTTCCAGCTGGCCATCCAGGCGCCGTTGTATCACTTGGTACAGGGATTTCTGGATCATTCGTGCTCGGGCCAAAAACAGTCGCATTACCCACGAAATCCTGAGCTTCTACTTTATAAACTGCTGCTGCGCCCGGAGTTCCCATGATGGTATATGTTGTCGCGCTTCCATCTACTTGAGCGACTTCAACACCGTCCCTGTATAGGGCATACTGTTTAATCCCTATATTGTCTTCAGCCGCATCCCATTGCAGGGTTTCTCGATCTTCCTCACGTGTGGACGTGAGGCGGGACCCTGTCGTCCATTGTGGTGTGATCGAGTCCTGCTTCAACGTATTTACTGAGAGTTCAAGAGGTTCCGAGCGATTACCCGCTTCATCCACAGCGACAACTGCGAGCGGATATAGCGTATCCTCATTCAATCCATTCACATAGTAGCTTCTTACATCCTTGGCAACCTCAGCAACTACCGAACCATTCTTTTCAATGCGGTAGTGATGAATACCACCCGTTTCGTCTGCGGCAGTTGACCAATGTAATGCGAAGCCAGATGAGGTGACCACCGGTGCTGTTAATTGGCTTCCCCCACTCCAGATAGGCTTGGTTGTATCCGGTGCGAGTGTTGTCACATTCAAAGTAAGACCGGCGGCTAGATTACCCGCTGCATCTCGAGCCTTTATGTGGAAATCATAATTCGTTCCAGCAGTAAGTCCCGTTACGTGATAGGAAAGGACATCACCATATACAGAAGCCATAACCGTATTTCCATTATAAATATCGTAGGCTGTCACATCATATTGATCTACAGCCGCTGGCCACTGCAAGGTAACGCCGAAGCGAGACAAATCTTGTGTTGATAAAGAAGCATTTGGTGACCACATTGGCGCAACGGAATCAGCTGCAGGAGTTGTTACACTAGCCGTCGGTCCGGTAGACGATATCAGCCCCGCATCCCGAGCCTCGACTTTGAACGTATAAGCTGTCGAAGGACTCAAGCCAGTTATGTTATAACTGTAGACATCAGAAGCGACTGTCGCAATCACCGTACCATTCTGATAGACCGTATAGCCATTTATTCCTCTTTGATCCTGTGCACTGGACCAAGTTAGGGTTGCTGCCTGCGGTTGTACATGTGACGCATTTAGCGTGGCATTAGTCCAAGCAGGTGCTGTGGTATCAGCTGGTAATTGTTCTGTACCGACAGATAAGTATGGTTTAAATGCTGCATTAGCTCCCGTAGCTTCTTTGGAATGAATATCGACATTCTGGTCTAGCCAGGCATCGTCCTGAAGCTTAAAGGAGATCGTTCGGTCTCCATTTACTTCCGTTATCACCTGATCTATGACCGTGAATTTCTTCCAATAGCCAGCATTTCTTACAATGGTAGAGGCTATTTTGGAACCATCGTTAGGTTTGTTCAGCCAGTTCACTGACGTCGACCCTGACTCTAACCAGTTATCACCCGTCTGATAGAGATCCATATTAATATCCATATTTGCCGTTTGTACGGCAAAAACATAAAGATTAAGAGAGGCATCGTACACATTTCCCGTAACCGTTGTTAAAGGGAATTTCAGATAAGCTCGTCTGTTATTTCCCGTGTTTTTGTTAGTATCACTCGGAGTGACACCTGCCGCATTCTTGTATCTAAGATAAGCGATATTATTCGTCGTTCCCGCTCCTCCAAGTGTTGCCGGTGCCTGAATGAAAGCATCATCACTTGGGTACAACACTTGCTGTGTTCTAACGACACCCGCAATGGTTGTTACCGTAACGGATGGTCCATTGGCGGTCCAATTTCCGGTTGCATCACGAGCTTCGACACGGAACGTATAGGGCTGGCCAGCAGCTAAATCTGTTGCCACATAGTTCTGCACATTCCCATCTACATTGGCAATAACCGAATTGTTTTGATACACGCGATAACCTGAAACACCGATGTTATCCTGAGCAGGCGTCCAATTTACGGTGACCGACCGATCGCTCACTGCACTATAGGTCAGCATTCTAGCAGCCGGCCATTGCGGAGCAGTCTCATCCACACCTACGATTGTCTTTATCGTGCGTACAGGCCCTGTCTGTGACCAATTATTGCTGCCATCCCCCGCTTCAACCTTAAAGGTATTGCTTGCGTTTGGCGATAATCCGTTCACAACGAAATCTCTCGTGGAAGCAGGCAATGTCACCAGCTCCTGATTTCCTTGAAACACGCGATACGCAGTGACTCCGCGCGCATCCTGTGCAGCGCTCCAGATTAGCTTCACACTGTTCGCAGTCGTTTCACTCGCATTGAGCAGAGAAGAAGAGGCCCAAGCAGGAGGTGTTGTGTCTTCCACACCAAGTGTCCTGAAAGTGACAATTGGGCCTCCAGCGGATAAATTCCCCTCGCCATCTTTGGCCTCAACGCGAACGGAATACTGATTATTCTCGGTTAAACCAGTTAACGAGTAACTTAGGTTAACGGTATCACCCGCGATTTGCCCGTTCACATAAATCCGGTAGCCAGCTGCTCCATCATTATCCACGCCGGACGGCCAAGAAAGTGTAGCTCCTGTTTGGCTCAAATCAGCAACAGTAAGGAATGAGCCTTTCGTCCAACCTGGACGTGTCTGGTCCGAACCCGAGCTTGTAATCGCCTGAATATCTGGGCTCGGAAGCGAACGAATACCCGCTTGGTCCACTGCTTCAACATGCAGCGCATAGGATTGACCTGGCGTTAATCCCGTAACGTCATAGCTCGTCACATTCGCTGTTGTTTGTGTCAGTAGGCTGCCATCCTTATAGATCAAATAACTTTCCACATGTTGATTATCGTGTGCGGCAGGCCAGTTGAACGTCACCGAAGTCGGTGATGCCTCTGAAACACCGAATGAGCTTCCATATGGCCACACCGGCGCGGTAATTTCGGCATCCTGCGCTGGAAGTGATAAGGGTACAAAGCTTGGTGCTGCAGCACCTTGCGACGGTGTCCCCCAGACAACAGACACTTTATTCTCTTCCCCTTGATGTAAAGAAGTTTTCACTGTCTGACTCGTACCATTCCGCGTTACCGTGATGTCATAGTCCCCATAAAATCCACGCGTTTGATACTGACCATCTGTATTCGTTGTGCCCGTTACATCCGTCCACCATGTTCCGTAGATCAGATTCCGCCATTGTTCGCCTGACGGTTTCAACGTCCAGTTGCTGCGGAATAGTGGAGCATTATTCTGCCAGTGAGCACCATCCCAAAATCCCCACATGGTAAACGATTTCACATTGGGATGGCTAAACGAAGCCAGCAGGATATCCCGTGTAAATTTCCCTTGGATATCTTCTTTAGGTGAGTTTACATCAAATTCAGTGATCGCAATTTCAGGTGCATACTGCGTGAAATGAGTAAGTTGATTATAAAAAGCCATCGGACTCACCGGCGTACTGCCGAAATGTGCCTGGATCCCTACACCATCTATAGGTGCGCCATTATCTTTCATCGATTGCAAAATATTCGAGAAATTTTGGATCACCGGCGCATCTACGCCAAGAATTTGCGTCTCGTTGACATATAACTTAGCCGCAGGATCAGCTTCTTTGGCCATTTTGAACCAATTCGCCATTAATGCCCCTTGGTCTGCGTACGTACTGCGGATCATGCTGTTCAGAACAGGCTCATTCAGCACATCCCAGTTATACAACCTCCCTCTGAAGAAACCGGCCAGTTCATGAAAATGATCTTGGATACGCTTCTCAAGCGCTGTCTTATTGCTTACCAAACCTGGAACATCTGTCGGTAATCGAGTCGACCCATCCCATAGCAAGGCATGTCCACGAATATCAAAATGATTAGCGCCTAACCAATTGTAAAGATTTACCGTTCGGCTTCGATCCTGTTCCCACCATTGCCACTTCATCTCATTTTCCATGACGACAGAATTGAAATTTTCTTTGAGCTTGGTTCGATACGTTTCTGCATTCGCATCCGTACCATTAATCATCGTACTATTCACTGCTGTACCAAACTTGAAATCATGCTTGGTCATCTTCACATGGACATCTGCGCCCTGAATGGGATGGCCATCAGCATCCTTAACTTCAACTTGCAAATCCCCTTTACGGATCTGTTCAATACGCTGATTCGCTTCTGCACGCCATGGCGCGTCCTCTTCCATCCCCTCGTAAATGACAGGAGTACTAGGCAAGCTTTCCAATGTAACCGCTTTCTTATAATTCACGACTTTAAGATTGGCGATTTCTATCTCTTGTGGTTTAAAGCCAAGACGGAAGGCAATCTGTGGTGTGTTCGCTTCCATTAACAAAGCAGCTTTAATCGGCACAAGGAATTTCTTCCACTGTGAAGGAACCGTTAACGTCTCTGTAATCGACTTTTCGAAATTCCCTCTTTTCTCCATGACCAATGCCACTGTACCTTCAGCCGTTTCAACCGTAGATCTCAGTGTCCTTGCGTAGAACGTTGCCAACATAATATCATCTTTCTCGATGCTCGCTTCAATCGGGAGTACATATTGTAAAAGATAGGTACTGGCTGGCTGCACATTCGTCGTAAAATGCAATGCTTCTGTAAAAGCTTGCCCATCAACGGTAGCGTTTGCAACAGTTCCGTAAGCCGGAGCCTCAGGATTCAGTGCCGCTCCCTGCTTTTTAATATCAGAAATAAGAACTTCACTCCCAGGCAGTTGCCCCAGTTCCTCTTCCGTCAGCGCCTGTGCTAGGGAAATCTTTGGTTGGAACGGTACAACCAGCATCGCGCCGATTAACAGGAGAGAGAGTAGTCTTCCCATTTTACCCATTCTCATCATCATCCATCTCTTCCTTCCTACATTCAAATGCACACATGTAAAAGTTTGCCCACCTGAGCGAGTGTAAAGCTTGCTTCAGATGGGCGTGAGTCATGCGACTTCCTTATTTCTTACGGTTTGCGTTATACCAGTCAGTCAATTCCTTAATCGCTTTGTCTCCACCTTGTTTCTTCCAATTGGCTACGAATTCATCGAAGTAATCCAGCGGTTTCTCGCCAAGAATGATTTTAGCTGCTGCTTCCTGGAAGGAACCTTTGTATTGCAATTCGGCATGCTTCGTTAAGGCATCAATAGGTGGCATACCAGCTGTTGGATCTGGAACACCTTCTTTGCGGGACGTATCAATCGTTTGAAGAAGCTTGTTATACGCTTCATCGTTGTTAATAACTAGCTTCTGAGCTTGTGCATTAAAGCCATGTATTTGGAATACAGCCGTACGCCACTTGAAATCTGGATCTTTATCTGCCAAATACTTAATTGTGCTGCCTTCTTTGGTGTAAGATTGCCCTTCAATGCCTAGCTCTGAGAACATTTGACCTTCATCGGAGGCAAGCCAATCAAAATATTTAACGATCGCTTCTGGATTTTTCGTATCTTTATGAACAACGTAAGTTTTGAGTACCGGTTTCTCAACACGTCCTACTTTACCGTCATAGCCTTCCCCTTTTGGCGTCGGAATGCCGATTACGTTAGGTTTTTTATCAGCTAATAATTTATTTAATTCTTTCTGCCATGAATCCCAAACGCCTAATACGACGTGGTCCCATGAACCAACAAGGTCGGATTTAATTTTTTGATCCCAAATCGCCCGAGTATTCGTCAGGAATTCCGTGTCAATCAGCTTCTCTTTATACATCGTGTTGAGCATGCCCAACGCTTTTTTCATATTCGGGCTGACGAAGCCCGGCATAACCTCATTATTGTAAAGTGTGTTGGAATCGATGTTAACGCCGTACATCCCGAAAATATTATCCGCCCACTCGAACTTCTCACGCGAGGAGAACGGAATTTCATCCTTCTTGCCGTTACCATTCGGATCTTTATCACGGAAAGCGCGCAGCATATCCAGGAACTCTGCGGACGTTTTCGGCTCCTTGATGCCCAATTTGTCCATCCAATCCTTCCGCACGTAAATCAAACGTTCAGCTGGCGCATTCCCTGCCGCAGGCTGTGGAATTGCCATAATTTTACCATTTATAGTCACAGCGTCCCAAGCAGATTGCGGGATATTTTTCTTCAAATTCGGACCAAATTTATCGATATACGACTTCAAATCCATGGCTAAACCATTGGTGACAATATCCGATTTTTCAATGCCATATACCATATGAACATTCGGGATATCGCCGGAAGCGAACTTCAGCTTAAGCTGATCATCGTAATTTTCGTGAGGTAAAAAGGTAATATCTAGATCTGTGTTTGTTTTTTGTGCCAAATATTTCACCGTAGCTAGATCCATCGATTTACCAGAAGGAATTTGCTGCGCGTTATTGGATACGAACATCGTAATTTTCTCAGGCGTAGCAGGCTTTGTACTTGCAACTGAACTCGCTGCGGGTGCTGCTGAAGATGTCGTCGTAGAACCTTTATCGGATGAACAGGCTACCACAGCAGTGGATAAACATACAACACACGCTAGCGTTACCATTTGTTTAAAATTTACTTTCATTTTGTAGACCCTCCCATAGGCTTCTTCATTATAATTTTATAATTTGCATACATCACCTGGGTAATACTGGTTAGACTTATACCACCTCCTGGATAAAATATGAAAGTACCTTGGCAACAACTTATTCTTTAACCGAGCCCAGCAAGGCACCTTTGATGAAATGCTTTTGCAAGAACGGATAGACAATGATTATCGGGATGGTTGCGATCACAATCGTCGCCATTTGCAGTCCTTGAGGGGTTATGGCACTGGATAACTCCAAGACCGACTGGCCTCCAGCTGAATCCGCATCAAATTGTGAGATCAATTTATACAAATACAGTTGTAAGGGTTGTAATTCCCGATCTGTGATATAGAGCAATGGACCTAGATAATTATTCCAATGTCCTACGGCATAAAACAAAATTAATGTCACATTGATTGGCATCGATAACGGAGCAACAATGCGCCATACAATTCGGTATTCCGACATGCCATCCACCCTCGCCGCTTCAAACATTTCTTCCGGAAGCGACCGCATAAAGGTGATGCACAGCATCATATTAAAAGCGCTGAGCGCACCTGGGATGATTAACGACCAGATCGTGTTGAGCATGCCGAAGCTTTTCACCAGGATATACATAGGAACCAATGGTGCCTGAAAGATCATCGTGAAGATGATAAAAAGTAGAATCGCCTTACGGCCGCCCAACCACCCTTTCGAAAGTGGATAGGATGTGAGAATCGTCAGCAGCATATTGATCGCGGTACCTATCAGTACAATTTGAACCGTAACTCCGAACGATCTCCAAAAAACAACATTGCGTATAACAAATTCATAGTTATGCAAATTGAAACCTACAGGCCACAGCGCCACTTCGGAATGAATAATGGCTTCATTTGAGCTTAACGAGCCTGCAATTACATTCAATAGCGGGATCGCTACAGCCGCACAAAAGAGCAGCAATAGCACAGCATTCGTCGTATCAAAGACGACTTCTCCCAAAGATCGTTTAATTTTCATCGTGTATAGTTCACCCCTTTAGTAAAGCCCTTCACCTGTTGTCCATTTACTTACGCGGTTGGCAATGACGAGCAATAGAAAACCAATGACTGATTTGAACAACCCAACAGCTGTCGTTATGCTGTATTGTCCTTGCAGAATCCCTGCCCGATACGTATATGTATCCAAGACATCACCCGTCTCCTGTGTAGCCGGATTGAGGAACTGATAGATTTGCTCAAAGCCTGAATCCAGGATATGACCCGTTTTTAGCATCAACAGAATCATGATAGCGGGCAGCATGCCTGGCACCGAAATATGAAGAAACTGTTTCCAACGATTGGCTCCATCCATTTTGGCCGCCTCATACAACGAAGGATTAATACCCGCCAGCGCTGCGATAAAAATGATGGCATTCCAGCCCATTTCCTTCCAGATGCCCGAAATGATAATGATGGATCGGAAGTACTGCGACTTCTGAAGATACGCGATGGTATCACCACCGAAGGCAGTGATCATATGGTTCACAAGCCCCTGCGTTGGTGAAAGCAACATATACGTGAGTCCGAAAACGATCGTCCATGATAAAAAATGAGGTAGATACAGCACCGTTTGCGTTATTCGCTTGAAGGCCATCGTTCGCACTTCATTGAGCATGATCGCCAGTAGAATCGGCAATGGGAAGGCGAATACAATTTGGTATAAGCTGATTAACAGCGTATTTCGGAGCAATCGTCCGAACTTGTCGTACGTGAATAGTTGATGGAACCACTTGAACCCAACCCATTCACTTCCTGTGAAGCCTTTGAAAATGTTGTAATCCTGAAAGGCGATGAAGCTCGCCATGAGGGGTACATACTTGAACACGAGGAAATACAGCAGTCCAGGAATCAGCATGATATAAAACGCACGATGCTGCAGGACGTATTTCCACCAACCTTTCTTCTTTGTTGCACCGGTTGACCGCTGGGCAACCTCATTCACAGTAGCGGATTTCATCTGCTCTCACCTACACTATTTATTTGTCTTCTGTGTTAATTATAGGTTTGAGCGGGAGGAGCCAACAATGAGGGTGGATGTCGATTTACTGTAGTAAAAGTCTTTTTGTGGGATGAACACACTAGTTCTAGGTGAAAAACAAAAAAAGAGCTGCCCGTAAGTAGCTCGATGCTACTCCAGGACAACTCTTTTTGAATATAAATGACTTTAGACTACCAGAACAACTCGCCGTGCCCAAGCAACCGTGAAAGACCCTCTACAAAATAGTAGTCGCCATAAATGAGTGGAACATCGATGTTTTTCCCCTCTGGGTAATGGCTTGTGCCATGGGTTACTAGCCCTTCTTCGGTTTCGGAATCCCACGCACCGTAGTTCGTGTAAAGTGAATACAAGATACGCTCACCCGCTTCGCGGTAAAGAGTAGCTTCTTGGCTGTTCACCTGCTCCGCGATTAGGAGCAATCCGCAAGCCGCACATGCGCCTGCTGAGGAGTCGCGGTACGCTGGAATGCCATCTGGCAAACGGAAATCCCAATGCGGCACATGGTCTTCCGGCAGATTGGCCAAGAAGAAATGCGCGGCACGCTTCGCCGCCTGTAAATACTTCTCATCGCCAGTGTACTTATAGCTGAGGCTCATACCGTAAATCGCCCACGCGGTTCCCCGGGACCAGGCCGATTCCGGCGCAAAACCTTGCCCGCCGTTCACGGAAAGCTTTTCACCGGTGGCAGGATCAAAAATCACGATATGATTCACCGATCCATCGGGACGGATAAAGTGATCGACCGCCATGTCGGCATGCCTTACGGCGATTTCTTTGTAACGCGGGTCGCCTGTGGTCAGCGTAGCCCAGTGCAGCAGAGGCAGGTTCATCATGCAGTCGATGATCGCCCAGCCAGCATTGTCTTCGCCTTCGCGCCAAGGATTCCAAGCGCGAATGTAGCTTCCCTTCACATTGAATCGTGCAGCTAGCAGATTCGCTGCCAGCAAGGCACGGCGCTTGGAGTCATCTGCGCCAAGCAGCTTGTAGTGTGCGACGCTCGTCAGCGTCCACATGAAGCCGATATCGTGATCCAGACGATAGTAGTCGGCGACGACTTGATCAAGCTGCTGCTCGCAAGACTCCGCTAACTTCTTAAGACCCTCATCCTTCGTGTCTCGATACAAAAGCCACAGCAGCCCTGGCCAGAACCCTGCCGTCCACCAATAAGCAGGCTCAAGCTTATATTCTCCACCCACACTTGCATGCGGGAAACCATCACCAATGCGCTTGCTGGTTTTGCCTACTTTTGCTACCGTTTGTGCCCATGCTTCTTGTGCCCAGTCTTTCTGTATTGCCATCCTTGCCACTCCTTCGTCAGGTGAATTGAAACGCTTAACCTATTATACCACCTGTCTTCATGGAATGCTCGGCTTGTTTAATTTTGGTTATAAGTGCTATGTCTATACCGACAATTCCCACGCGTTTAAGCTCTCCAACGTTGCTTCCCCGTCCCGAGCAAAAAGCTTGACGCCAAGGCTGCCCTCCTTCGGGTAGATCCGATTCGTCATCGTCTTCACCCCATTATTCGCAAACAGCTCCAGCGAAGACCGATCCACGAACAAATGCATGTTGATGCTACCGTCTTCCAGCGGATCTACTTGCACTTCACTCACACCAGCTTCACCTGAACCCGATTGTGTACGATCAACGCGAAGTATACGCTCCGCCACCGAGTAAGAAACTTCCGTATACTCGGAACCATCCTCTGAGCAGCGAATGAGAAGCCCGAACACAGCCTCCGGGCCAGATTCCTTCGTGTTAAACACGGCAATCAGCTCCAACTGGTCGCCTTGAATGTTTGCCAGCCGAACAATCGTGTCAGCTGAAATCACTTGTCGGTCGACGCATTCCCGTCCCTTCCGCAAAGCCGCCAACTCCGCCACAGGCTGCATCCGCAGCGTGCCATCCTCCGCTAGAATCAGCTCGCGCGGCAGGGTGAAAGCCCCCATCCAGCCGTACGCTTGCTCGGGCATTTGAGCGCCCCAAATGTTCATCCAGCCAATCAGGATGCGCCGTCCTTTGCCGTCCACCAACGTTTGTGGTGCATAGAAATCGAAGCCATAGTCCAATCGTTCATCATAACCGTAATCGAATTTTCCCGTTTCATAGCTCAGTTTACCCGTGAGGTACATTGTCTTCGTGGTTCCCATATTCATCGGTGAAATGACAAGCACATGCTCATCCCCATCTCCCAAAGGAAATAAATCTGGACACTCCCACATATCTCCCATCGTGCCATTACTTTCCGCCGCAACACCGAGATAGCGCCAAGCTAGCAAATCCGGAGAGGTGTACATCAGCGATTTGCCTAAGCCATCCTTACCGTAACCGAGCACCATGTACCACTGACCATCATGCTGCCAAACCTTTGGATCCCTGAAGCCGAAGCCACCTTCCTCTGGTGCGCCTGCAATAACAGGATTCGCCACTGATTTGTTAAAAGTAACGCCATCCGTACTGGTCGCGAGGCACTGAACCTCCATCGGCGTACGTCCATCAACATGGCCTGTATAGACTAAAGTCAGAACGCCGTTAACATCCACTGCGCTGCCTGACCAACAGCCATAGCCACCCGTTTCTCCACTGTCATAATCTTCCGAAGGCGCCAAAGCGATAGGCAGATGCTCCCAGTGCACCAAGTCCGTGCTTTTGGCATGTCCCCAATGCATCGGGCCCCATTTCGGTTCGTATGGATAGTGCTGATAGAACACGTGATACTCTCCGTTCCAATAAATCAGCCCATTCGGATCATTCATCCAACCTGCTGGTGGCATAAGATGATAACCAAGCCTGAATCCATCCTCCACAACCAATTCGGCTGCCTTCTCCAAAGCTTGATTCGCTTGTTCCACACGTTCCATGTGCAGCTTATTCCTTACTGCTTGCCCTTGATCTATCCGTACTTGATCTACCTGAGCTTGATCTGTTTGCCCTTGCTCCGCTCCTACCTGATGACTCATCCCAGCTCATCCTCCCTCTGATTTCATCCACAAAATCTATCCTTCTAAGTTAGCCCCAGCCTGCATCAACGCCTGAATCTCTTCTATCGTACCTAGCGACGGAATCGCACCCTTCCGAGTGGTCGCCAATGCTCCCGCCGCATTAGCAAAGCGCAAAGCCGCTTGCAACTCCTCTTCCTGCCAAGCCTGTAATGGCTTTCCCATCTCCAAAACTTCATACAATAAAGCCCCGAAAAACGCATCCCCCGCACCTGTTGTATCCATCGTATGAACGGGATAACTCTCGATCTTGCCCCACCAATCCTTCATATGATAAAAGGAGCCTGCCCCTCCTGCCGTGACCAAAAGCAAGGTGATCCCATACTGCTCAACCAGTTGTTTCGCTGCCTTCTCCAAATCCTTCTCATCCGTCAAGAAGACGAGCTCCTCTTCGGAAACCTTAACCAAATCCGCGAGGCTTAAGCCTACATGGATCGCTTCTAGCGCGTGCTCCTCATCCCTCCACAACGAAGGACGCCAGTTTGGGTCAAAAGAAATCAAAGCGCCATGTTCTTTCGCATGCTGAACCGCCTTCAAAGTAGCCGTGTAAGCAGGCTCCGCCGTCATCGAAATCGAGCCAAAATGAAAAATCCGCGCCTCCTCCAGCATGGAGAGATTTACCTCATCCGCTCTCAATAGCTGGTCCGCACCGGGATTTCTAGCAAAATGAAAAGACCTCTCGCCTCCCGCATCCAACTGAACGAAAGCCATTGTCGTATGAGCCTCATCCGTCTCAACCAAACCTCGATCTGACACGCCGACGTCGCGTAAAGCCTCACGCAAATACATACCGAAAGGGTCGCTTCCGACCTTCCCGATGAACCCCGTTTTCTTGCCGAGCTTCGCCAACGCGGCTGCCACATTCACAGGTGCTCCGCCGGGATTGCGCTCAAACAACGGCTGTCCCGCCTCGGAGCGGCCATACGGTGTGAAATCAATCAAGTACTCCCCAAGCGCAACTACATCATAGTTCATGCCGTAAGCTCCTTTCTTTTTCCTTAACCCTTGATACCCGACATCGTGATCCCTTGAATATAGTAACGCTGCAAAAATAAGAACAGCATTAGAATAGGCACAGTGGATAACGTATTCGCAGCCAATACCTTAGACCAATCCGTCCCCTCATTCGAGGAAAACGTAGAGATCCCGACTTGGATCATCTGCATTTTCTGATCATTGATCACAATGAGCGGCCACAGATAGGAGTCCCAGTTCCCTAGGAAGGTCATAAGTCCCAGCGTAATTAACGCAGGCACTGCGGCCGGCAAAACGATCGCTACAAAAGTACGCGGCAAGCTCGCTCCGTCAATCCGGGCAGCTTCCATCATTTCATTGGGAACCTCCGCGAAAAATTGCCGCAGCATAAAGATGCCGAACACGGACAACATCGAAGGAATAATGAGTGCTTTGTACGAGTTCAACCAGCCCAAATCATGCATAAGTAAGTAGTTAGGCACGAGTGTTACTTCGCCTGGAATAATCATCGCCGACATAAACAAGGCAAAAACGACCGTTTTAAAGGGAAATCGGAGCTTCGCAAACGCAAATGCCGCCATCGAATTAATGATGAGCACAAGCATCGTTACGACCGAAGCCACGAATAAGGTATTCCAGATATAGCGAAGAAATGGATTCCGCGCATTGAAAATCACGTTATGAAAGTTCTTCCATGTCCATTCTACGGGAACTACTAAGTGAATATTCAGCGATGTGTATTTGAAAAGCTCCTGGTATGGCCGAAATGCGCCGGTAACCATCCATAGGATAGGAGCGACAGAAATCAGCGCGATCACAATCATGACGAGCATCGTTACGACGTTAGTTAGCCTTTTCACAGCGAGTCCCTCCTTGTTCTTAATCTGTGTCTTTGTTAAAAAGCTTCATTTGGATCAACGAAATGGTCAGTACAATCGCGAACAGCACAAAAGCCGCTGCCGTCGCGTACCCCATCCTCATTTGCGAGAAAGCCTGCTTATAAATATAGAAAACAACCGTCTCTGTTGAGCTATTTGGTCCGCCGTTCGTCAGTACGAAAACTAAACCCGAAAGCTTGATTGCATCGATCGTCGTCATGATGACCACGAAGGCCATCGTTCGATTCAACAGCGGAAGCGTGAGTTTGTAAAACTGCTGAATGCGTGATGCACCATCCACTCTGGCTGCTTCATAGAGATCTGGCGATATATTGTTTAAGCCTGCCAGGAAAATAATCATGAAGAACCCGGCGCCCTTCCAAATGCCGAGCACAATGATGCCGTTCATCGCGGTTTTCGGGTCAGATAGAAAGCTTGTAACCGGCAGGTGCAGCGCTTTGAGCACACTATTCAGGAGGCCGAACTCTTTGTTATAAATGAGCTTAAAAACCGTTGCCGCCACCGCCGTCGAAATAATAACCGGGATAAAATAAAGCGTTCGAAACAGCCCTGCTGTCGCGGTTTTCTTCTGAATCAATAGGGCAAGCCCTAACGCGATGCTCGTTTGAATCGGAATCACAATCAGAGCAAAATAAAACGAATGCTTCAAGCTATTAAAGAAGGCACGATCCTTCAGGAGATGCACATAATTATCCATACCGACGAACACATCGCCTGCGCCGACTAAGGAATAGTTCTTGAAGCTGATTAAAAAAGCTTGCAGCATGGGATAGAACACGAAGACGAGCAGCAAAGCTATCGCCGGGAAAATAAACCAGAATGCAGTAGCTTGCTCATGCTTGCGAAAGCTTTGTGATTTTTTCTTACTTGATATAACCGTTTTCACTGTTTCCACAGTTTCTATAGTAGCCATAGGTCATCTCTCCATTCCACATCTGTTACATGCCATCAAAAACATACACTTGAAGGCTCGACACGACGGTCCCATCCTGGCTTGTCGCCTTGATCTCGGCCTGCCCAGCTTTGACACCTTTGACCGTCGCGCGACCATCCCCCCCTGAAACGGACGCGATTCCTTCATCGCTAGATATCCACTTCAACTCCTGCGGTGCACTTAGTGGAATTACGGAAGCTTCAATAGGCTGACTGCCGTTAACAGGTACATCAAGCGTAGTCTTGTTCAGAACTACTCTTATAGGCGTTACGCCATTCACATCTTCGTCGCGCCACACCGTCCCCATCGGATAAAACTGCGCTTTGTCCAACGTGATGTTGCCTTCGGACGCGGTCAGTTCCAGTCGATTGCTCGTTGGGTCAGGGAAGATCAGGCTGCTTACAACAGCCTCGCCGTCATTAGCAAACACCTCAAGGCTGGCTTCATCTACGAAAAAGCGGAGCTTCAGCTTGCCATCCTTCAGCTTCAGCGGCGCCGATACTTGCTCGGCGAAGCCCTTTTCGAATGAGGTGATGCCCGAGTTCGTCCGGTCTATCGTCAACTTTTCAGCATTCGCGTCATAACTGACTTGCGTTGCTTGATCGGTTCCTTTGCGCAGTTGGAACTCTACTTTGCTATTCGGCTGAACGGTGAGCTCCGAGATTAGTTCATACGAAGTTCCTTTCAGACTATCAAAAGGATTAACTCCAGCCGCTAACTTTTGCTTCGTGACCGTTACTTCCTTACCTCGCAGGGTCTGCAATTCTTTGATTGGCTCCTGAATCAAGCGTAAGCCTTGATCAGGACTATTCCTCAGCCGCAGTTCGCGAGGTATGGACATATTCCCCTTCCAAGCACCCGTCGGCATCGCGAACGGATAACGCCAGTTGGACATCCAGCCTAGCCAGATGCGTCTCCCATCCTTCGCTGGAATGTCTGAATAAGATACTGCGGCATAGAAATCCTTCCCGTAATCCGTCCAAAGTACAGCAGAGGCTGGATTATCATTCTTGAAGGTATGCCCATCGAACGTGCCGACGAAGTATTGGGCCGTGGAGCCTTTCGTTGTGTTGTTACTGCCGATGCTTACGGCTAACACCCATTTCTTCGTTTTCGTGCCTTCAACTGGCAGTTCGAACAAGTCCGGACACTCCCAAACCGCCGCATGCGAGCCTTGATCGCTGCCAAACTCACTAGTGAGCTTCCACGTTTTCAAGTCCGGCGAGGAATAGAATTGAACACGGTTGTCTGCTGACACCACCATGACCCAAGATTTGGTCTGTTCATGCCAGATCACTTTGGGATCTCGAAAATCCTTCAAGCCCGGATTCGGAATCACCGGATTGCCTTCATATTTGGTCCAAGTCCGGCCTTTATCCGTACTGTAAGCAATGCTTTGCGACTGTAGTCCGCCTTTGAAATGCGTAAAAATTGCGACCAAGCCAGCTTTGCCGCCGAAGAAACCACTCGTATCTTTCACATCTACAACCGCGCTGCCCGACCAGATTTCCCCGAGGGAGTCCCGAGCCAGAGCAACCGGGAGGTGCTCCCAGTGAATCAAATCCCGACTAACCGCATGACCCCATTGACCGCTATTTTGATAGAATTGATGGTATTCCCCTTCGAAATACACCATGCCATTCGGATCACTCAGATTGCCTGACTCCGGAGATAAGTGATATTGCGAGCGAAACTTTTCCGTATAATAAGTCGGATCCTTCACATAGGAGAAAGCTGATTCCTCCGCTGAGTCCTTCGATTTACCGTCACCTGTTACCAAAGCCGTCACCCCCCAACATAGAAGTACGATCGCAGCGCTACCTGCCACCCATAACCCTAATTTCTTGCGCATGGTTCCTCCCTCTAGTCGCTGTCTATTTTGATGTATCGTTATTGTACCGAGTACGGAGGTAGAAAGATTTCAATATCATTGGGAGTTTGCTTTTAAAATGATTTGAAGAATGTGACGCGGCTGGCCTCGTCCAAAAACAAAAAAATACTCTCATCTTTTTGATGAGAGTATATGACTTTAGCAATTTATAATTATCCTACTTAAGTTTTTGACATCTAGTTAGATACCCAAACTTCTCAGACCTTACTCTCATAAGATAAGGTGTGCAAATGCATAATTCAGCCTTTTTTCGACCGACCTTCCCCTTGAAGGTCGTTTTTTTTATTTTCGATGAAATATCCTTCAACAATCATGGCGTATATACCGTTTTTAAATGATGTATATTCCAAACTACTTTATCTCCACTGGCATTTATTAGCTCTATGGAACCACTATCCGCTTTATGAAGTAAGCCTATTTTATTGGTGTTATCTCCAAGATCAAAAACAACTAGTTTTCCCTCAAGCTTTTTACACTGTTCTTCAAAAGTTCTTGATAAAGTAATATTGATAGGACTCAAAGGAAGTGATTGGTTATTAAGCGAATAGGGTGTGAGACTAGAGCGATAAGGAATTAACCATTTTAAATGGTTCATAGACACAAACATGGCTTTATACACAGGAGAGTAAAAGATAAAATAATCATTCATAATACTCGTTAAATAACCATGGATCGTTTTATTGCCAGTTACATAAATCTCTACAAATCGTCCTTTAGCATTATTTAATATCTTCCTAAATGAGAGGCCATCCTCTTGATAATCAATTGGCGTTTCATCAAATATATGTTCTGGATCCGTACTAGACACTGGATTCAATTTTACATTTTGCACGTTGACTAAGGGGATATAAAAGAACTGTTGTTTATTAACGATGACCATAATATCCAATCCTAGATCGATTAATTTACCTGTACACATATTATTTCCTGATATTTCAACGATCACTTGTTGACCAACAAATTGTTGAAGCACACGCATACGAATAACCTCCAGTTTTTGATCATATCAGCCGGATTAAAAAATCCAGGATACCCAAAATGCTAGAATGACTAACGTGAAAATCACAGTGATTGGGATGACAGTTGCAGTTACTTTCACGTATTGGCCCCAACTTAATTTGACTTTTCCTTTTTTGATAATATGCATCCACATGATGGTCGCAAGCGTTCCGATTGGTAAAAGAAGGGAACCCATATCACTGCCGATTACACTCGCCAGATAAGAAATTTTTAAGGTAAGAGGATCAAGACCCATGTTCGTCAAAGTTAATGTTCCTACCATCAATGCAGGATGATTATTGAATAAATTCGATAAAATAGAAAGCAGAATTCCCATCATTACACTTGCATGAACTAAACTGCCAGAAACGAGAGGTTGCATAAGATGGATGAGCATTTGAGTTAATCCGATATTATGCAAACCATATATAATTACATACATACTAAAGGCAAACACGAGTATATACCATGGCGTTTTTCTAATCATGTCTGTAGGTGCAATTTTCAAATAATACCAACGCCATCCCAGTAGGAATGTAGAACCGATAACAGCCATTAATGGAACTGGAAAATGAATGAAAGAGGCAACAAATAGGCTTATACGAACGCTGAATACAAAAATTAAGATATTTCGCATGAACTTGGTTTGATTCTCTTTCGGAATCGGTGACGAAATTTCTTTCAGCGGATGGGTTTGATTTAAGGGTACAACTTTAATTGCTGGTAGTTTTCGTGGTAATACGCGATAAAAACTGATAAATAGAAGGAATGTAAGGAGTACAAGACCAAGTGAAGCAGGAACAAACATCATCGCTGTATGCATGTAGAGGTCCATATGAACAATTTTTAATGCAATTAAATTTACAATATTACTTACACCAATAGGTGCGCTAGAAGCTGTTGCAATTAAAGCGCCGGAAAGTAGATAAGGAATTTTTTGGTGGTTTTTAAGACCTAATTGATGAAGCAGCATAAGTAAGATCGGTGTTGTAATTAATATACTTCCGTCGTTGTTAACAAAAAGGGTCATCAGAAAACAAAATAAATTCGTGTACCAGAAAAGACGTATCCCTGATCCTCTTGCTCGTTCTAGAAGTTTCTCAGCAGACCAATTGAAAAATCCAAAACTTTCCAAAACAATAGCCATAACAATCGTTGCCATAATGGTTACGGCTGCTCCACCAATGGTTTCAGTTATTTTACCCAAATCATTTATAGTAACACTACCGCTAAGGAGGACAAATATCGCCCCAACTGTTGCTGGAATAGATTCATTTACATTAGGACGAAAGATAATAAAAGTAATGGTGCATATAAACGACAAAATGGTGATAGGAATCATGAATTCTTGCAGCATCTTAATTCAACCTCTTTTCGATAAAGTAATTTAAGATCTTAATGAAGATCTTAAATATCATCTTTACTATCTCTCTAATGAACTGAACGAACCGTATGTGAGTTCCAGTTTCCTAGTTATTCCTCCCTCCATGATAGTTGTCTTATAGTTTCATTAGCATAATATGTTCATTTAACATAGGGGGGACTAGTTGTTTATACTAATTCTATAATTTTCCACTAATAGCACTGTTATTATGACCTAGCTTAGGAGTAGAACGTGGTGACAACTGGCTACTTTTATATGTGAGACCTGCTGTTTTCGTTCAATAGCAAAAAACCACCGTCTTGAACAAACGGTGGTTAATCTAGTAAATTGTTATTCAACTTCTCCTGTCATAGCATCAATGAGTTCAGTGAACGTCAGTCTAATACTTCACTCCCACGTAGTTCCTCCCGATACTCCTTCGGTCCCTTACCATAAAACTTCTTAAAAGCCGTGCTAAAATAGCTCGAACTAGAGTATCCCACCAACGTAGCAATATCCGTTAGCTTGAGCTCACTTTCTTTGAGCAAAACCGTTGCCCTGCTCAACCGTAATTTCGTGACATAGTCACTAAATGTAACCCCTACACTTTGCTTAAACAGACCTGACAAGTACGTTTCATTGAGATGAAACATGTCTGCCAGCGACGCCAAGGTGAGTTCGTAGGAATAATTTTCATCCACATAGTTGCGAATGGCTTCCATCATTTGTTGTCCGCTGGAGAACCTGGTTTTCCTCACTTCTTCCATGACCAGTTGGGCCATATCATGCAGTTGCTCCAACACCTGCTCTCTGGAAGAGTAGTCCCTCACGGTCATTTGGCAATTCCAAAGGTAACTCTGCAGAGAAGTATCTCCAAGCTCAAATTTCTTCGCAATGGCGTTAAACAAGAGAATAATGCGCAGGGTCAAAAAGGTAAACACAAACATCGGCGTGTCGCGATCCGCAGAGAAAATGGTATGCAGCTGCTTCGTAAATGCGGACATATCGAGATTTTCGATCGTTTGCATCAGCTTTCTTTCCACCTCGGGGGAAAAGGTGTGCGTCATGGCGAGCATATTCCGATCCGGCTCGGCCTTATCGGAGTGGATGGTGCCTTGGCTCCAAGCCAGCATGCTCGAGGCGTAGCCATTTTTGAGCTGCCTCAGGCCATGGATGGGCTCGCCGATGCCGAGCACGCTGTCTACTTTGAGGTAGCTTTGGATGTCCCGCTTCAGCTTGCGCACGAAGTCGACCAGGAAGCGGTCATGCTCGGCATGTTGAATCCGAATGACAAAATGTATCATCGCAGGATGACTCATCGCGTAGAACGGATAGATGTGCTCCCATTTCTGCGCAGATTCCCGGCACAGCATCTGAAAAGCTAAGTAGAGCAAGTCTTTCCGCTCACTCCAATCGTCCAACCGCCCTGGCGGAATACGCATCTCCACGGTGATAAACTGCGCATGCACATCATCAACTGCTAGCGCTGCAAGCTTCAATTGCTCCATCCGTTCCTTCATGGTGGACACGCTGAACCATTCATCCTTCACCAGCTGCCAAAGGAGTTGCTCTTGCATCAGCCCCAGCTGTTGGTGATTTTTGATTTCCTCTTGATCCTGCTCACGGATGCGATTGCGATCCTCTTCCAATTCCGCGGCTAACTTGCCAAGAAGTGCGGTTAGTTCACTGCGAACCACAGGTTTGAGTAAATAATCCTTCACCCCAAGTTGAATCGCGGCCTTCATATATTCAAAATCCGAGTACCCCGAAAGCACAATGATGCGAAGCGCTGGGTACTTTCCCTTGCATGCGTTAACGAAGGCAATCCCGTCCATTTGGGGCATTCGAACATCGGTAATGACAACATCCGGCAGCGGATGCTCCTCCAGAAGCTGCAAAGCTTCCAGACCATTAGCCGCTTCCACGGCGATTTCGAAGCCAGCGGATGTCCAATCGATTTTGGCTTTAATACTATTACGAACACCGACCTCATCATCAATCAGCATGATTCTGTACATCTTGGTTGTCAGCTCCTTATCAGCGGCAGGATCAGATTCAGTTCCGTCCCTTCCCCCAGCTTGGCATGCAGGTCTAATTCGAATTGCTCACCATAATTCAGGCGACAGCGGGATAATACATTGCGAAGTCCGATACTCTGCCCCTCGGTACTGAGAATCGCTACGGAATCTCCCGTTTTGATCTCTTCCAGTAAATTTTGGACTAATTCAGGGGACATGCCAATGCCATTATCCTTCACGGAGATCAGCAATTTATCCTCCTGCAGCTTCGTCCTCAATGTAATCTGTGCGACGCCGTCCTTCTCTAAGCTGTACTTCACCGCATTTTCCACCAATGGTTGTATGATGAACTTGGCAATCAAGAAATGCGCTGCCGCGGGATCCTCCTCGATCACAACCTGTAATCGCTCCTCATGTCGCAAATGAAGGATGAACAAATAATCCCGAATATACGCCATTTCTTCAGCTACACGTACCAAATCACTACCGAGGTTGAGCGAGTATCTCATCATTTTGCCCAAAGCTTCGGTCGCATCCATGACAAGATCTTCCCGCTTCATGGCGGCTAGACCGCTAATGATTTCAAGCGTATTATTATAAAAATGCGGATTTATTTGCAGCAGCAGCGCCTTGTATTCCGCATTTTTCCTACGTAAATTCGTCTCGAACTCCGTTTCGATCAAATAGCGCAGTCGATGGGTCATCTGTTCGAAAACACCCGTCACATAGTTCACTTCACTATGACCCTCGCCCACCTTCGGCATCACGTGCAGTGCTTGATTGAACTCTCCGCGCTGGACATGCTTCATCGCCTTCCCCATGACGCTCAGCGGCTTGGTAATGCCGGCGGACAACCAGAAAGCTGTTAGGATCGCAAGGATCAGCAAGACAACGGTAACTACAAGCATCGTTTGGCGAATTTGTGTGATTTTTTCATACAATTCGGCTTCGGGCACGCTTCCGATAATCGTCCAATTCTGTGCAGGCAGCTTGCGGAAAAAGAGCAAATTCGTCTCTCCTTTCGCCTCCATCGGAAAGATTCCGCTCGCATCCCCGTCAAAACGGGCATCGATTTGCTGCAGCCCTTTCCCCAGCATGTCCCCGTCTTCGGACAAATTTTGATCCAGCACACTATTGCCTTCATGCGTCAGTAAAACGACCTTCCCTGTCTTCCCAACATGGATTTTCTCAATGGCATTGCGAAGCAGGGTTGTCGGATAATTTACCTTGATGAACCCCATATTTTTAAGCGACTGCAGCTGTACGAGTGGAAAAAGAAAACTATTGATCGATCTCGCCCTCATGAATTCGTCCGACTGATCGACATCCTTATGGGCGGTCGTCCAACGCTTGTTTTCTGTCAGAAAAGCCTGAAACCACGCGCTGCTCTTGTAGGTTTTGTCCTGCGTCCACACGCCGCCAGCATCCTCGGCAAACGCACTAATGGATATGCCGCTGGAGTTGTTCACCCCATAGGACGAGAAATACTCCCGTAAACGTTGCTTCGTGAGAACTCGTTCCTGAATGGTGCTATCCGGATTCAAATGTACGGTCAACCAATCCTGCGTCGTTCGAGAACTCACCACCTGATTGCCCGTATCCTCAACCTGCGTCAGCAGCGTCCCCACATGCGAAGCGAACTGCTCAATTGTTTGAGACGTTGAAGCCTCGATGGACGACTTGATCGTTTTCGTCGCTTCCTCACTAAGAATATAGGCCAATGTGGCAAAAGGGAGAAGTAGTAGAACCGAGAAAACCGCCATCAAACGGCTCCTCAATGAGAAAAACATGATATCCCCCCGTTACGACTAAAAGCATTTCCTTTTATAAAGTATGATCTACTTATCATACCTCTGGGCCGTCTAACAAAACAACGACAAAGAGACGATCATCAAAATGATTCGTCTCACTTATCTGGAGCTGCTTACTTCTTCTGCTGTGCTAGGACATCTGCATACGCCTTATCAATCGTCGTAACAGCTTCTGCAATGGAGGCATCAATGTTCCGTTTGCCAATCGTAACATCCTCAAACATTTTGTTCACCGCATCAGACATTTGCGGGAAGATCGGCGTGATCGGACGCGGTCTGCCGTACTTCTGATTTTGAATAACGAAGATATTCTTCGGATATTCATTCAACTCTGGGAAAGCCTTGGCAGATGAATAACGGGATGGAATATCCTTCGTCATGCCTGCGTACGTTTTCTGTCCTTCTTCTCCAGTCACCCAGTTAATGAACTTCCAAGCTTCATCTGGGTGCTTACTTTTCGCGGAAATACCGAGTGCCCAGCTGCCGTTGGCAACAGCTTGCGTTGTTCCTTTTGGCAATGGTGCAATATCATAGTCTTCGCCTAGCTTGAAATTCGGGAATTTATCCTTCAAATTAGCAAGGGACCACGAGCCGTCGATCGTAATTGCCAGCTTGCCGTTCGGGAACGGATCCGGTGGATACTCCAACGCAGATACTTTATCTTTGTTATATAGATCAGAGAAGAACTGTACGGCTTTTTTTGTTTGTGGGGAATCTAGGTAGCCTTTGGACGTTTTACCGTCTGGGCTCATGATCTCGCCACCGAGCTGCCAAATGATCGGATACTTGAAATACGCTGTACCACCCGCGTTTCCAAACCCTTGCGCAGGATCGATACCGAAGATCCCATTCGCCGGATCATTTACTTTCTTCGCAGCATCCAAAACTTGATCCCAAGTCCAAGGCTCGTCTGGGTTTTTGGAAGGAAGCGGAATGCCTTTCGCTTGGAAAAGCTTTTTGTTATAGAACATCGCAATCGAAGATTCGGTCAGCGGTGCCATGTAGATTTCATTTTGATACGTGTAGGTGGCTAGTGTTGATTTCGGAACATCGTCCATATGACCGTCCTGCTTGAAGTAAGCCGTTAACGGTTTGAGAGCTCCCGCGTTTGCATACGAACCGACAGTTGGTGCATCTAGTGCCATGATGTCCGGAGGACTTCCAGAAGCGATGGATACACGTAATTTCGTGTCATAATCCGAGTAGGGAATCGGTGTCATTTCCACGGAAATATTCGGATATTTTTGCATAAAGGATGCCACTAATTTGTCGTAGGCCGCATTCTCCGTATCATTCCCTGAGTTTCTCCAGAACGTGAGTTTTACTTTTTCTTCTTTTTTCACGGCTGTGTCTGTTTGACTTGGTGCTGCCGATGTTTTACTCCCGCTATCACTTTGCGTGGAACATCCCGCCAATAAACCGCCAACTACGATAACGCTTACGACTGTTTGACTGAGCTTTTTCATCGATTGTTACCCCTCTCATTTATCTGTTGTTGTTCTTGTCATCATCTTATCAAAGGGGACGGAACATTAAATTCAAAATGCTCTGCTTCTAACTTATAAAATTATCATGCCCGGATGTGAAAGTAAAAGGGGGTGAGTTGCTGGCGAGTGCTGGGTGGGAGAGGAACTGCATGATGCTGACGTGGGACTTGGGGCGTTAAGGGAACTTAAACTAGTTAAATGATACTAAGTAGGACGCGATACTTAAGTTAGTGCTAATGTGGGAATTGGGGCGCTAGGAGAACTTAGACTAGTTAAATGATACTACGTAGGACGCGATACTTAAGTTAGTGCTAATGTG
>NZ_JCAUAN010000029.1:0-78219 GCF_059691975.1 Paenibacillus sp. J22FR5 | reverse complement strand
TGTTGGACAAATACAACTCATTACGGAATATTTCATGAACCGCCGTATACCGAACGGTAAGTACGGTGGTGTGAGAGGTCGGGGACTAGCCGTCCCCTCCTACTCGATTAATTCAAGGTTGAGATTGAGATAGGGAATGAACAACCGTTACCTTATCCCAGATCCCGCGCCAATTCTTCTTAACGAGGCGCTCTTCATAAGTGGCAGCTCTTGATTTCGTTCCTTCAAAGTAGCATGTCGGTTTGATCACCAGTTGGATCACATCTTCAATTCCACAAGGGGCTGCCAAGATGACATTATCATGCTCATCCAGTGTGAGCCCTAGTGCTGTCGCTGTTTCAGGAAACTTTGAGATCGCATCTACGGATGACGAATAGGGTGGAATGTTATTGACAACGTGCATTCTGGCTTCATTTTTGACAGACCAAGGAACATTCGGGTTCATTTGTTTAAGCTGTTGTTCTAATTGCTTTTCTACTGCTTCGTCCAGATGACAAGGATCAAAATAAATAACATCAACATCTGGTAGTGGCGTCCTCTCTGGAAAACGATGCAGCACATCCCAAATTTTCGATCGAACAAAACCTGCACAAACCCACCAATCAGGCAAGTGTAAAGCTTTAGCGGACCGTAGTATGTCCATCATCCACACGTCATCTTGAACAAGTTGGAGAATGTCTTGTTCAGTTTCCAATCTCACAGAAAACCACCTCCCGAACATACATTCTAATTATATCGAATAAGAAGAAATAGGGAAGGGATTTCTATATTAATTCAACGGTCCCAGCTTAGAAGCGCTGAAATACTGGTCATTCACCTTAACGGCGATGACGTCCTTCGACTCCATACCGTTGACTTCAAATAACAGACTACCTACTGGTTTGTCATTGGCATCTCCGTTTTTCTTCGGCATTGGCGATATTCTTCGCTCAATTTGACCAATTTGCTTACCAATATTTTGAATGGGAACTTCAGTTGCTGAAAGACCGTAAAGTGTGTTATTCCAAGCGACGGCGCTCGGATAGCTGCTGGACGTTTTGGAGCTAGATAGGGGAGAGCATCCAGCCAATACGGCTATCGCGAACAAAATAATTGAAATTCGTTTCATTTAACTCCCACCTCCGTATCCGGTTTAACCTCATTCTTCTTCCTTGGTAAAAGGAAACGTAATCTCAACCTCCGTGCCCACACCGGGAACACTTCTGTACGTCATCTTCGCAGGATCCCCGAAATAGTGGCGAATACGTTCGCCTACGTTTTTGACGCCGAAGCTGCTGCCGCCGATCCGACTGCGACTAATGCCTGCCATCATATCCTCGATAAGGTTGGCACTCATGCCCACACCGTCATCCTTGATGAGCAAGTGAACCGTATGATCTTCCAGATACGCGCGTATTATGATGCTGCCTTCACGTTGCGTTCGCCCCAAGATACCGTGGAGAATGGCATTCTCGACAAGCGGTTGGAGGGTGATTTTCGGGATAGGATGGGCCAGCAGTTCTTCCGGTACATCGATCTGAAAATCGATCTTATTTTCGAACCGAATATTCTGAATCTGCACATAGAAGGAGACATGCTGCAGCTCTTCGCGCAGAGTAATCACATCTTTGCCGCTGCTGAGGCTGACTTTGTAGAAACGAGCGAGAGCTTTAACGACCTTCTTAATGTCGGTGTTCAATCCGCTGTCTGCCATCCAGTTAATGAGATCCAACGTATTGTAGAGGAAATGAGGATTAATCTGGGATTGAAGCGCCTTTAGTTCCGCATTTTTGACCTCTTGACCAAGTCGATAGTGCTCTTTATTCATCGTGCTTATCTGCTCAATCATGTAATTATAGGTTTGAATGAGCTCGCCAATCTCATCTCGGCCCTGTGTTTGGGCTAGTGCAATCAGATTGCCTTTCTGTACATCTCGCAGGCGGCTGGTTAATTGCGTGATGCGCCGAGTGACGGAGTAGGAGAAGAGGTAGGCTAACAAGTATGCAATGACCGTCACAATGAGTAAAATAACGAGTAAATCATTACGCAATTGATGACTTTGCTCCACGACCTCATTCAGAGGAATGACCGTAATCATCCCCCAATTGGAAGGCAGTTGTCTAAACAAATAATAATTGTTGTTCGTTTGCCAGGTCGTGGAAACGGCATCATCCATTGTGTTGGGTAAATCCACCTTCGTTAAGGTAACGGGATCCGAGGCAAGGACAACTTTATTATTTTGATCCACGAGAAAAGTCGTGCTATTCCGAACTACATTGGCCTTGCGCAGCATGGAGCGGATCGTCTCGGCCTGAACATCCACGCGTAATTGACCGATAGGGTTGGCATAGTTGTTGGGATCCAGAATACTTCGGACAACGTAGAGTGAAGTGTTATCATGAGACGCCTTCTTACTAAGCTCAGGGGCTGAGCACCACAAATATTTGGCGTGCGATTCATCTAAACGATCAAAGCAAGGACTGTCCTTGGTTTCGGCTAAAGGCAAGAAATTCTCAGTCTCATTTGCGAAAATGAATGCATTCGGCACGTAAAGGATAACGCGTGAGATATCCAAGCTATCCTGCATGGAGCGCAGCAGCTTTTTGAGATTCGCATATTCTTGCAACTCACGGTTAATATCATTGGTCACATTCTTATCCATCAGAATATCGGATATCGCATTGTTGGATACCAGAATATTCGTTGTTTCCGCGATCCGCTGCACGCGATAATTGAGAAACGAGTACGTCTGATCGAAGCCTTGCTTAGCCGAATAAGTCACATGATTGATAATGATATCGGACATTTTCTCCGAAGCGATGAACTGATAGAAGCCAAGCGGCAGCATAATTAAAAGCAAATATGTGTACATGATTTTGTGACGAAGTTTCGTATTGTACAACCACTTCCGCAGGAATTGAATCAAAGAGAAGATCATAATTGACATCGCTCCCGATACTCAGAAGGGGTCATGCCTGTTGATTTGCGGAAAATTTTGGCGAAATGCTCCCCGTCTTTGAACCCGACTTGCGATGCTACATCCAGCACTTTCAAACGGTTGTTGCGAAGCAAATCCTTCGCTTTCTCCATCCGATACTCGGTGACATACTGCTTGATGGTTTTCCCGGTCGCTTCTTTGAAAATCGAAATAAGATGAGAGGCCGTCATTTGCATATGATCGCTCACATCCTGTACAGATAAGTTGTCATCAGCAAAATGGAGATGTATAAAGCGCATAATTCGCGAGCTTGTGGAGGTAAGTCCGCCATTGGATCGATCCTGGACAGCTTTCCTTAATTCATCCAGCTTAGTCGCTGTCACGCGATGAATGTCATCCAAATAGTGGCATTCCAGAATCAACTTCCACGCGACATCGTTTTCCTCGGAGGTGTCGAAGAGAGTAATGTTCCTGCCCTGCGCAAACTTATCCATTTCCAGAATGAAACGGTAGTAGAGTTCTTTGACACTCACAATTAAAGTGCCTGGATGCTGGCGAATATCAGAAGTTATCGTCGTGATCAGCTTATCAGCAGCATCGAAATTCTCTTCAGATAACGCTTCCGAGAAGCGGCTCAGCTGTTCCGGCTGAACCACATAATGCTGAGAATGTGCGTCACTTCCATGACTGTCATGCAGAATAAGTGAGCATGGCTTATGAAAGAACGATTCCTGAAGGCGAAGCACGGCGATTGTATAAGATTCCTGCAGCTTATGAGCGGAGGGGACGATTTTACCTGCTGCGATGGAGAATAACGCATGTTCCCGCTTCAAAGCTGAGGCAAGCTCGTGACTGAGCTGCTGCACTTGGCTGAATTCTAACGCGTCATGCTGCTTGGAAAAGAAGTGAACGATGGCATGATGGTCATCCTTCCAAGCATACAAGTATGGCTTTTCGCTAGGACTCAGTGCTTCATCTATTAATTGTCCTAGTGTTTCCTTCTGTAGACCAGGGGTAATGAGCTTAATGATGGCAGTAGCCGCAGGCGCTTGCATGATGGCAGTGAAGTCAGCCGCCAATAGACGATTACGCAGCATCTCCTCGTCATAACCGCCGCGGATAAGCTGCAAAGCGGCTTCTTGCTTCATAAAGCTTTTGTTTTCTTTCGCTACCGTATCATTCGCAACATGCCGCTGTTCTTCTAAGACAATCTCAATGGCACCCCGCAAGGCTTCTTCCAATTCTTCCACATCAATCGGTTTCTCTACATAACTAACCGCTTTGAGTGTTATCGCGGCCTTCAAATATTCTTTATCGGCATAACCGCTCATAAAGACGATTTTGCATTGCGGGTATTTGCGGCGAAGGTGAAAGGCAAGCTCGATACCATCCATCCGCGGCATGCGGATATCGGTGAGAACGATGTCTGGCTTAAACTGCTCCGCGATGGTAACCGCATCGAGCCCATCGACAGCTTCTCTTAATTCCGTGATGCCGAGATGCTCCCAGCTAATGGATTTGAGCACGCCATCTCGTGTGAATTTCTCATCTTCTGCAAATAGTAGTTTCATGGCAGGCAACCCTCCCTTAGATGTAGCTATAGATTATCTCATATTTTCATGCAATACCACTAGCTAGAGGAGCTATCTGCAAAAGTTACAGGGAATCGATATTTTGTCGGGTTATCACGTTACTTCGAACCTGTTAATTTAGATACAGGAGAGAGACAACTAGAAGCGGATGGGGGAGAGGATAGAAATGAGAACAGGGCTCCTGTATCGAATGAGATCCAAGAAAGCGTTGTTATTCATGATCGCGCCGGCAGTGCTTTACTTTTTGCTTTTCAGCTATGTCCCAATGGCGGGCATTGTGCTGGCGTTCAAACAGTATCGATATGATTTAGGAATTTTAGGCTCACCATGGGTAGGATTTGATAACTTCAAGTTCTTCTTCATGACAGGGGATGCCTTCCGAGTTACTCGGAACACCTTGCTGTATAATGCAGCTTTCATCATTATTAATAATGGTCTACAAATTATCGTCGCCATCTTCATGGCGGAGATCGGTTCCAAGCTGTTCCGCAAAACAGCACAAACGATTATGTTTTTACCTTACTTCTTATCGTGGGTTGTAGTGGGCGCTGTAGCCTACAATTTGTTCAACTACGAGCATGGCACTGTGAATACGCTGCTGCGAACTCTGCACATTCCGGAATTAGACATCTACACAACAACGGAATATTGGAAATACATCTTAATTTTCTTCTCCGCTTGGAAAGCGGTCGGCTATGGCGCCGTGTTCTATATGGCTTCCATCCTGAGCATTGACCGTGAGACTTATGAAGCTGCTGAAATCGATGGGGCTAACGTCTTCCAACGCATTCGGTACATAACGTTACCGTCACTACGACCAACGATTACGATTCTGGTCCTACTGGCGATCGGCGGTATATTCCGCGGAGACTTCGGACTCTTTTATCAGCTGGTGGGCAATAATGGTTTGTTGTATGAAACAACAGATGTGATTGACACTTATGTATATCGCTCCCTACTAGTTAACAACGAAATCGGGATGTCATCAGCGATTGGATTCTATCAATCGATTCTGTGCTTTATCACCATCATGGTGACGAATTTCCTAGTACGTAAATCGGATAAAGATAATGCCTTATTCTAAACTTACAGCAACTTGCGAGGTGTTCCTATGAGTACGACCAGTGTGAAAAAGAGTCAAATCGATCAGCGAATCTTAGATACGATTGGCTATGTCTTCATAGCAGTGATATGTTTGGCTTGTTTAATCCCATTCCTGCTTATTATTAGCGGTTCGTTAACAAGTGAATCATCGATTACGAGTGATGGGTTTCGGTTATGGCCGAAGGAGTTTTCGTGGGATGCCTACACCTTTGCGCTAAAACATCCTGAGCAATTTGTGAGCTCTTACCTGTTAACCATCGTATTGACAGTGACAGGAACTGTCGTGGGATTATTTATATCTGCGATGGCAGCGTATGTGCTGCAACGCCAGGATTTTGAATGGCGCAGCGGATTTTCGTTCTTCTTCTACTTTACGACCCTGTTTAACGGAGGACTTGTACCTTGGTATATCTTAATGGTTAACTATTTACACATGAAGAATACCTTCTGGTCACTGCTTGTCCCGCCATTGTTAAATGTGTTCTATATTATCATCTTGCGAACGTTCCTTCGCAGCATACCGGATGCGATAACCGAATCTGCCAAAATCGATGGAGCAGGGGATTTCACCATATTCATTCGATTGATTATCCCTTTGGCAAAGCCAGGTTTGGCTACGATTGGATTGTTCACCGCACTAAATTACTGGAACGATTGGTTTAACTCGTTGCTGTTTGTACAGAATGAGAAACTGTACACCCTGCAATATTTACTATATAAAATGTTAGGGAATCTCGAAGGCATTCGCAAGGTTATGGCGATTACGGGGATGCAGGTGACGGACTTACCTGGCGAAAGCTTAAAGATGGCCTTAGCCATTCTAGTTACGGGTCCGATCATTTTCTTGTATCCGTTCGTTCAACGTTATTTTGTTCAAGGCTTAACGGTTGGAGCTGTGAAAGGGTAACCCCGGGAATTTCAATTCCCGGTTTATCATAACTTATCTATCATTTATAAGGGGAGAATCGAATGGCAAACACGAAGAAATTAGCCACACTAAGTCTGGCATCCTTATTTGCAATGGGAACTGTACTGTCAGCTTGTAGCTCCAAAGAAGCTTCGCCAACACCAAGTGCGTCATCAGTGGCTCCACAAGCAAGCGCTTCCGCGACGACAAGTACGGGCATCGATACGAGTAAAGAAGTGAAGCTTAAAACGGTATTACTCGGCTCCAAGCCGAAAGGTTTCGATGAGGTTTATGGGGAAGTTAATAAATTAATGAAGCAAAAAATTAATGCAACCCTCGACGTCAGCTTCCTTGATTGGGGCGAGTACCAACAGAAATATCCGTTGATGTTTGCTGCGAACGAAGATTTCGATCTTGTGTTCTCCGCAACTTGGTCCTATTATGCACAGCAAGCGACGAAGAACGGTTTCATGCCTTTGACCGAGGATCTGATCAAGAAGTTCGCTCCGAAAACGTGGGCGGAAGAGCCGAAGGTCGCTTGGGAGCAAGCGAAGATTAATGGCAACATTTATATGATTCCGCAAAACAATTTTGAATATAGCTACCATATGGTTGGTATCCGTGGCGATCTTCGTCAGAAGTATAATTTGCCTGAGCTGAAAACGTATGATGACTATGTCAACTATCTCAAAACCATTGCCGAAAAAGAGAAGGATTTCAAACCAAGCATTGGTGTCAGTGAATTTAATGCTGTTGAGTTGGTACAACCGAACGAGTGGAACTTTGTGGTGCCTCAGCTGCCTATCGTGTATAAAGTAACAGAAGCAACAGGGAAATTATTTAACTACGTAGATACACCAGAATTTGCAACTTTCTCGAAGAAAATGTTCGATACGCAAAAAGTTGGCGCTTGGTCTCGTGATGCTATTGCCAACAAAGTGGATAAAACACAAGCTTTCAAAGACGGCAAATTAGCATCCGTGGAGTGGAATCTGGGTACACTGTTGCGTACGAAATCCGAAATGCAAACAACGCATCCAGATTGGAAAGTGGAACTATACGACCTAAGTGCAGACAAGAAACGTCTGTCCAATCCGTTCATCAACAACGGGATGTCCGTTCATGCTGGCTCCAAGAACTATGAGCGCGCTCTGATGGCGATTGATCTTCTTCGTTATGATCCAGAAATTCATGATTTGACGAACTATGGGATCAAAGGTAAGCACTATGAGCCTGTTGGCACCGATCAGTTCAAGCCGCTTGCTGCTTCCGCTGATTTCCCACCATCCGGTACAGATCCTTGGGGTTGGAACTCGTTGCATGAGCGTATTGATTCAACCGTAGCGGCAGAAACAACAAAGTTTACAAATGACTGGAAGAAAAACGTGACTGTCAATCACCCGCTAGAGACGTTTACGTTCGATGATTCCAAAGTGAAGAATGAAGTTGCTGCTGTTAGCAATGTGATGGAAACGTACGGTAAACCATTATTCTATGGCTTAGTTGATCCTGCCGATGCTGCACATGGTTTGCAAACGTTCAAAGACAAGTTGAAACAAGCAGGTATTGATAAAGTTGTGGCTGAAATGCAAAGCCAAGCAGACCCGATTATAGCTAAAAAATAAGAGGGAACAGACCGCTTCCTGCGTGCAGGAGGCGGTTTTTTGTGCTCCCATAAATTGAACAGGAAATCGATATTTTAGCGGGTTATACTGACGATTCCATGTTGGTAAGATGAGGATGAGCATATGGAAAGCGTTTGCAAAAATAGTGTGAGAGGATTTGAGTCTATGAGAAAACTTCAATCGAGACAATCCATGGATGAACGACCGCGTTTCGTGGTGGGGAGAAAAAGCTTAGCCATCGCCATGGCTGCAATGTTGACCACTGGTGTGCTGCCAGCGACATTATCCGTCGTTTCGGCAGACACGCCCGTTGTTACAACTCCTGCGGATATTCATATCAACCCCATTCCTGGACTATCGGGGGATTTCATTAAAGGTGCGGATGTATCTATGCTGAAGCAAATTGAAGTCAGCGGGGGTAAATTTTACGATGGCAGTGTAGAGAAAGATGCTCTTCAAATCTTGAAAGACCATGGTGTGAATTGGGTCAGACTTCGCGTGTGGAACAATCCTGTTGATGCCAATGGCATTGGACTAGGCGGCGGTAATAACGATAAGGCGAGAACGATCGAAATTGCCAAAAGAGCGCATGATCTCGGCCTCAAAGTGCTGTTAGATTTCCATTACAGCGATTTTTGGGCAGATCCCTCCAAACAAACGAAACCTGCGGCTTGGGTAGGTCTTAACACGACCCAGCTTCAACAGGCGTTATACGATTACACGTCAGAAGTTATTCAAGGTTTGACGTCTGCGGGCGTGATGCCGGAGATGGTGCAGATTGGGAACGAGACGAACACAGGAATGGTGTGGCCGGATGGGCAGACAACGGGTAGCGGCGGCTATGACGGTTGGGCAAACCTGGTCAAAGAAGGCGTACGAGCTGTCCGCGATCATGATCCGAATAACGCTAATCCGCAACTACGGACGAAAATCATGATTCATTTAGCGGATGGCGGGAATAACGAGCTGTTTCGCCGTAATTTTGATAAGCTGACCGAGCGCAATGTGGATTATGATGTGATCGGCTTTTCGTATTATCCCTATTGGCATGGCCCGCTGGAGGACCTCAAGAGAAACATGATCGACATCTCTGATCGATACGGTAAAGAAGTGCTAGTAGCCGAGAATGCCTATGCGTATACGCTGAATGATGGGGACAATTTTGCGAACAATTTCGGTCCTGGTCAAGAGCAGTTAGGCGGGTATAAAGCAACTGTACAAGGGCAAGCGCAAGAAGTACATGATGTGATGAATGCCGTTGCGCAAGTTCCTGATGGGAAAGGACTAGGTGTATTCTACTGGGAACCGGATTGGATTCCAGTGACAGGTGCAGAGTGGAGCTCCAAGGCTGGGGAGGGCAATGGCTGGGAAAATCAGGCGATGTTTGATTTTACCGGTCATGCGTTGCCATCGCTGGATGTATTTAATCGCGTGTCTGCTACGCAAAGTGCTACCCCATTTGTAGTAGAAGCGACCGCGATACACCAGGAACAAATTAACGTCACTGTTGGCGGGACATTGCTGCTACCGAATAAGGTACAGGTTGAATTTACCGATGATTCTGTTCGTGACTTACCTGTAACATGGGATACCGTTAAAGAGGAAGATTTGCTGCACCCAGGAACAATCCAGCTTCAAGGTACAGTGGCAGGTGTCCAGTTAAGAGCCGCAGGTATTATTACGGTGCAGGGATCCACCAATTTGGTGAAAAACCCCGGATTTGAAAGTGGCAATAGCGCCTTTTGGACCATCACTGGCAGCAGCAGTGCTGTGAAAGTCGCAGCGGACAGTGCAAATGCTCACGATGGTAGTACATATGCTTTACATTACTCTTTGCCACAGGCAATGCCATTCTCAGCTACGCAAACGATTACGGGCTTAGCAAATGGTACTTACACATTGAAGGCTTGGTCGCAAGGCGGCGGTGGAGAAAGCAGCATGAAGCTGTTTGTGAAAGATTATGGCGGTGAAGAAGTATCTGAACATATCGTGAATGCGGGTTGGCTGGTATGGCAGCATCCGATCCTGATGAATGTTGAGGTCAAGAATAATACGGCTAGTGAAGGCGAAGCGCCCAATGGTACAGCAACGATCGGTGTCAAAGCTGACGGCAACTCCGGAAATTGGGGCAATATCGACGATTTCGAGTTTTATACGGATCGTTCAGTGGAAACGATTAGTGCACCTAGTCGTGTTGCAAGAGGCTCCACGTTTAACGTAAACGTTGGGAACGGAGGTTTAGTTGATACGATTTATGCGGAAGATCTTCAGATTACGTATGATTCGGAAGCATTCGAGTTTGTATCTGCTCAAAGCGCATCCCCGACGGTACAGTTACTTACGACAGATTCGCATACGTCAGGTGTTGTTAGGCTGATTATCGGGCATCAGGGTGGAAAGTCGTTGAATACGAACTCTGTTACGCTTACCTTGCGTGCAAAAGCTGAGTCCACGATGGCAGAAGGAATCGTAAAGGTTGCTGCAGCACAATGGGGCACGGCTCCAGCAGGTGGGGTCCTGACGCCAGCAACGTTAGGATCGGCAACAGTTACGTTGGTAACGGAAGACATAAAAGAAGAGCCAACTAATCCATCTGATCATCAAGGTACGGGAACAATTTCAACAAATCCTGAGGCTACCATCGAGATAAACGCTAATGGTGCAGCTAGCCTGAAACAAACGCCAATCTTGACTACTAGCCAGACGGCAGTTGCAACGTTATCATCTGACGTTTGGATCAAGATGAAGGATTTGGCGAGAGCCGACGGTAATGGAAATAAGAAAATGTCGTTAATACTACAACAAGTTGAGGGTGCCACTTCCTATGAACAACAGCTTCCTAAAGAGGTATTACAAGCTACGGGTGGCGTTCAGCAAGTTGAGATTGTTACGCCAAATGGGACAGTTTCTCTACCAAGTAACATGCTCAGTTCCTCGAGTGAAATTGGATCGGAACCCATTAGCTTAACGATTGGAAGTGTGGACCCTTCAAGAATTCCAGATGCGCTGAAAGCGCAGATTGGCAGCAAGCCTGTCATTGATTTGCAATTAAAATCAGGTGGGGAAGTGTTCCAATGGCATAATCCGTCTGCGCGAGTAACCGTTACCCTGCCTTATGAGCCAACAGCAGAAGAACTGCAAAACCCTGATCATATCGTGATTTGGTATGTGGATGGGAACGGGCAAGCAGTAGCTGTTCCTAACGCTAAATATGATGCAGCTACACACAAAGTTGTGTTTACAACAACGCATTTCAGCACCTATGCGGTGGCTTATGTGAACACTACGTTCAAAGATTTGGTTGGCTTCGATTGGGCGAAGAAAGAGGTGGAAGCCCTTGCATCCAAAGGCGTAACGACTGGCACATCCGTCGATACGTTTAGTCCTGAGCAAGAAGTTTCCCGCGCAGATTATATCGTGATGTTGGTAAGATCATTAGGACTTACAGCGGCAAATGCGGATGATCGTTTTACAGATGTTACCGCAGCTGATTATTATGATGAAGCGGTTCGAATTGCCAAAGCGCTCGGTATCGTCGAGGGCAGTGATGCGCAGCATTTTAACCCTAAAGCACCGATCACGAGAGAAGATCTCATGGTGATGACAGCCAGAGCAATCCAGCTTTCGCATCATGTGGATGAAAGTAGTGAGACTGGCTACCTAGATGCGTTCTCGGATAAGTCTGAGGTTTCGAGCTATGCGAAGGCTTCGATCAGCAATTTACTGCAAACAGGTCTTGTACAAGGTAATGGGCTCGGAATTGCACCGAAAATGTATACGACAAGAGCTGAGGCAGCTGTCATTCTGTACCGGTTGTTTCATTTCTAACTAAAGGAGGTTGATTGAATTGAAAATCAAAAAAGGTGTTCTTACTGGCATTTTCGCTGCTTCGTTACTGATCTGTAGTCTGCCTGTGGGCAGCCCCGCTCAGGCAGTTGACGTGATTCCACCTGCACCGGTGAATCTTGCTTTAGATGGAGATTTCGAAGGAAGCGACTCGTCACCTTGGCTGATTGAGGGGGCGCAGGCTTCGGCAGTCGGGATCAAAAAACAGGATAACCATACAGCTGGTGGCTCATATTCCGCTGCCTATTGGTCTGCTTCAGCCTTTCATTTTAAAGTATCTCAAAGAATTGAAGGCTTAACAGATGGCAGATATGTGCTCTCAGCCTATACGCAAGGTGGAGGAGGGGAAGCGAGTTCCCGACTGTTTGCAACAGTTGATGGAGCAGACCCGATCCGATCGGATTTCAGTAATTCAGGATATAATAATTGGCAACATCCACAATTAACCCACATTAATATTACGGTTACGAACGGCAGCTGTACGATTGGATTTGAAGTGGATGGGAACGCGAATAATTGGGGATCCGTTGACGATATTATGTTTACTCGTATTGGTGATGTAGAATCGATTCCCGTTTCCATGACGGTTCAGCCTGTACATGTAACCTCGTGGTTACATGCGGTGCCTCAGCTACCCACAGTCGTAAGTGCCGTTTATAACGATGATCGTTCCTATCTTCAAGTTCCTATTCATTGGGCGCCGGGTCAAGCGTCTGATTATGACCACTTGGGTACGTATTCATTAATTGGCACCATCCAAGGTTCAGATACAACGGTAGCTGCTACAATTACGGTCATAATGAAACCAGCTGATTTGAATGCAGATGGGCTAGTGAATGTTGCTGACTTGGCGCTGGCTTTCTATGATTTACAAGCAATTGCTGGCTCAACGAATTGGGATCGAGCTCAAAAGGCGGATCTCAATAATGATGGCATTGTCAATCTGACGGATGTTCAATACATTGCCACTCAAATGATGCAGTCGAAATCTTGAAAAATTACATATAATCGATAGTTTGTAGGGTATTTTTCACTAGAGCGAACTGATAGAATGGGTTCATATTTACGATAAAAATGAATCCATGAGGTGATCATCTTGTCCCTTACCTATCCACCAATTAGCCCGAAACTGCCGCTTTTCATGCACGGCGCCGATTATAATCCTGATCAATGGCAGCACGATCCACAAGTCTTGGAAGAAGACATTCGAATGATGAAGCTGGCCAAATGTAATGTTATGGCAATTGGCATCTTTGCATGGTCTGCACTTGAACCAGTCGAAGGTACCTATACCTTCGATTGGTTAGATCGCGTGCTCGCTACTTTCGCCGCGAATGGCATCTATGCTTGGCTTGCGACGCCGAGTGGTGCAAGACCCGCTTGGATGGCGGAGCAGTACCCGGAGGTACTGCGGGTTGGGGCGAATCGTGTGCGCAATTTATTCGGCGCGCGGCACAATCATTGCTATACTTCTCCTGTGTATAGGGAGAAAGTTGCTATGATGAATACACAGTTGGCTGAGCGCTATGCGCAGCATCAAGCTGTTGTGGGTTGGCATATTTCGAACGAATATGGCGGGGAATGCCACTGTTCTTATTGCCAGGATGCCTTCCGAGGCTGGCTAAAGCAAAAGTATGGCACGCTGGACACTTTGAATATGGCGTGGTGGACTTCATTTTGGAGTCATACGTATACAAGTTGGTCTCAAATTGAGTCCCCGGCGCCACATGGAGAAAACCTGGTTCATGCTATGAATGTGGACTGGAAACGTTTCGTAACGGACCAAACTGTGGATTTCTGTCGGCATGAAATCGCGCCATTGAAAGCTGCGAATGCGCAGTTACCGGTCACGGCGAATTTGATGGAAGCCTATGAAGGGCTCAACTATTGGAAATTTGCGGATATTCTCGATGTGATTTCATGGGATGCGTATCCAACTTGGCATAATGGGAAGGATCAAAGTCAATTGGCTGCTTATTTCGCACTCAATCATGATATGTTCCGTTCGCTCAAGGGCGGCAAGCCGTTTCTGTTGATGGAAAGCACACCGAGCTTGACGAATTGGCAGGCAGTTTCCAAGCTGAAGAAACCAGGCATGCACCTATTATCTTCCTTACAAGCAGTAGCGCATGGATCTGATTCTGTGCAGTATTTCCAATGGCGGAAGAGCCGTGGTGCAAGCGAGAAGCTGCATGGCGCGGTCATTGATCATGTCGGTCATGAGCATACACGCGTATTCCGTGATGTTGCCGAACTTGGCGGCGCATTGGAGCACTTGTCCGATGTCATTGGGACTACGGTGCCTGCAGAGACAGCTTTGATTTTCGACTGGGAAAATCGCTGGGCTGTAAAGGATTCACAAGGACCTCGTAACATGGGCATCAACTATGAAGAAACCGTGATCAACCATTATCGCGCTTTCTGGGATGGCGGAACTCCTGTCGATGTGATTGATATGGACTGCGATTTCAGCAAGTACAAGCTAATTGTTGCACCTATGCTCTATATGGTTCGTCCGGGGGTTGGTGAGCGCATCGAACAGTTTGTCGCTAGTGGAGGAACGTTCGTTACGACGTATTGGTCAGGTATCGTTGACGAGAATGACCTCTGTTTCCAAGGTGGGTTCCCTGGGCCGCTTCGTAAAACGCTCGGCATATGGTCTGAGGAAATCGATGCGCTCTATGATGATGAGAAAAATCGCTTGATTTATAGCGAAGGGAATGCGCTTGAATTGGCAGGAGAGTATGAGTCACGTGAACTCTGTGAGTTAATTCACACAGAAGGTGCTGAGACGCTTGCGGTTTATGGTGATGATTTCTACGCAGGTCGTCCTGCGTTGACTGTACATGCATTTGGCGAAGGAAAAGCCTATTATATTGCAACGAGAACCGATGTTTCGTTCTTGAAGACATTTTATAAGCAAGTACTTGCTCAGGCTGGGATTACATCAGTGCTGCAAACGGAGTTGCCAGATCAGGTTACTGCACAAGTGCGGACAGATGGCGAGAATGAGTATGTTTTCCTTATGAATTTTGGTCAGCAGGCGCAAACAGTTAAGTTAGATGCTAATACGTATTGGGACATGCTGTTGCAGCAAACATTAGAAGCATCAAGCTTGCGGCTTGAGCCTTATGGGGTAAGAGTATTGAGAAGATCGAAGTAGAAGAGAGCATATGTGATAGTGAGAAGAGATGAAAAGCTGGATTGGGGAAACCTGATCTGGCTTTTTTGTTGTGGGTTAAGGCATTTTCGAGGAGCGAAATTAGAAAGTGAAAGGTGAAAATTGAAATTATTAATAACATAACATATGTTATGTAAACTAATTGCGAATCTAGAGGGATTTGTATGCTTTATGTGGAATATATATACAAATAAACTATTTAAACATTCCTTATTCCATTAAAGGGACAGATAATGGAATAGCAAGGGAACTTGACACGTCACCTTTTGGTGTCCTATAATCATTAAGACAACAAAAGGTGTCCTATTAGGTTATTATGAAGTGTAATTGGTGACATTACGGGAAATAATTATGAAGGGTTCTGGAAAGAATGAAATGTTAAATTAACTCTTTTATTGGAGGAAAAAAAATGAAATCAGATGTATCCTTAGACTTTCAATTTACAAGTTCAATCGAGCAGGTGTGGAACGCATTAACTGATTCGGATACTCTTGCGAAATGGATAATGGATAATGATTTTAAACCAGTCGTTGGACATAAATTTCAGTTTCGGACAAAGCCTTCCGAATGGTGGAATGGAATTGTAGATTGCGAGGTGCTCGTAGTGGACGAGCCTCATACATTATCTTACACTTGGGCAAGTGCGGGAGAAAGCACAACGGTTACATGGAATTTGAAAAAAGGTTCAGAAGGAATTATCCATCTACATCTCGATCAAGCAGGATTTAGTGAAGCTACAAAAGCCCGCGCGGGAGCCATTGAGGGAGCTACATATGCTTTCAAGAATATGGGTGATAAGCTCGGAACAGTGTTAGCAGAACTGTAATTATTCATTTAATTGATTATACAAATAAACCATTCTTCAACAATAGGGCGCAATTCAGTAGTTAGAATTGTGCTCTTTCTTTATGATAGGGCGCATTTCTGAAACATGGAGAGGATATCACTATGAAAATAAATCAATTAATCTCGAACAATATTAACCGATTAGATGCAACACTTCTTGTAGATAAATCCTTAGGAATTGCGGGCTTATCTGGATCCGGTAAAACAACGTTTTGTCAAACCATCGGTGAAGAATCCAAGAAGCGTCTCGTTTCTTTATTGCCAAAGGCTGAATATCAGTATTTATTTCCTGAAATTATGGAAACCAATTTCAGTGCCATCAAGATGAAAGAAATGCCTTTAGTCCTTTTTCTCGGAAAATCATCGATTTCATCCAATCCTCGTTCAACCATTGGTACGCATACTGGCGTTTTTAAAGAGATTCGTGTTACTCTTGCTGAACAATTTAATCTTTCTCCTGAAGTTTTTTCCTTTAATAATGCCTTAGGCTGGTGTCCAGATTGTAAAGGGCGCAGTATGACCCAAAATGTCGAATGTCCCAAGTGCCAGGGTAGGCGCTACAATCAAGAAGTTGAGCAATATAAGATGGACTTATGGAATCAACCAAATAGTATTTCCGATATTAATAACTTAAGCATTGAAACGATTCTTTCTCTTGCAGAGGAATTGCATATTAGTGAAGCGAAGCAGCATATTCTCCAAAATATCATCAATATGAATATTGGTTACCTAACATTGAATCGCATTATGGGTACATTGTCAGGTGGCGAAATAACACGAATGTACTTGGCAGAATTCATGGCAACAAGTGAAAATACGGTCATTATCATTGATGAAATCTCCGTGGGTCTAGATCACGACACCCTATTGAAAATTTTAGACCAGATTAAACAATTAGGGGATAAGAATCAAATTTGGCTCATTGACCATTCAGACACGGTGCTCGATACTGCGGATGAGCATTTGTTCTTTGGACCTGGCAGCGGTAAATATGGCGGGAAAATTGTTGAAGAGTCACCACGACCAAAACCAATTCATTGTGAACTGAATAAGGCCATGCCAACAGAATACTACCAGTTTAAGGATCTTTACTGTCGTAATATTCAAATGGCTGACATTCAGATTCCCAAAAATAGACTTGTCACCTTTACGGGTGAGTCGGGATGTGGTAAATCTACACTTGTTAATGAGTGTATGGTCAAAGATTTTCAGAAGCGTTATCCAAAAGATAAACTGGTAGTGGTCGGGCAAGATCGAAACCAATCGATTTCCAGTCGGTCTACCATTGCGACGTTTCTTGACATTAAAAAGAAACTCACCAAGTATAGTGAGGATATTGATGATATTTTTCAGCGCTCGATTGAAGATATTATTGATGAACTGCCGGGTGATGACATCGCGCATAAACGCTTGAGCTTATTGATCAAACTTGGACTTGGTTATTTGACGTTGGAAAGAAAAACACAATCTTTATCGACGGGTGAATTTCAATGTGTCCATTTAGTATCTGAGCTGTTTGGTAACGCAAGAACCCCACATACGCTTTTTATTTTTGACGAGCCTTCAAAAGGTTTATCACAAAATATTTTAAACCAATTTATTGATAGTGTTAGGGATATTCTTGAAGTTGAATCTGTCTCTATCTTGATGATCGAACATAATGCTTATATGCTAGAAAGCTCTGATTATATCGTTGATTTTGGAAAAAGGCAGCCTGAACCTGTTCAGCATCTTGATGTTGTCAGTCATGAAGATTATTATCGTCTCAAGAATAAGGAAGATAGCAATGCCCCATTGCCTATTACTTCCACACTCAAGCCGCAAAATGGTATTCGTTACTTAGAAGAAGATCAATTGAGCTATTTTAAAAAGGCAGAAAACATCTATAAAGGTGGTATCTTAAAAAGTTTATCGCCTATAGCCCGTGTGATTTATGGGGAATATGAATCTGAACAAATTGCACCTGTCATCGCCATTGATCTTGAGCGACACCTGTATAGTCAATATAGTTTCCTCTATGAAATCGGTGGACTGATCAACCATATCGTGGCTGCTCATCCGACCAATAAAGATACAAGTAGCTTCGATTTTTATTATCAAGACAATCATTGTCCGAGTTGTTCGGGACGTCGTGTCATTGAACAATTTGATATGGATGTTCTTATTCAAGACAAAACCGTACCCTTCTGGGATGGCATGCTGCTTCCAGAGGTCATGGATGTACTGAAATATTATCAACACGCCAAATTGAAATTCCTATTTGAAGAGATAAAGAACGAACTTGGTCACGATATGAGTAAAAGCTTTAATGAGATGTCAGAAGCAGAAAAAAATACGTTTTTATATGGTTATTGGGAAAAGTCATTTTATGATAAAGCAGGGAAAGCTTCGAGAACATGGGAAGGCTTTAATTTCATCCTTGGGCGTTATATGGTTATTTCGAAGAACATTCCTCTTAAAGAGCAAATGAAAACCTCCAAAGAAATGATTAGCTGCCCAGTTTGTCAAGGAACCGTGTTAAACCATCATAAAAAGCTAAAATTTGGTGACACGGATATTCGTGAAATTATTCAGCAGCCGATTGATCAGGTCATAAAAACCGTAGGGAAGTTACCAGAACTAGCAAAACTAAAATTCATTGTTGGCGGCGATCTTGCACTTACGGAAGATGTCTCCTTACTTCCAAGGGAAACACAAGTTGCGCTGAAGATGCTTGAACTGGAACTTGCAAGCTTTGTGGGCTATGAAGTGGTTTTACAAAATGCCGTACCCTTTTGGGACAAGATTAAAGGTAGCCTCGAGGCGATCAGCAGTAAAAACTTGATTACCATCTGTGATTTTGCCAATATTGCTGAAACTAGAGAGACCATTATTGATAAGTATTTCACCAATGGGAAATATAAAAAACTAACTTATGTCTATGAAGCGTTTGGTTACAATAAAATTGTTACCCAAATTAATAAGATAAAAGCAAGTCATCCATGTCCATTCTGTAATGGGAAGAAAGTAATTTCAGAAGATGGTCTCCATGACGGCGTATACAAGTTATCGGTGCCATGTGTTAGCTGTTATGTAAGTGGTATCAATGATGAAGGGCGCAAGGAAATCGTCGAGGGCATAGATGTACAAACATGGCTAACTGGTAAAGTAAGTGATGTTGTTGCTGAAAGCTTACTAACTGAAGCAGTTACAGATATTCCTATTTTCAATCGTATTCGTGAGTTGAATAAACGAGAAATGATGGCGGTTTACCAATCCCTTGAGCAAAATAAATAAATTTGAATTATTAAAACAAGCGATATTTTAATACAGAGCTAGATGTCAGTCAGTGAGGAAAACTCATTTGCAATAATGAATTGCAGATGAGTTTTTTGCTATTCTGAAACGGAGATTGTTGGTTTATAAGAATATCCTGTATGGTTAGGTTGAAGCTCAGCAGCCTGGAAAGAAAACATAATATTTTGGGGGTGAATTTGATGAATAGAAAAAAGAAGCTGAATTAGGAGAACCCTAAAGCAGCTTTTTGGCATTTATGCGGTTGGGTAAATAGAAGGTATTAACGCAATGTCTTTAATGCCCCGCTCCAAGCGATGACTTGATCAAACATGGTGTTAGCAGCGGCTTCTTGACGTGGATTTGGTTTGAGCACTATGAAGTTTTCAAAGTCAGTAAAGAGGGACAATGTTACCTGGGCACGAACGTCGGCTACATGTAATTCACCCAAGATGAGCCTGAGGTTCTCTGCTGCACGCGCACCGCCAGTACCACCGCCATAGCTGACGATCCCAGCGGCCTTATCTTTCCATTCATTGAAAAGGAAATCAATCGCGTTCTTGAGCGCACCTGAAATGGCATGATTATATTCTGGAGTCACGAAAATAAAGCCATCGTACGCACTGATTACTTTCGACCAAGCAATCGTATGTTCTTTCGTGTATTTCATCAACATGGGGGGATGGGGCTCATCATAAAGTGGCAAATTGAAATCTGCCAAATCTACAATCTCGAATATCGCGTCCGTACGTTTACTTGCAACTTCGTGTACCCACTGTGCGACGACTTCACCTCTGCGTCCAGGGCGAGTACTGCCAAGAATAATTCCGATTTTGAGCATCGTTATACCTCCAATAAATGTAGTTTATGTGAGAAGCATAACAGTTGGATGGAACGAAGAGCAATTGAAAATACGGTTATAACGATTGTTTCCGCTAAGGAAACTAGTAGACCGGAAATTAGATTACATAACTTATGTTAAGTGAAGTCTCACAAACAGATAGACTTTTCGAAGTCTATTTCTGTTTTTTTAAGGTTAAACTTGTAAAGATGATTTTCATTACGTATTTGTTTTCTTAAACAAAAGAACGGAAGGTTGGTTTTCCAATGAATATGACGTTGTATTATGTGATATTTTCGGTAATCTTAGTTGTTGGTTTATTGGCTACTCTCATGATTGGCTTTTCGCGTAAGAATCGTGAAGGAGATCAATCCTATTTTCAAGGAACGGGGGTTAAATGGGTTCGACTTTCAGCTTTATATGTCATCTCCATCGCAGCAGGCTTGTTAGCGTTGCTAGCCTTTATTCGATACTGGATGAAATAGATTTCATTCAGAAAGATCTCCATAGCCGGAGATCTTTTTTGTTTGGCTACGTGTTGATCCATATTTACTCAAAAGATGAATGTTTGACGAATCGTATTGGACATACTAGAACAGGGAATTCATACGGTGAATTAGTAAATGATGGAGGTTTCTTAATGAAGTCAAATCACGATAAGCTCTCAATTTTCGCCCTCGGCGGAGTAAATGAAATTGGCAAAAATATGTACGCGCTTCAATATAACGATCATATTATCATTATTGACTGTGGCTCCAAATTTCCCGATGAGAGCTTATTGGGCATAGATTTAATCATTCCTGATATCACCTACTTACTTGAAAATAGAGAGAAAATAAGAGGGATTGTCATTACACATGGTCACGAGGATCATATTGGCGGCATTCCCTATATTATTAAACAGTTAAACATGCCCATATATGCTACGCGCCTTACACTTGGCCTTATTCAAGTCAAACTGAAAGAACATGGACTGCTGAACACTACGAACTTGCACGAGATTGATGCTAATACAAAGCTTATTCTAGGCGACATTCCACTCAGCTTCTTCCGAACGAACCACAGTATTCCCGATTGCTTAGGGATTGTCTTTGATACTCCTCAAGGAACAGTTGTACATACTGGCGATTTCAAATTTGATCTGACACCGGTAAATGAACAATATGCAGATATACATAAGATGGCAGCTATTGGGCAAAATGGTGTACTTGCGCTACTTTCGGAAAGTACGAATGCAGAGCGGCCAGGATTCACACCTTCAGAACGCTTAGTTGGCGATCATATTGAGGAAGCCTTCTCAAAAGCTACAGGCAAAATATTTCTATCCACCTTCGCATCCAACGTCAACCGATTACAGCAAGTCATTGTTGCCGCGGAGAAAACGAATCGCAAAATCGCCCTTTTAGGAAGAAGCATGGTCAATGTTGTTGATATCGCCATAACGCTCGGCTATTTAAGTATGCCTCCAGGCATGTTGATTGAGGCTCAAGATGTGAATAGTTATTCTTCACATGAACTTGTCATTCTTTGTACGGGTAGTCAAGGGGAACCTATGGCTGCTTTAGCTCGTTTAGCTAGCGGTACACACCGTCAAGTTGAAGTTTCACGAGGTGATACCGTTATTCTAGCAGCCACGCCTATTCCTGGAAATGAACGGAATGTCGCTCGAATCGTAGATAACCTGTTTGCGAAAGGAGTTAAGGTTATTTACGGTTCAGGATCGGTAACAGGGATGCATGTATCTGGACATGCGAGTCAGGAAGAATTAAAGCTCATGCTGACGTTAATGAAACCCAAATATTTTATTCCGATTCACGGCGAATATCGCATGCTGTATCAGCACCGATTATTAGCTGAAGCAGTTGGTGTTGTGTCAGATAACATCTTTATCATTAATAATGGTGAAGTTGTAGATTTTATAAATTCACAAGCTCGCCAAGATCGTCATGTTCCGAATGGCAATACCCTAGTTGATGGACTAGGTATTGGAGATGTCGGACAAATTGTATTAAGGGACCGAAAAGTCTTATCAGAAGACGGTATATTGATTTTTGTAATTTCACTTAGTAGGTCAGATGGCAAAATTGTTTCGGGACCCGATATCATTTCACGTGGATTCGTCTATGTCAAGGAATCAGAAGCACTAATGGAGGAAGTCCACCGCATTGCCCTAACTACACTCACACAATTACAAGAGATGAAAACGAGCCAATGGGGTCTCTATAAGCAAGCTCTGAAAGAAGCGATTGGCAAATATCTATATACACAGACCAAAAGAAGGCCAATGATTTTGCCGATTATCATACAAGTTTAAAGAATAATCTAATTGGTCTTGAGGAATTATATAACAGGATGACAATCTATCGCAAAGGGGGGGAATATTATGGCAAAGCCAGACAATCGTGAGGATAACCCAGCTCGTATCCAGAACGCCATTGATCATACGATAGCTAATTTGCACGAAGCTGAGGATTATCTGGATGAACATGCGGATGAAATAACTGCTGAGGAAAAGCAGAGTATCGAATCCAAAAATGCGCGTCGCCAGGCAAGTATCAGCGGCTTCATTGAGGAGAAAAAAGACGAATCAAACACATAAGTGAATGAAAAGTATAGCCCTTCCCATTGTGGGAGGGGCTTCTTTATTTATTCGGGGTTCAGCAGGTATGTAGCGAAAATGATAGCAAATCATGCTGTCCGAGATGGATTCTTGTTGATTTTAATAAAGTGAATCTGTAATGAGCCGAAAAATGCTTTTCCTTGGTTGTAATGAAGTTCACATTTGTACCCATTCGAACGTGATATGGATTGCAACGCTTTAAACCCTGGGAGTGCTCTGATCAGAGATGTGATTTGTTGAATGATATGGTCTGGCAATTTCATAACCATCGACGTCGTACTAATGCCATCGACAACGGATATAAAACTAGGAAATTCTGATTTCTTGAACTGTGACAGATGGACACTATCCTCGGCAATTTGTAATATCTCTTTGTTCAGACGATTTAGGTTAATGGTGATATGTTTAAAAAAGTAAATACCAAATCCCATTTTGTTAGTCAAAGGGTTTAAACGTTTTTTCCACTTCAATACTTTTGCTTCCCAATAAGTCTCTAACTGTTCACTAAATAAATGCCAGTTAAATCGTGATGTGAAAAATTTCCTCATTATTTAGCTCCTTCTTTTAATATTTTCATAATTAAGACGTTGGATCTATGATGATCGTTCATTTACCGGGAGATAGAATTAGGCGATTCAGCTCTTGTCATGAAAATAGATATATTGGTAGAATTACATGTGGAATATTTTAATAATAAGAGAACTCATGAGGAGCGAGAATGAAATCTTCGATTAATCCTAATAGAGAAACACAGGCCCATTCGGCTAAACAAGAAAACATTGTGCCAAGAAACATAACATCAAGAAGAGATGCTTCTCAGATCCATCACCTGCAGCGAACGATTGGAAACAGGGCAGTTACACAAATGATGCGCTCAGATCTGATTCAACTTCAACCATCAGAAACATTACTACCAAGTGATGTTGGCCAATGGTTTGTCGTGACATTGCCATTTGGCAGTCCGAAGATTGGTACATATTTGGAGAGCGACGCCCGCGGGCATTGGTTCCGAGGGCACAATCAGAATGGTCGCGAGTACCATTTTTGTATTATTCGCGGGAATGTGGAACGGACGACGAATCCGGGCTGGGGTGGACCTGGAGGATATGGGCCTGAAGCAATGGATGAGGAAGAAGAGGAAGACAAGCGTCCTACTAGGCCAAATCTACAGACAGAGGATGCAATGAAAAGTTATGCGGGACATGTAAAAGGGGTTAAAAGCGGCTGGAGCGAGATGAACTCTCAAACAAGAGCAGCAAAACTAGTAGAAGGTTTGCAGCCGATGTTTACGAGCAGCGGGGTTCCGGTACCGACATTACGCGTAATTCCAAAAGGAAGTAGCCAGAATGGTAACTTCGACTCAACAACATGGTCAGCCGGTATTTCAGAGGAAACATTAGAGAAAGAGCCGGAGAAGGCGGCTTCTACACTCTACCATGAAGCAAGGCATGGTGAACAATTTTTCCTTATTGCCCGATATATACTCGCACAAAAATTCCCGGAACCGCCACACAAACAAATTCCTGACCATGTGATGAGCGCGGCTGCTGTTGTCAACGCCAGATCAGTGTTGACAATGGAAGAAAGTGCGGATGCACAGCGCTATTATACGAGCATTTTCGGTAGAGATGCTGTAGAACGAAACAACATTCTGAAGCGTACACAGATTTATACTCAGCAGGCTTATTTCTCGGCGGCAAAAGCTTTTATTGATGCCAAGAATAAAGCAATTGCGTTGAATGAGGAATTTAAAAAACTAAAAGCGATCTTCGATACAAGTCAAAAAGAGGAAGACAGGAATGTTGCAAAACTTAAACAAACGGAATTCAGGAATAAAAAATCAGAACTGCCGACTCTTGAAGAAAATGCCAATGAAATGAAGTTGAAATTTGAATGTACGATGGCAGAATACAAAAACCTCCCCGAGGAAGCAGATGCTTTTTCCGTGCAGGCACAAGTTGAAAGATGGCTGAATTGAAAAAACGATGAACGAACTTCGCGCCATTCATAATTGAAAGGAAAGTCCTTGATGAAAAATAAATTAAGCAGTTTTAAGTGCGGGTTCTTTGCTTTTTCTCTTGAAGGGAAGAAACCAGAGGAGAACTACAACAAGAGAAATTGTTAAAAATAGTGCTGAACCCATTATTGATATAGAAATAGCATGCGTAAATGGTTCTTCTAAAGGTGAAGCTGATCGGTTCGCTGCCTCAAAAACTGCAATTAGCACTGCTAAACCCAACGAACTGCCCGTTTGGTGGGCTACATTGATAAGTCCTGACGCGGCTCCCGAGTCACTAGAATTTACACCAGACAAACCAAAAGAGGTTAAAGGAAGAAATATCATCCCAGCCCCCATACCCATGATAATCAATGGGAAGAAAATTTCCGGAAAGAAATGAGCATGTATTGATATTTGACTACTCAACAAACTCGTACCAATAATCGCAATGATCAAACCGGCGACTAGCACCTTTAAATTTCCAAAACGGGATATTAACCAAGGCATGAGATACATCATTCCGAACATCACTGCCGTAAAAGGTAGAAATGCAAGCCCAGCTTCAAAAGAACTAAAGTTAAGAACATTTTGTAAGTACTGCGGAATAAAGAAAAATAACGAAAAATTACCACATAAAAATAAAAATCTACCTAGATAAGCCCCCGAGCGCTGACGGTTCGCAAACAAACGGAGAGGTGTAATCGGCTGTTTCGCTCGAGCTTCGATAAACACGAATGCCACTAACAATACAACACCAATAAAAAGTGAAATCAATGTCACTATATGACCCCAACCTCTAGCTGCTGCCTGTACAAACCCAAATACCATTGCCGTTATTCCAATTACGGAGGTCAAAGCACCCATAACATCAAAGAGGCCCGTGTTTCTCTCAGTCTCCTTTAAATATCGTGGAACCATAATTAGAAGTGTTATACCAATAGGGACGTTAAGAAACATTCCCACACGCCAAGATATTACATCTGTCAGTACGCCACCAAGTAGGAGACCGATACTGCCGCCAGCACCTGAAACAGCACTGTATAGGGCGATCGCTTTCGTACGTTCTCTGGGTTCAACAAAAGTCACCGACAATAATGCGAGCGTGGATGGTGTCGCTATCGCAGCCGCAAGGCCTTGCAATGCACGACTTACTAGCAGGAGCCCCTCGGAGTGCGCTAAACCAACCATTATTGATGCAAGTGTAAATATGGCAATACCTACGCTAAACATTCTCCTTCGACCCAAGATATCCCCCGCCCGTGCACCTAGCAGCATAAGACCTCCAAATGCCAAAATATAAGCATTTTGCACCCAAGTCAAATTAGCTGTTGTTATATGAAGCGTATTGCCAATTTCAGGTAGCGCTGTTACCATGATGGCTGAATCTAGTACTACCATAAGTTGACATGCAATAATAATGGTTAGGATAATTCGTTTTGACTGATCCATATATGTTATCATCCTTTCGGGAAATTGGTTGAGCTCACACTAAGAGTACTTAGTAGTAATCTTCTTAAGAGTATTATTGCTTGAAAAGTAAAAATGAAGTAGACTTTTCATGCCAAAAACTTGCCTAAAACTGCAAAGGTGATTTTGTCTTAAGAATATTAATTTTTAAATAGGCGAAACTAAGGAACATACTTGCTTAAAAGTAAGAAGCGATTTAATATGTGGATTATCCGTTGCCATGTTAATATTGAGGCAATTATTAAGGGCAGGTAAAATAAATGAGAGAACAAATATTCAAATCCGGAAGCTTATTTGGAGAGAGAGTCACCATTCATCAGAAATTATTGGAGAAGCTGATATCGATAACTGAGAAGATAACTGGTGTAGAGGGAAGGACGCAAACCACAATCCCGTTTCTATCAATTACCAGATACAGTCATCAAACTCCGCTGGTTCCAAGTGTCTTGACACCTTCATTTTGTCTCATTCTTCAAGGGGCAAAGAATATTCAAATTGGGCAAAATATGATTCAGTATCACCCAGGCGATTATGTGGCATCAATGATTGATATGCCTGCTTCTGCACAAATTATCGATGTAACTAAGGATTCACCTTATATCGGAATACGCATTGATTTCACGACAAACGAAATTGCATCTGTGGTTATAGAGGCTGAAATTAATGTTAAACCAAAGGATAAAAAGAAGAACACAGGAGCATTTATTGGGAAATCTGATGAAAGGCTTTTAGAATTATTTATCAGATTACTAGAGCTAATCGACAAACCTAAAGAAGTTCGTTATCTGTCAGAGCTGGTCAAACGTGAAATGACTTTCACTTTACTGTCTGGAGACTTTGGACACTTATTTTTTCAACAGGTACTCTTTGACCAGCAAGCAAATGGCGTTGCCAATGTCATTGAATGGATCAAAGGCAACTATGCTTCCTCATTTACAATTGAGGAACTCGCAAAATCAAATAATATGAGTATTTCGGGACTACATCATAAGTTCAAAGCCATTACAACAATGGGGCCGTTACAGTTTCAGAAACAACTGCGTCTTCAGGAAGCGAGACGTCTGATGCTAAGTGGTTCTATGGATGCAACGACTGCAGCTTTGAAGGTTGGCTATGAAAGTCCATCACAATTTAGCCGAGAATATCGGAGGCTTTTTGGTCTGCCTCCCCTTAAAGATATAAAGACTGTGCGGAAAAGTTTCGAAGCAGGCTTGTTGCTAGATAAAGAGTATGAAGCAGCTGGTGGATAAAATGTTGTCTACTTAAGCGAACGAGGTTGGTAAAAATGCGGCTATTTGTTGTTACCCACCTCAATACTCAGCAGAAATTGAACTAAAATAGGTTGCATAACTTACAGTGGGAATGTAAAATTTTACCATTCAAATAAATTCGAGGGGATAACTGTGTATGATAACCCGATATTAATTACTTTGTGGAGAACGGTAGCTGTGAAGTAGAACATTTTTGAATGACATATGTATATTTAGTTTAGATATCTGAATTTGAGATGCCTGACATCATTATTCTGTATTATGCAGGATAATAGGAATCATTGTATGATGAATGAGCGGATCAGAAGGTCTGATTTTTTTTCAAATATAAACTACCTTTTAATAGGTAGACATCAAAGGAGAATGGTGAAATGAATATTCAAGATAAAGTAGTAGTGATTACAGGTGGAAGCAGCGGTATGGGAAAAGCAGCAGCAATTGAACTGGTGAAACGAGGAGCCAATGTAGTCATTAATGGCCGCCGCGAACAAGCGTTGGTTGAGGCTGCAAATGAAATCGATCCGACAGGCGCGCATGTAGCATATGTTGCCGGTGACATTTCAGATCCCCAAATAGCTGAACGCTTAATCGGCGAAGCACTTTCGCGCTTTGGACGTATCGACACACTGGTGAACAATGCCGGTATTTTTATAGCGAAACCATTCACGGACTACACTGAAGCGGATTTTGAATCGGTTCTGTCCATCAATGTGGCAGGATTCTTCCAAGTTACTCAGCGTGCGCTGACCGAGATGCTGAAGGCGGGTTCCGGTCACATCGTCAACATCACGGCAAGCGGAACCACAGAGCAGCCCCTTAAAGCCGTGCCATCCGTACTTGCCGCACTGACCAAAGGAGGCTTGAACGCGGCAACGAAATCGCTGGCGATTGAGTATGCGGACAAGGGCATTCGCGTGAACGCAGTCGCGCCAGGAATCACCAAAACGCCGATGCATTCGATAGAGACACACGACTTTTTGGCTAAATTGCACCCAATGGGCCGTATGGGCGAGGTTCAGGATATTGTTAACGCCATTGTGTATCTGGAATCCGCACAATTCGTGACCGGAGAGATTCTTCATGTCGATGGCGGTCAAAATGCCGGACAGTGGTAAGCCGTAAATAATCTTTTGAATGCAGACAAATACTGAATTCAGAAAAGGAGGAGGGAAGAGATGCTATATGAACTGCGAGTTTATGATGTAAATCCAGGCAAGATGAAAGTTATCCAAGAAAGGTTCAGAGATCATGTTATTCAATTATTTATGAAGCATGGTATGAAAGTGACGCATTTCTGGGAAGATTCAGATGAAGCGAATAACCGTCTTTATTATGTTGTTGAGCATGCCAATATGGAAATGCGTAACCATAACTATGATCGTTTCCGGAACGATCCTGAATGGATTGAAGTAAAACGAATCTCAGAACTTGAGGGACCTTTAGTTAATAAACAAGAAAGTATATTTATGAAAAACGTATCATTTTTCGATAACAAATGAAAATCATGTAGGAAACCTGTCCGTAAATTAAAAAAGATTTCTAAAAAACTATGATGAAATGGAGCAATTAAAATGAAAACATTAGTAATCGTTACTCACCCGAACATCGAGGCATCCAATTGGAATAAAGCATGGGTGGAGGAATTGCAAAAGCATGACGATATCACGATTCATGAATTATATAAAGCATACCCAGACGAGAATATCGATGTTGCTAAAGAGCAGCAATTGATTGAAGCGCATGACCGTATTATTTTTCAATATCCGCTTTATTGGTACAGCACACCGCCATTACTCAAAAAGTGGTTTGATTCTGTATTGCTATACGGCTGGGCTTATGGTCCGGATGGCACTAAAACAGCAGGAAAAGAAATCGGTGTTGCGATCTCGACCTATGGTACGGAAGAGTCGTATCAAGCTACCGGGTTCAATCGCTTTACCCTGCGAGAAATATTGCGACCTATAGAAGCACTGGCTCATTTTATTAGTGCCTCTTATCTGCCTCCCTTTTCACTAAGCGACACTTCTATCGTTACGGATGAACGATTAGCACAGAGCAGTATCGATTACATTAATCATATTAAAACAGTAAAGCCAGTTGTGGTGGACTAATGAAAGACTTGATCATTGATGTTTATATGGATACGATGTGTCCCTGGTGTCGTATGGGAACTAGCAGTCTGCGAAGCGCTTTGAAACAATTGCCAGAAGGCACTAAGGCAACCGTTCGTTGGCATGCTTTTCAGATAAACCCTGGCATTCGTCCTGAAGGAGAAGATTATCGCCAGGTTATGATGGGCAGGTTAGGCGGGGTTCCTCAATTCGAAGCAAGAATGAGGCAGTATAATGAAACCGGTGCTCATTTCGGTCTTACATTTAAAATGGATACTGTGAAATATACACCGAATACTACCTTATCTCATCAGTTAATAGCTATTACGCCAGAGAACTTGCAAGAGCAATTGATTGAGAAGATATATACGGCTTATTTTGAAAATGGCATCGATATCGGTAATGTGGATGAACTTGTGGAAATAGCAAGAGCAAACGGGATCACTGATGATGCTGCTGAACTCAAAATGCGGCTTATTAAAGGCGATGGGATTGAAAAGGTTGAATTAGGACAGCGCAACGCGGAAAAGCTGGGAATCAGAGGGGTGCCTTACTTTGTCATCAACGAGAAGGTCAGCCTATCTGGTCTACAATCTCCTAGTGAATTTATAAGCGTGTTTGAGAATAGTTAAGCTGCTGCAATGGCTCGCCATGGACTTTCCCATTGTTCCTAGAATATAGACTTCCTGGGATTAGATATTTGAATTTGAGATACTCAATATCAGTATTCTGTATTATTAAGGATAACAAAATCATTGTATGCTGAATTAGCAGATCAGAAGGCCTGATATTTTTCAAATATAAACTACCTTTTAATAGCTAGATAATAAAGGAGAATGGTGAAATGAATATTCAAGATAAAGTAATAGTCATTACAGGTGGAAGCAGCGGTATTGGGAAAGCAACGGCAATTGAACTGGTGAAACGAGGAGCCAATGTAGTCATCAGTGGCCGCCGCGAACAAGCGTTGGTAGAGGCTGCACGAGAGGTCGATCCGACAGGCGCGCATGTCGCATATGTTGCCGGCGACATTTCAGATCCCCAAATAGCTGAACGCTTAATCGGCGAAGCACTTTTGCGCTTTGGACGTATCGACACACTGGTGAACAGTGCCGGCATTTTTATAGCGAAATCATTCACGGACTTCACTGAAGCGGATTTTGAATCGATACTGTCGATCAATGTGGTAGGATTCTTCCAAGTTACTCAGCGTGCGCTGACCGAGATGCTGAAGGCGGGTTCCGGCCATATCGTCAACATCACGGCAAGCGGAGGCGCAGAGCAAGCTCTTAAAGCCGTGCCATCCGTACTTACCGCACTGACCAAAGGAGGCCTGAACGCGGCAACGAAATCGTTGGCGATTGAGTATGCGGACAAGGGCATTCGTGTGAACGCAGTCGCGCCAGGGGTCATTAAGACGCCGATGCATGCGGTTGAGACACATGAATATTTGGCTCAATTGCACCCAGTGGGACGAATGGGCGAGGCTCAGGATATTGTTGACGCCATTGTGTATCTGGAATCCGCACAATTCGTGACCGGAGAGATTCTTCATGTCGATGGCGGTCAAAATGCCGGACAGTGGTAAGCCGTAAATAAAATTTTGAATACGGACAAATACTGAATTCAGAAAAGGAGGATGGCGTTTATGCTGTACGAACTGCGGATTTACCAAGTGGTTCCCGGCCGCATGCAAGCGATACTGGATCGGTTTCGGGATGATACGATAAGAATTTTTGCTAAGCATGACATGAAGGCAACGAATTTTTGGGTGGACGCGGACGAAACGCAAGAACGGTTGTATTACGTACTCGAGCATCCAGACGCGGCATCACGTGAACGGAACTTCCAAGCCTTTCTAGAAGATTCAGAATGGCTGGAGCTTAAGGATAGAACCGAACAAAACGGTCCCCTACATGAGAAAATCGATATTGTCTATATGAAAAACGCGCCGTTTTTCCAAATGGATTAAAAACACGTCCCGATGAGCCATTGGAGCCTAGTAAACTGGCATTCTCGATTCTCTCAACGCCGGAGAACTACCACAGGATAATTAAGGTAACGTAAGAGGAGGAAGATGAATATGAAACTTGACACAGAACTTTGTCACATTTTTAATATTCGTTACCCAATCTTCTTGGCGGGCATGGCAGGAGGACCTGGAACAGTCAGCTTGACTGCGGCCGTATCCAATGCGGGTGGGCTTGGCACGCTGGGAGCCGCTTATATGGAGCCCGAAGCGATCCGCAGTGCGATTCGTGACATTCGTAAGTTAACGAATGCTCCCTTTGGAGTGAATTTATTTTCTATTCGGGCTAGAGATGACAATACGAGAACCGGAGAAGTTCAACGGGAATTGAATGATATGCGAAATAAACTTGGATTACCACAGGTCTCGGGAGAAGCCGTGCGGACACCAGATCATTTCGAGCAACAATTCACCGTTTTACTGGAGGAAAAAGTCCCGGTTATCAGCACGGCGTTTGGCGTACTTCCTGCACATATGATTGAGCTAGCCAAAGCAGCCGGCATTCGAATTGTCGCAATGGTGACGACGGTCAATGAAGCGCTCCTTGCTGAACAGGCGGGATGCGACGCGATTGTGGCTCAGGGCAGCGAGGCTGGGGGGCATCGTGGGACATTTGACATCTCCAATCGTCCCATGGGTGCTAATATCGGCACAATGGCCTTAGTGCCGCAAATTGTTGACCGTGTTCATGTTCCGGTAATTGCGGCAGGAGGGATTATGGATGGCCGCGGGCTTGTCGCCGCCCTCGCACTTGGGGCACAGGGTGTGCAGATGGGAACGCGCTTCCTGACTTCGGTTGAATCGGGAGCGCATATCTCGTATCAGCAAAAACTGCTTGCCAGCACCGAGGAGAGCACAGTGATCACGAACGTCTTTTCCGGTCGTCCGGCCAGAGGGGTTGCTAACGAATTTATCGAAATCTGGGATAAGAGCAGGTTAGAGCCGCTTCCGTTCCCTACTCAAAATACCGCGACTAGAGATATTAGAACTGCTGCGGCCAAGCAAAATAATCCCGATTACATGTCTTTGTGGGCAGGACAAGGTTTGCGGATGCTTACTTCTGGCCAAAGTGCAGAGAGTATCGTGCAAGAAACTATCAGTCAAGCGCAAATTATTCTCTATTAAATAAAATGGGTTAAAAACGGTTTAGGACAGTAATAACTAAACATAACATTCCGAATGGGGGAGAATATCCATGCCAATCGTTACGATCCAAGTGACCCGTGAGGGTACCGCACCAGATCGTCAGTCTGTCACGGCCGAAGAAAAGGCGGCGCTCATTAAAGGGGCCAGCGAGCTTCTGCTCAACGTTCTGAACAAGCCGTTAGAATCTACCTTCGTAGTTATCGAAGAGGTTGATACCGAGAATTGGGGTTGGGGAGGACTACCTGCGTTGGAATATCGCCGGCAGCTTGCCGCTAAGATGAAGTAATTACTTTAATATCTTTTTAATCGAACCCAGTGCCAACACGGCACTGGGTTCGATTTGTATAAGGAGCGTCTTTATTCATCGCATATGTTTTACTCCAGTTGGAATAATAGCAGTGACTGTATCAATCAGGAGGAGTTTTCATGAGATGGTATATAAGAGGTAAAGATACATTCAATAATTATGAAAATCTTCCTAAAATGAAAAGCGATAACCTGGAGGAAGACAATAATAATGAGTTTACATCGGATATCGAGCAAAACGAAAAGATTTTAAAAGAAACATTTCAGGATTGTTCTGACTTGGAATTCCGAAGGATAGAAGGTAACCATAACCTTCAAGGGCTCATTGTTTACATAGATAATTTGATTGATACCAAAATGCTCGATGAGCATGTAATTAAACCAATGCTCACGGGCGTAACAAATGATAAATTTCCGAAGGAAGCAGGAGATCTCCTAAGTGAGATGATCTCCGTTGGAACCACGAATAGCTCTACAAAAGTATCGGAAACCATTCGTAACCTATTAGAGGGTTATGCCGCCATTCTAATGAAAGGCAGCAGCAATGTGATAACGGTCTCAATTCCCGGTTTATCTAAAAGAAGTATTGAAGAAGCGTCATCCGAGCCGGTTATACGCGGCCCAAGGGACGGCTTCATTGAACATATTTCAACAAACATTAGTCTGATACGTACCAGACTCAAAACGCCAAAATTAAAGGTAGAATATATTACCCTAGGAGAGCTGTCCAAGACTCGAATAGCCATTACATACCTAAAGGGTATTGTGCAGGAAACATTAGTTGACGAAGTTAGAACAAGATTGAATTCCATACAAGTGGACGGTGTACTTGATTCAGCGTATATCGAAGAATTTATTGAGGATCAACCGTTTTCACCATTTCCCCAAGTCCACAACACAGAACGTCCGGATGTGGTGGCTGCTGAATTGCTTGAAGGAAAAGTAGCCATTCTTGTGGATACTACCCCATTTGTCCTTATTGTTCCGATGACGTTCTGGGCAGGACTTCAGGCAAGTGAAGATTACTATACTCGTTGGCCAGTCGCTACTTTTGTTCGATGGATTCGATTCCTCTTTATCAATTTAGCGATATTTGCACCTCCGCTGTATGTAGCTATTACGACCTTCCATCAGGAAATGATACCCACTAATCTTGTGCTGAGTATTGCTGCCTCGAGGGAAGCCGTTCCCTTTCCTGCGATGATTGAAGCTTTTCTAATGGAAGTCATATTTGAAGCTCTGCGGGAAGCCGGAAATCGTCTGCCTAAACAGATAGGCCCAACCATAAGTATCGTTGGAGGTTTAGTCATTGGCCAGTCATCGGTTCAAGCGGGATTAATATCTGCTCCAGTAGTCATTATCGTGTCCATCACTGGCATTTCGGCGTTTACGATTCCTCGATATAGTTTTGGAAATGGGATCCGATTACTTCGTTTTCCAATGTTATTCTTAGCGGGGACACTGGGCCTTTATGGCATTGTTCTAGGATTGATAGGCATCATATTACACGTAACCTCCCTTCGTTCCTTCGGAGTACTTTATTTTTCTCCAGTCTCTCCGCTTAAGTTGACAGGCTTGAAGGATGTTTTGATAAGGATACCGATTTGGGCGAAATTTCGATCGGGGGTTAAGAGATGAGAAGACTAAAATATATGATTCTTCTCGTAGTTGTCTTTATTAGCGGGTGTTGGGATCGTACGGAAATGAATGATCTTGCATTTGTCACGGGTACTGCGATGGACCTGACGGACGACGGCAACCAGCTATGTACCCTTCAAATCGCAACGCCATCTACTGGAGGAGGAATGAGTGGCGGAGGGAGCGGCAACAAATATAATTTTTTCGTTATATCCGCAGAAGGAAAGAGTGGAAATGAAATTCATCAAAAACTTCAGAAGAAAAGCTCACGTAAATTGTTCTACTCTCATCGCAGCGTTGTATTTATTAGTGAACGTTTAGCTAAGCATGGAATTGAAGGTGTACTGGATATCTTTACGCATGACCCAAGAAATCGCTTAAAGACTTATATCATGGTTGTTAAAGGGAATGAAGGGCAGAATATTCTGCAAATGAATTATCCTTTAAAACAAGTACCAATCGAAGCAGTGAGGGAAATGGAAAATTCAGGAGATGATTTAGCAGTAACATTGAAGGATTTTTTTATTTCGTCTGAAAGTGAGGGTGTTCATCCCGTCGTAGGGGTAATTGAACCCGATATCCACTCCAAAGATCCACATAAGCAACTATTTAGGTTAGCGGGCGCCGGAGTTTTTAAAGATTTAAAATTATCCGGTTTATTAGATATAAATGAAACATTGGGGCTGATGTGGGTGACGGACAAGCTGAAGTTCGGTCGAATCACGGCAAATTTACCCAAAGGTAATGGGGAAGTTGGGATGTTGATAACCCATGCTGATCGCAAAATCATTACGCAGACTGGGCATGATGCTGTACAATTTAAGATTAAATTGGAAGGTGAAGGAAGTTTGGCCGAGAATAATTCCGGTCTGGATATCAACGAACCGAAGAATTTGAAGCTAATAACAAAAGCGCTGGAAGATGCAGCCAAGAAACTAGTACAAGATGTTATATTTAAAATCCAAAAGAAATATAAAGTGGATAGCGTGGGCTTTGGCCAAGAAATTTATAAGCATAACCCTGAAAAGTGGGCAAATCTGAAAAATCAATGGGATACTCGGTTTCCAGAGGCAGATATATCGGTTGAAGTTAACCTGATAATAAAAGGAGAGGGAATGGTACATTCTTCCTTCGAATTGAAAGAAAAGGAGTCCGAATAATGATCCTGCAAATATCTACTTTTGTTATTTTCACGTTGGGTTGGTCTTGCTATAGAGTTAAGATGTTTCTAAATAAAAAACAGCCTAAAGTGGCTATTATATATAGTTGTTTGATGGGATTATGTTTGATTCTAGGCTCTTTATTATTTGCCCATGTTCAAATACCAAGCACAACAGCTCCTGTGAGATTCATTTTTGAACCCATCGGAAAAGTCATTTTAAAACAATGAAATCTAAACCTTTGACTTCCTCCAGCGCCTCTTTATCGTATCAATCATTAGAAGTGTAAGGGGTATAATGGATTGCGTAAAAAATGCATAACTTGGATAAGAATTTCTAAGATAAGTATTCAATGCACTGGAATATAAATTAAAAACCGAAACCGATCCTATCACTGACAAAATCGTTAAAGGGAATACAAAGTCTTTGTAATTTCTAATGTTAAAAAGATGGCATACACTTAGACTTATAAGAAAGAAGACGAGAGATACTTTAATAAAGGTACCCATAACCCATATAGCCACCCCTAAAGCTTCCAAGCGCTCAAAGCTTCCTTGTATACCTACATACCGAACTACGTCTAACACGGGAAAACTCAATTTTTCCGCTAACGGCCCGAAGATCATAATCAGAGGTATAACCGTAATGCAGAGAAGACCAGCGATAAGCAACAATGCGATGAACGAAACTTTGGTTGCTTTCTTCGGTTGATTCAAATAAGGAAGAAGCCACCCCAAAATAAAAAATTGACTTAAGTAAGCGACTGGGAATAGGGTCCCCTGAAGGACTGGGACCATTCCTTGACTCATCACAGGAAGTAGCCGCTCCGGATCAGATTCTGCCAGCATGAGTATCAAGAGTGGAAGCAACAAAGCAAGGATGAGTAAGGAAATGAATTGACTACTTCTTGCGATAGATTCGATACCCATATAGGCTGCTAAACCGCATAAGAGTGCCAACGTTAGACTGACAACGATAGCAGGAGTTCTCATGTACAGAACGGTATTTATAAACTGTACGTGTTGATTAAGAATGATGAAATCAAAATTAATCCAGTAATAAATAAGATAACATCCTAAGCATTTTCCAGGCCAATTCCCTATGATTTGAGTGCTGTACTGTATAATCGTTAGACCCGGGTAGCGATTCGACAATATGATCATCGCCCAAATCGTTAATGCCCCGATCAAGACAGCAGGAAAAACCGTTATCCATCCATCTTGTTTGGAAATTTTCAACAACGCACTCGGCATGATAAGAATGACGGTGGGAGCTATAAAGGAAAAAAGTAACAAACATAATTGAATTCCCGATACTTTTTCAGTGGACTCCATTCGCGTTCTCCTTCATCTAAAGCACTGACTTCCTCCAGCGCCTCTTTATCGTATCAATGATTAGAAGTGTAAGGGGTAAAATAAATTGTGTAAAAATGGCAAAACTTGGATAAGTATATTTAAGAAAAGTATTCAAATCAGTGGAATAAAATTTAAAAATCGAAACCGATCCTATCGCTCCCAAAATCGTTATAGGGAATACTATGTCCCTGTAATTTCTAATGTTAAAAAGCTGGCATACACTTAGACATATAATTAAGCAGGCGAGAGCATCTTTTACAAAGCAACCCATAACCCATATAGCCACCCCTAAAGCTTCCAAGCGTTCAAAGCTTCCTGTTATCCCTATATACCGAATTACTTCTAATACCGGAAATGTCAATTTTTCCGCTAACGTCCCAAAGATCATAGTCAGAGGTATAACCGTAATGCAGAGAAGACCTGTAATAAGCAACAATGCGATGAACGAAACTTTGGTTGCTTTCTTCGGTTGATTTAAATAAGGAAGAAGCCACGCCAAAATAAAAAAATGACTAAAGTAAGCGCTTGGGAATACGGACGCCTGAAGGACTGGAATCATTCCTTGACTCATCACAGGAAGGATCCGCTCCGAATCAGATTCCGCGAGCATGAGTATCAAGAGTGGAATCAACAGAACAAAGATGAGTAAGGAAATGTACTCATTAGATCTTGCGATAGATTCGATACCCATATAGGCTGCTATACCGCATAAGAGTGCCAACGTTAGACTGACAACGATAGCAGGAGTTCTCATGAGCAGAACGGTATTTATAAACTGTATATGTTGATTAAGAACGAGGAAATCAAAATTAATCCAGTAATAAATAAAATAACATCCTAAGCATTTTGCAGGCCATTTCCCTATGATTTGAGAGCTGTACTGCATAATCGTAAGACCCGGGTAGCGATTCGACAGTATGATCATCACCCAAATCGTTAATGACCCGATCAAGACAGCAGGAAAAATCGTTATCCATGCATCTTGCATTGCGAACTTTGACTCGAAACCCGGTATGATAAGAATGACGATAGGAGCTATAAAGGAAAAAAGTAACAAACATAATTGAGTTCCCGATATTTTTTCAGTGGACTGCATTCGCGTTCTCCTCAGAACAAATTTAAAACGACAAAAAATCTAAACCACTGACTTCCTCCAGCGCCTCTTTATCGTATCAATGATTAGAAGTGTAAGGGGTAAAATAAATTGTGTAAAAATGGCATAACTTGGATAAGTATATCTAAGAAGAGTAGTCAAATCAGTGGAATAAAATTTAAAAACCGAAACCGATCCTATCGCTCCCAAAAGCGTTATAGGGAATACAAAATCCCTGTAATTTCTAATGTTAAAAAGATGGCTTAGACTTAGACATATAATAAAGCAGGCGAGAGAATCTTTTACAAAACAGCCCAAAACCCATATAGCCATCCCTAAAGTTTCCAAGCGTTCAAAGCTTCCTGTTATACCTATATACCGAATTACTTCTAACACTGGAAAAGTCAATTTATCGGTTAACGGCCCAAAGATCATAATCAGAGGTATAACAGTAATGGAGAGAAGACCAGCGATAAGAAACAATGCGATGAACGAAACTTTGGTTGCTTTCTTCGGTTGGTTCAAATAAGGAAGAAGCCACCCCAAAATAAAAAATTGACTTAAGTAAGCGGTTGGGAATACGGACGCCTGAAGGACTGGAACCATTCCTTGACTCATCACAGGAAGGATCCGCTCCGATTCAGATTCCATGAGCATGAGTATCAAGAGTGGAATTAACAAAACAATGATGAGTAAGGAAATGTACTCATTAGATCTTGCAATAGATTCGATACCCATATAGGCTGCTATACCGCATATGAGTGCCAACGTTAGACTGACAACGATAGCAGGAGTTCTCATGAGTAGAACGGTATTTATAAACTGTATGTGTTGATTAAGAACGATGAAATCAAAATTAATCCAGTAATAAATAAGATAACATCCTAAGCATTTTGCAGGCCATTTCCCTATGATTTGAGAGCTGTACTGTATAATCGTAAGACCTGGGTAGCGATTCGACAATATGATCATCACCCAAAAAGTTAATAATCCGATCAAGGCAGCAGGAAAAATCGTTATCCATGCATCTTGCTTGGAGAACTTCGATTCCAAACCCGGCATGATAAGAATGACGATGGGAGCTATAAAGGAGAAAATTAACAAACATAATTGAGTTCCCGATATTTTTTCAGCGGACTTCATTCGCGTTCTCCTTCAGAGCAGATTCTCTCCAAGTATTCCCTTCTTAACATCTTGTATACAGTTGGCAAGCAATCCGGGAATGGATAAAGTACCCTCTCGTGGTTAGGAAATATAAGAGCAGCCCCATTGCCAACACGGCACTGGGGCTGCTCTTATTCTTTCATATATGAAATTAATTTTGAATAATTCATGAGTTGAATAGATAATCCAATTCCAGTACTTTAGCTAAAATGGGCTCGCATCTCTGATAAGAAGGCTGACAATGCGGGCGTGATTAAAGCGTCTTTGCGCCTGATGAACACGGTTGTGACGATGGCATGCTTGCCGGGGATCGCATGGCAGCGGATCCGGCCTTGCTTTTCCGACTCGGTTATGATGGAACGCGGCAGAAGAGCAATGCCGAGGCCGGCGCCTACACAGCCTATAATCGTTTCAATCGATCCGAATTCCATCAGCTTAACGGGCAATATGCCTTCATCATGGAGCAGCTGATTTAATTTTGCTCGGTAGGAACAGCCGTTGTGGAATACGAGAAGCGTAGACAGCTGCACATCATGGATGGAATTAACAGGCGGATGGGAGACTGAGGTGACAAGTACCAGCTCCTCATCAATGACGTTTTCCTGAACCAAATCGGGATGCTCCACGGGACCGGCCACGAATGCTCCATTCTGCTCATAATGAAGAACGGCATGAATGTGCTTCTCGGAAGTACCGGTAATTAAAGAGAAGTCGACCGCCGGATATTCGGTATGATACTTGGTAAGCAGCGTAGGCAGCCTAACGGCGGCGGTTGTTTCCAGAGACCCGATATGAAGCGGCCCTGTTGGAACGGAGGAGTCTCCGACGGCCAATCTGGCTTCCTGAATGACATGCAATATTTTCTCCGCATAGGAAACAAGGATTTGACCGGAAGGGGTAAGCGTAATACCCCGATTGTGGCGGTAAAAAAGCTGAGTCTGCAAATCGGTCTCCAGCTGTTGAATCTTATGGGTGACGTTGGATTGGGCAAAGTTTAATTTATGAGCCGCTTTAGAAATGCTACCTTCGTGCGCCGTGGTAAAAAACACTTTGAGCAACTGAATATCCATATAGACCTCCTGTATATTTAGATTTAGACATCTGAATTTAAGATATTTAATATCACTATTCTGTATTATACATGATAACAGGAATCATTGTATGATCAATGAACAGACGAGGGTAAAAACAGGAGGGATAGCGAATGGAGAGAAGGACGTTGATCGTTTTACTCGGGGGCATAGCAGCATTAATGGTGGCTATGGGAATCGGAAGGTTCGCCTTTACGCCTATCCTCCCGATGATGATGGATCACCATCTGTTCTCCGTCGCGGGTGCGGGTTATCTGGCTTCAAGCAATTATTTAGGGTATTTGATTGGTGCGTTTGCTCTCACGTTGGTCCAGGTTAAAAGCCGATCCATGCTGCTGTTCGCCGGGTTAATCGTATGTATTGCTACCACATGGGGAATGGGTGTGTTCCACAACCTAGAGACCTGGCTCGTACTCCGGTTTTTATCGGGCCTTGCCAGCGCAATCGTTTTTGTCATCGCATCCAGCATCGTACTGGATCGTGTATCGGCGCTCCAAGCTGGAATATTCTACGGAGGCGTGGGAGCCGGCATTCTGCTGACCGGACTTTCAGTTCCGCTGCTTGCCCGAAACAGCGATTGGACCGAAGTATGGAAGGGCCTGGGACTGATCAGTCTGATCTTAGGTCTGACAGCCTGGTATTCGTTGCGGGACAGGCATACCGGTACGAAGACGTTAAGCTCTCCTCATGACCACGACCATCATCCTTCGGCCGTTCGGCGGGTCTTGATATGTTTGATGATTGCCTATGGCTTGGAAGGCTTGGGCTACATTGTTACCGGGACCTACCTTGTAGCTTTCGCCAAGTCGGTTTCGAACATCCCCAATATTGCGTCACTTAGTTGGATACTGGTTGGTATTGCCGCGACGCCTTCGTGCGTCGGTTGGTCGATGCTTGCCTCTCGATGGGGAAAAAAGTGGACATTGACCTTTGCCATGCTGCTGCAATCCATAGGCATTGCGATTCCAGTTCTTATTCCTTCTTCAACCGCCGTATTCGCAGGCGCCATTCTGTTCGGTGTAACCTTTATGGGGATAACGACGCTGTCCGTCGCTTTTGCCAAGGATTTATACCCGCAAAACAACCGAAAGATTATAGGGTTGCTGACCACCTTTTTTGGCTTGGGGCAAATAATCGGACCGCTTATTGCAGGTCTTTTGATATCGGGAAATGGGAGCTATCTCACCGCTTTAATCGGAGCGGCTTTCATCGTCTTCTTGGGGGCGCTTAGCTTGCCGTTGGGTATAGGCCGAAGCGACCGGCAGCTCAAACAAGCTAAATGATAATGGTTTGAGGTTTGACACGGCCAGAATTAATGAAGGATTCTCTCGTCTTGAGCTACCAAGACTTTCGGTTTTTGAAGAAGCACGCAAGGTTAGTTGACAACGCTATCTACTAAAAGGTAGAATTAAAACATGACTAAAACTAAAAATACAGCAGAGGCTATTTTGGATACTGCTCAGTCGATTGTTCAGGATGTCGGGTTTAACGGATTTAGCTATGCACACATTGCAGAAAAAGTAGGGATACGGACTGCCAGTATTCATTACCATTTCCCAAACAAGGAGGATTTAGGAGAAGCGCTGATTGCACGGTATCACAGAAATTTTATTTCTGCAATTACTCAAATCGATACCGAGACACAGAACAATTTGGAAAAGCTGCGTAAATTCACTTTACTTTACGGTGGCCCTGTTCAAGATTATAGTACTTGTCTGGGCGTCATGATTTCTACTGACTTAGCTACTTTATCTGGTAAGACACGAGAAGGGCTAGCTCAGCTTTTCACCGCTAATTTAGAATGGCTGGAACGAGTGTTGGATCAGGGGCGGCGTGAAGGGCATCTAAACTTTGAAGCTGCCGCGGATGTGCAAGCCCATCAATTCCTTGCTTCGCTTCAAGGTGCGCAATTACTTGCAAGAAGTTTTCGGGATTTAAGTAGGTTTGACATGATTGCCGAAGGATTAATATCCGCTTTAACTTAAAAAAGAAGGCGGATATTATTTTTTTTGAATAATTTACATTTTTTTGATAAGTAGGGGATTTAACGGCAATGGAGCTGACTCTCAAGGTGGACAGCGAAATACTTCAAGCTTGATACATCATACAATAAAAATGAAAGGAGCTGCCGCGTCAGCTCCTTTCATTTTTATTGTACACCGTTTTTATTAGGGGTTCTTTTATAAGGCACCGATAAAGTATCCATTTAGACCTCTTGTACAAATAGGTATCTGATTTTGAGATACCGGATATCATTATTTTGGATTGTACATGATTTCAGGCATCATTGTATGATGAATGCGTGTGTACACTCTACTGACAGAAGTGCATCAGCATTCTGGGGTCTGTATGTGCAATTGTAGCATCGATAGGGTTACCCTGTGATGCAGCCATTAGGAGAAGGGGCAGTCATATGAATTCAGAACAACGTAAGATGCCTGAAATTGAGTTGGAAAACCTTATTTTGAGAATAAAAACCGACATTTTGTCACTCATCGTGTCTGGAGAGTCTCTAAACCGTATATTACATGAAATTGAAGAAAAAGGGAGGAACTACGTCCCAGGTTACATGGAAACCGCACGGAATGCACGCGGGGAATGGGGCAATCTCAGACCGGAACAGATGGAAATTGTCGCGGCCCTAAACGATCTAACCGATGTAGCCGTCCAACGGAAAGAAAAGGACAGAGAAATCAAAAGCTTGGCTTTCTACGACACCTTGACCGGATTGTCAAACCGGAGGCACTTTACGGATCGATTTGATGTAATGATTAATGAGCACAGACAAGAATCCCAAAAGCTCGGGTTGATTTTCATCGACTTGGATCATTTCAAATGGGTGAATGATTCTCTTGGCCACGATGCAGGGGATCGCCTGCTTATTCAAGCGGCGGAGCGAATCAAAGCAAGTGTCAGTCATGATTGGGTAGTTGCTCGGCTTGGAGGCGACGAATTTACGGTCATCGTGAACGATATTCAATCTGCAGAGGATGCAAGTAAGGTGGCTGAACGCATCATTGATTCCTTCAAAATCCCGGTGCTGCTGGACAATCACGAAATCCGTGTAACGCTCAGTGCCGGTATCAGCATATTTCCAGACCACGGAACGGCGGTCAGCAATTTGATGAAGAAAGCCGATAAGGCTATGTACCAAGCGAAGCAGTACGGTAGGAACCTTTGCGTCATGTATCAGCCTTCTAACGATGAGGGAAATGACAATCGTTTCTTGTTCAAATCCCAATTCGAATCTGCCTTGATCAAGCGGCAATTCATTCTGGAATATCAGCCGAGAATCGAGTTGGACACGGGGGAGATAAGCAGTCTGGAGGCGTTGGTGAGGTGGAATCATCCCGTAAAAGGGATCGTGGGACCGGTTGAATTTATTTCTTTGGCTGAGGAGACCGGTTTTATTGTGCCTCTCGGGGAATGGGTACTGCGAGAAGCGTGTATGCAAAATAAACGTTGGCTGCAGCAAGGGTTACCACCGGTTCGCGTTGCAGTCAACGTCTCTGCGAAACAATTCTGCCACAGCTCATTTTTGTATCGCGTAAAGGAAATATTAGAAGAATCTCAGTTGGATCCTACGTACTTGGAAATAGAAATTACCGAGAGCGCTCTAATGAAGGATGAAAAACATATCCTTTACACCCTGAAGGTGTTCAAAGATATGGGAATCTATGTCTCAATCGATGATTTCGGTACGGGATATTCTTCATTAAACTATTTAAAACATTTCACTGTAGATGCGTTAAAAATCGACCGCTCGTTTATCAAGGATTTGCCTAGAGACAAAGTGTTACCCAAAATGATTTTGTCTTTGGCGCGAAAGCTGAAGCTTCAAGTCATCGCCGAGGGTGTAGAAAACTATGCTCAGCATACATTTTTATTGAATAACGGCTGTCATCAAGCCCAAGGCTTTCTGTATTGCAAGCCCTTGCCTGCTTCCGCTGTGGAACGTTTATTAAATAAATCCTGGGGATGTTAAAGAGGAACATCATGATATGCCAATTCGACGAAAATATGAGGTATGAACACTTACGGCAATGGTGACATCTTTAAAGAAGAGAATGTCATGTCATCAAGAAATGAGTACATCGATTCTTTGTGAGGAGTGTAAGAGAAAATGCTCCAAGAAACGGATATAATAAGAAAGAGTCCCCTTTCATGGAGACTGTTTTTTGGGTTAAAGCTCGTTTTTGATTTAGCCCTAACAGGTATTTTTTATTTTGAAAATTCGATTGCGATTTTTTGGAGACTTAGTTTTATTGTCTTTTCATTGGTGGCTTTTCTTTTAGTTAACCACTACTACTCAATCATGAAAAAGCAACAAAATTGGCTTTTTCATCTCCTCATCATAGATTTCTTGGTATCTGCTTCTTATGGTTATGTCTATATCAGCGGGAATTTCCCGAATCACCTTTTTATTGGCATTACGGCTTTAGCTATTTTAATGTTTTTAAAGAATACCCGTATGCTCATCATCACATGTATATTGTTGCTGATCCTCTATATTGTTACGATGGGTAGTATTGATTGGTATTTATATAAACGATTTGACGAAATCAGCTATTTTATTACCTGTTCGTTTATTGTTTTCTCAGGTATTGTGTGCTGTTTAATTAATTTTTATCAAGGCGCACGCAGGGATACGATGCAGCTATATGCACAATTGATGCAATCCCATGAGCAACTGCAGGAATATTCACTTAAAACGGAAGAGTGGGCCGCAACTAGGGAAAGAGTGCGAATTGCGAGGGATATTCACGATACGGTAGGTCATAAACTGACGGCATTGTTAGTTCAAATGCAGGCAGCTCGCAAGCTAAGCAAGTTGGATTCATCACGCAGTGAACAAACCTATCTGGAATGTGAAGATTTAATTAGAGCTACTTTACAAGAGGTTCGACTTTCGGTAAGGGCTATTCGAGATGAACCTAGTAAATCGACTTCTTTGAATGATAGCCTTGCAAAGCTATCTGAGGAGTTTACCAAATTTGCAGAGGTTCAAACGATCTTTGAAGTGGATGGGATACCTGTCGCACTACCAGGCGATCTTCAATTAACTGCTTATCGAATTGTGCAGGAATCACTTACTAATGCTCGGAAACATGGACATGCGAAAAATGCAGTAATCTCGTTGTCCTATTCCGAAACCGGATTTTCACTTTCCATAAGTAATGATGGAGATATGCCTGTTGAACTGAAGCCAGGGTTTGGCCTAATTAATTTACAAGAAAGAGTGAGGGAGTGGAACGGAGAGGTGCATTTTAGGATGGATCATAAAATGGGCTTTGCTGTTGAAGTGAAATTCCCTTATTCTTCAACGGAAATGGAGCGTGTCAATAATTGAGGATTCTGATAGTTGACGATCAACGGCTCATGAGAGAGGGTCTCGCGACCATCATCGGTTTGGAACCTAATATGGAAGTGGTTGGAACTGCCGTTGATGGGAGAGATGCCTATACCAAAGCACTTGAATGGCGACCTGATGTCGTGTTGATGGATATTCGAATGCCAGGAATGGATGGCGTTGAAGGAGCTGAATTGATTCTCAAGCACTTTTCGGAGACCAAGGTATTGATTCTGACCACTTTCGATGACGCGGAATTAATCATGCAAGTTTTGGAGAAAGGCGTCCATGGATATTTATTGAAGGATATGCCATCGGAAGCGATCATAAGCGCTATTCAAACGGTATACAATGGAGGGACCGTATTTCAACCCGATATAACGGCAATGCTGTTAAAAGAGTTTAAAAAAATGTCGGAATGGAACCCGGATAAAGCATACACATTAAGTAAAAATGACCCTAATGGATTGGAATCTTTGTCCGAACGAGAGAAAGAAGTACTAGCTTTATTGGGTCAAGGATTAAATAATAAAGAAATTGCAGGCTTACTATTTATTACGGAAGGTACAGTGAAAAATCACGTTTCAAATCTCATTGCTAAGCTTGGGCTACGCGACAGAACACAAGCTGCAGTGTTTTCAGTTCGTCATTCCATATAATCAAAGGGCATGACTTTTGGCATAGGGCGTGAGATTTATCATGCTTTGGCGACCAAATGTTCTGCCTTTTTCTTTGTGAAAACATGACCTTCCACAGATTTGCTTCCGTTCTTTTCTTGTTAAAATCCAAGTGTAAGACATCGGAGGAGGATAGGAGCCTCTATTAAAAAAGGAGAGTGGATTTGATGCCAGTGAAAAAATCTAACTTGACGGTGCGATTAATCATTGTATTTCTTCTCATTATTTTATCTGTTGGATCTTTTTTTGAAATGAATTGTTTTTTGAACAACTAAGAGTGGGATGCACCATCCCAAATAAATACCACGGAGGTGAAAAGGAAATTGAATTTTAAAAAACGAAAATTAGTTGTCTTATCCATCGCCCTATTAGTCTTTATTGTTTATTCCTTTTACATTTCTTTTCACAAAAATGAAATGGCGAGGGCTCAGGAGGTTTTAACTACAGTTAATGAAAATTCGAGCACGCCTTACGAAACCGCTATTTTTGCTGGTGGTTGTTTCTGGAGTATGGAAGCTGTTTTCGAAAAGCTAGATGGTGTCTTGCGTGTTGAAAGTGGTTATACGGGAGGACATAAGGAAAATCCCACCTATGCAGAAGTGGGTTCTGAAAATACAGGACATCTCGAATCGGTGAAAGTTCGTTATAACCCGAATCAGATTACGTATGACAACCTCCTTCAAGTTTTCTGGAGAAATGTTGATCCTACGGATGCAGGCGGTCAATTCGTTGATCGTGGCAATGAATATCAATCTGCCATATTTTACAATAGTAATGAACAGAAAGAGTTGGCTGAAGCATCCAGAGATGCATTAGCAGCTTCAAAAAGGTTTGATAAACCGATTGTAACTAAGATTTTATTTGCATCCGTGTTTTACAAAGCTGAAGAGGAACATCAGGACTATTACAAGAAAAACCCAATCAGCTACAAGATAAATGAATTCGGCTCTGGTCGCGATACATTTTTGGATAAAACTTGGGGCAACGACCGGGTAGTGAAAATTCCAGCAAAGATAGGTTTGTATAAAGATTTTAATAAAAAGGAAAAGCTGAAATCACTGACTAAGCTCCAATACGATGTTACTCAGAATGATATGGACGAGCAGCCATTTAAAAACGAATATTGGGATAACATAGAAGAAGGTATTTACGTGGATATTGTTTCGGGTGAGCCTTTGTTTAGCTCAAAGGACAAATTTGATGCAGGTACGGGCTGGCCTAGTTTTACAAAACCTTTAGAGCCAAACAATATTATATTTAAAGAAAAATCTGGTTTTCTTTCGGTGACTACCCAGGTCAGAAGCCGTAATGCTGATTCTTTTCTAGGTGATGTGTTCAAAGACGGACCCCAACCAACAGGACTGCGATTCTGTATTAACTCTGCGGCCTTACAATTTGTACCGAAAACTGAACTTGAAAAAAGAGGATATGGCGCTTATGCCGAGCAATTTAACGGGCAGAAATTTTGAAAATGATTGGATAGAATAGACACTAAATAACAATAATCATAACATCAATCATCTGGGAATCATCTGGGCTATGCTGAAAGTACTGAAATAATCAAAAAGTAACGAACCATTTTACTCAATGGAGAAGGTGAAGGATGTTGTAGCAGGTAATTCAAGATAGGTTCAGAGAACATGTTATCGATAAAGCATGGTATGAAAGTGAAGCTATTTTGGGAAGATATTGATGAGGAAAATAACCGTCTCTATTATGTTGTCGAGCATGCCGATATGGAAATGCGTAACCTCAACTAGATCGTTTCCGCAACGCTGAATGGATTGAATTAAAACGAGAATAATTGAAAGCGTGCTGGAAATCCGTCGTAAATAAAAAACATATAACTATAAAAAGGAGCAACTAAAGTGAAAACATTAGTAATCGTGACTCACCCGAACATGGAAGCATCCCGCGTGAATAAAGCATGGGTGGAGGAATTGCAAAAGCATGGTGATGTTACAATTCATGAATTATACAAGGCTTACCCAGATGAAAGCATCGATGTTTCTAAAGAGCAGCAATTGATTGAAGCGCATGACCGGATTATTTTTCAATATCCGCTTTATTGGTACAGCACACCGCCATTACTCAAAAAGTGGTTTGATTCCGTATTACAATACGGTTGGGCTTATGGGCCTGAAGGCACTAAAACAGCAGGTAAGGAAATTGGCGTAGCTGTCTCGACATATGGTTCCGATGAATCTTATCAACCAACTGGATCCAATCGTTTTACACTGCAAGAAATATTGCTTCCAATTGAAGCTACAGCTCATTTTATCAACGCTTCTTATCTGCCTCACTTTACACTGAACGATATTTCTAACCTTAATGATGAACGATTGGCACAAAGTAAAGTCGATTACATTCGTTATGTTAAAAATGTAAAGCCAGTGGCGATTGGTTAAACAGTTACCGAAAGACAAAAAGATACAACTTGGGTGCGATTGTTGCAGCTCATGGATTTACTGATCCGTCGGTTGTAGGAGGTAATCCATACGGTACAAGTGTAACAGTGGATCGTTCATTATTTACCATAAATAAAACACGGGGAGAAATAACACTTGAGTAACCAAGGAAAAGTATTTGTGATAACTGGTGGAAGCAGTGGTCTTGGGAAAGCGATGGCGATTGAGCTGGTGAATCGAGGAGTGAATGTAGTCATCAATGGACGGCGCGAACAAGCGTTGGTTGAAGCCGCAAAAGAAATTGATCCCACAGGAAAGCAAGTTCGTTATGTTGCTGGTGATATTGCAGATCCTAAGATTGCACAGCGTCTAATCGACGAAGTTTTGGCTAACTATGGGCGCATCGATACGCTAATTAATAATGCCGGAATCTTCATGTCCAAACCTTTTACGGAGTATACAGAAGAGGACTTTACAACATATTTAACTACGAACGTCGTCGGCTTCTTCCATGTTACTCAACGCGCTGCGGCTGAGATGCTGAAACAAGGTACCGGGCACATCATTAACATCACGACGAGTCTGGTTGACCAACCGTCAGTTAACGTTCCTTCCGTACTTGCCTCATTGACAAAGGGCGGTCTGAAAGCTGCAACAAAATCACTTGCCATTGAGTATGCTTCCAGAGGTATCCGTGTGAATGCCGTTTCACCAGGGGTGATTAAAACACCAATGCATCCAGTTGAAGCTCACGATGCTCTAGCTAAACTGCATCCTATGGGAAGGATGGGCGAGTCGCATGATATCGTAGAAGCAGTTATATATCTGGATTCAGCTAACTTTGTAACTGGTGAAATCCTATATGTTGATGGCGGACAGAATGCTGGTCACTAAGCAAATGCAATATCGATGTGAAAATTAATATTGTGGAATAAAAGCTCTCCCAATAGGGTGGCAGCCCATTCATGGCTGCTGCCCTATTTGCATGCTTAATTTGCGAGCAAACAGCTGAAGGACTCCTTGTTGTAGGGAAATTTGGTTTGCGTTCTCTTTGCAGATGTTCCTACTTTTTACAAGTTGACAGATATAAACTCTAATATTAGAATAACTAATGTTAGGATATTAAGTTGTTGGAATAATATTAATAAGATATCTTTTCTGTGGACCCGATTGCTGCGGTTGGCGGAATCTGCGGTTTTTGTCCATTTGCGGCAAAAGGAGGAATCGGGCTTCATCCTCACCAGGGGTTTGAGATTATCTCATATGGCATTGCCGGTCAGGGCTTTCAAAGAGACACTCAGCACTGAAAGCAACCTTGGACAGAGTGATATTCAAGTGATGCAAGCGGGCTCGAGTATTCAACACGAGGAAAGCGTCCAAGCGGGTTACGAGGGTTTTCAAATTTGGCTTGAGCCTAGATAAGGCCAGAAAAGGGGGATGGAGAATGACTGAACACGATGCTGAGGGTAAGGAACTTGATTTAAAACTAATACGCGTAATAAGAAACATGGTCAAAGAGTTGTACGGGAGCTTAGAACGTGACATTGACAGCTATGGACTCAGTGGGGAGACCTTTCAAATTTTGGAGTTTCTTTATAATAAAGGACCGCAGCCCATCCAGAAAATAAGCGACACCTTCTCGATTCCAAGCGGGAGTATCACCTACGTGGTCGATAAGCTTGAGAAGAAGGGGTTCGTGGAACGACTCCCCATCCCGGGTGATCGACGAAAAACGAATGTGACATTGACTGCTGAAGGGCGGAGCTACTTTGATAATATCTTCCCAAGGCATGTCCAAACGATCTCCGATAATTTGTCCTTCGCAACGGACGGGGAGAAGCTCGAACTTATTCACGTGTTGAAGAAAATTGGGTATGGTATCAAGAATCGTGAAGGCAATACCAATAATGATGGATCAGATTCTTTTTGAAAGAAGGATTTTACTTAAATTTTGTATGTAGGGGGATTTGAAAATGGAAATAGGAATAGATACATTTGTCGAAACGACTCCGGATGTTAAAACGGGCAAGACAATTAGTCATGCGGAGCGGTTGCGTGAGGTTGTTGAAGAAATCGTCCTTGCCGATCAGGTTGGGTTGGATATATTTGGGGTCGGTGAGCATCATCGTAAGGAATTTGCGGATTCCGCTACTGTCGTTGTGCTGGCTGCAGCGGCGTCCATGACCAAAAGGATACGCTTAACCAGTTCGGTTACCGTGCTCTCTGCAGTTGATCCAGTACGTTTGTTTCAGCAATTTGCCACGCTCGATGGTATTTCAAATGGTCGTGCTGAGATTATCGCGGGTCGAGGCTCTATGGTCGATGCGTTTCCATTGTTTGGTTATGATTTAAAAGACTATGATGAGCTTTACGCGGAAAAATTGGAACTATTATTAAAATTAAGGGACTCGGAGAAGATATCCTGGAAAGGAAAGCATCGACCTGCCCTTACGAATCAGGGTGTGTATCCGCGTCCAGTTCAGAACCCTTTACCCGTGTGGCTTGGCAGTGGGGGTAATGCGCAATCTGTCATACGAGCAGGGGAACTGGGACTGCCTCTTGTTTTGGCGATCATTGGCGGGAGCCCCTTGCAATTTGCTCCGCTCGTGCCGCTCTATAAGAACGCTGCTACTCGTGCAGGACTTGATGCATCGAAATTAAAGATAGCCGTACACTCACTCGGGTTCGTTGCGGAGAGTACATCACTTGCGGCGGAAAAGTATTTCCCTCCCACTCAGGCAGTGTTTAATTCAATGAGTAAAGAGCGCGGTTGGGGACATTATAGCCGTTCACAATTCGATGCCTCATGCAGCCCAGAAGGCGCATTCTACGTAGGCGATCCCGAAACGGTGGCCAACAAAATTATTTATATGCAAAAACATTTAGGCTTCTCACGATTTTTCCTACATTTACCTGCCGGCACCATGCCACATGAGGATGTTATGAAATCCATTGAACTATTGGGTAAGGAAGTCGCACCGCGAGTTCGGGAAGAGGTCGCAAGATGGGAAGCCGACAATGAGGGAAGATGATCGGGGCGATTTTTACTCATTTTAAATTAAGGACAATGTAAAATAAATGATGATGCCAAGGCTGACCTGAAACGTAAAAATTCGGGTCGGCCTTTTTGGACGTTCAACCCCCCTACATCGATGAGAGATGGCATATGAGAAGAAATCCTTTGAAACCGGAATTTCAGCATGTAAGGTAGCGCTTTCAACATGTTAATCCAAAAGTATTCTAGAATGCTTTTAAATCTTTTATAATGATGAAGCAACGTAATATCAACTATATTGAGGTTTACACTTTGCTAGGAGGGGAACTGTTAAATGAAGAAATTCATCATATTTATATTGGTCGTTATTCCTTTCATCGCCCAATTGATAGCGCTGCCATTAGTAAATCGAATACATCCTCTCATTTTTGGATTTCCCCTGTTTCATTTTTGGCTGCTTTTATGGATGATTTTGACGCCGCTTTTTACTTTGGGGATTTATCAAATTCAGAAACGATCAGGAGGTTTTGAATCATGAGCGGGAATTTGGTAGCCTTTTATATAACAGCAACTGTCGTTATTCTAGTCATGTTGATTGGCTTTGTAGCAGGCCGGAACAAATCATCTAGAAGCTCTGTTGAAGAATGGTCCCTTGGCGGAAGAAAGCTGGGCAGTTTGTTTGTTTGGTTTTTGATTGGTGCTGACGTATATACCGCCTATACATTCCTTGGACTGACGAGCTCAGCGTTTAAAGGAGGAAGTATCGCCTTTTTTGCGACTCCTTATGTAGTGCTTGCGTATCCTATCGCTTATTTCTTTTTACCTAAGCTGTGGAAAGTTGGTAAAGCGCATTCATTTACTACCTTGGCTGACTATATTAAGGGCAGATTTGAAAGTAAAACATTATCTGTTTTAGTCGCTATAATTGGTGTTTTCATGCTGATCCCCTATATTGATCTCCAGTTAAGCGGCATATTAGACACGATTAAGATAGCGAGTAATGGGCAAATTAATGTTGTCTTAGTGGTTATTGTATCTTTTTCTCTAGTAGCCTTGTATACGTTTTTCAGCGGTATTAAAGCTCCGACTTACACAGCGATTATTAAGGATATTTTGGTTTGGGTCATCATGCTGTACATGGTCGTGACCATTCCTATTATTCATTTTGGAAGCTGGGGAAGTATGATGGATACGGCTGTAGCTAAGTCTCCCCAAATGTTAACCATTCCTTCTTCTGGTGCAAAAGGGATTCCATGGTTTTCGACTGCTGCGTTAGTTTCTGCTATGGCTTTGTTTATGTGGCCACATACGGTTACAGGCATATTTAGTTCAAAAAGCGCTGAATCGCTGCGGAGAAACACCATTATTCTTCCATTTTACAACATTGTATTGATGCTCGTAACTTTTCTAGGTATCACAGCAAGTCTTGTTGTTCCCAAAGGAACAGATCCACGGTTCGCCTTTCTAACATTGATTCATCAGTCTTATGGCGGTGTGATGCAGGGCTTGGCTTATTCAACCATAGCGCTTGCTTCTTTAGTACCTTGTTCCATAATGGCCATTGGGGCATCCAATTTATTTGCGAATAACATTTATCGAGATTTGATTGCGCCAAAAGCAAGCATGAAAACATTAACCGGTGTTACCCGCTATATGGTCTTTCTGGTTATCGGTCTGGCTTTGATATTTGGATTAATGTTTCCGAATGCATTGGTTTCTCTTCAGCTTATGGGAGTTTCAGGTATTGTGCAGATTTTCCCTGCTGTTGTCTTCAGCTTATTTTGGAGAAATCTTTCCAAGGAAGCAGCTTTATCTGGTTTGATTGCAGGTATGCTAACGGTGTTCCTTGTATATGCAAGCGGTCATTCTTATGGCATATATGAAGGATTTTGGGGTTTTCTTGTCAACATTATCGTACTGGGATTGGTTAATATAGTTTATGTTAAAAAAGCAAAGCTTCGTACCAATTCAGTCTTGCATACAATTTTTGACTTGAAGAACGCGGCTAAATGAAGTCGTTCAACATTTGAAATGTCCAAGTCATGTATAGATAGACTAGACTAGCTATATTAGCTGGTCTATTTTTTTTCTTATTGTAGGAAGTGAGGGAAGTGGTTAATCTATGTAAGAGTTGAGAATGAGGGGGTGCATGCATGCTGCATCTTATGGTTGATATGCTGGAAAGGGTAGGATTTTTGACTTCAACAGCTTATGTAATCTCGCGCAGTAAATGGATGCGTAGCTATATGAGCTATCAAGGGGAACAAAGATACCATTGGCGTTTCCTCTTGTTTTTCTGCATGTATGCCATACTTGGTACGTATTCAGGTGTTGCAGTTTCCAAATACGATTACCACGCAGCCCCATGGGTTGGAAATGTATCTGCCACAGAGGCGATTGCTAATTCGAGAACAGTAGGGGTGGTCATTGCAGGCTTACTTGGCGGGGTGAAAAGTGGATTTATCGTTGGACTCATTGCGGGGCTTCATCGTTACAGTTTAGGGGGATTTGTTGCTATTGCTGGTATGGTAGCTCCGATCTTGCAGGGAATTTTGTCCGGTTTATACCGTGGCGCTATCAAGAAAAGATTTCACCACGTATCGATAGTACCATTGGCTTTTGTAGTTGGCTTAATTGCAGAAACTCTACAGATGGTTTTAATTCTTTTGCTGGCTAAGCCCTGGAATGAAGCTTTACATTTGGTGAAATTAATCGGATTCCCACAAACGATTGCTAACAGTGTTGGCGTGGCCTTGTTCTTCATGGTTTATAATACGATTGAAAAAGAAGAAGAGCGAATTGGCTCTATCCATGCAAGAAGGGCGTTGCAGATTGCAGATATTACCTTGCCTTATTGGAAAAGCTCCTTTGAAACAGCGGTCCACAAAATTGCTCAGGTCCTCGTGGAGGAAATCGATGCAGTTGGCGCATTCTTCAGCAAGAATACAAATGATGGATCTGTGAAAGAAGGCAGGACATCACCCTACTGGATTGACATGCCCATCGAGATGCAAAATAAAAAGAAAATCGGAAGTTTTCGATTGTACTTTCGGCGGCAGCAGGATATCAATCCTTATCGGCAAATGATGATCGGTTCACTAGCTCAACTGCTTTCTCAGCAATTTGCGTTTGTGGAAGCTGAGAAGCAAGAGAAGTTCGTGGCAGATGCAGAATTTCGTTCGTTACAATCTCAAATGAGGCCTCACTTTTTGTTTAACGTTCTGAATACAATGAAATACTTTATCCGAACCGAGCCCGAGACGGCGCGACATTTAGTGACTCAGCTTGCCACATTTTTACGCAAAAATATGACAAACAGCAGTAAACCTTTGATTTCCATTCGTGAGGAACTAGAGCTGGTGATGGCCTATTTGGATTTATCAAAAGCTCGGCTGGGAGGTAAGATGACAATCACTACGATTATTGATGAAGGAGTCAAAGAGCGGCAGCTGCCGCCATTCAGCATCCAGCCCTTGGTGGAAAATGCGATCGTCCATGGCATCCAATCGACAGAACAGGGATCTATCAAGCTTATCATCAAAGAGGATGGGGACAGGGTTCTCATTCTCGTGGAAGATAATGGCGTAGGATTTCCTGCAGTAAAGATAAAGGATAGCGATGAACATGCAGGATTGGCCCTGCATAATATTGAGCAGCGGCTCCGCTATCACTACGGTGAAGATCAGGCTCTACATATAGAATCCGAGGTCGGAAAAGGAACAAAGGTTTACTTTTGGATCAAATAGGAGGGAAATAAGGCATGGGGGTAAAGATATTAATCGTGGATGATGAAACTCCTGCTCGTGAAGAATTGAGTTATCTACTTCAACATGTTGATGGAGTGGAGCAGATCCTTCAGGCCAAAAGCGGAATGGAGGCGATTAAGTTGACGAAGGAAATTGAGCCTGATCTTATCTTTCTTGACATTGAAATGCCTGGTTTAACAGGGCTTCAAGCTGCCGAAGTGATCCAAGAGCTAAGAGTAAAGTCGAAAATTATATTTTGCACTGCGTATGATCAGTACGCCATTGAAGCATTCAAACTGCGGGCGTTTCATTATTTATTGAAGCCTTATGATGAAGCTAATATTCAGGGGATTTTAAAGGAGATCCATATGGAGAGGAGCAGTGCGGTTATATCGCCACAAACCGCTCCGCTTAAGCTGGCAATTGAGGTGAATGGTTCCATTAAATATTTGTCCCCACTGGACATTATTTTTATGAGCACAGAAGGCAAGCATGTTTTAATACACGCCAAAGATGAAATTCACAAAACGAACTATACATTACACGAATTGGAAGGAAAACTGAAGTCATTTTCCTTTTTTCGCAGTCATAAAAGTTATTTGGTGAACTTGAACCACATTGTAGAGTTAAAAGCTTGGATGAATGGGGCGTATAACCTAATTATGAAGGACAAGTCCAAAAGCTCTGTTCCAGTGAGTCGGAATTATTTGAGAGAGCTTCGTTTAAAGCTGGAAATTTAAGTTTAAACTGTCGTATAGAACATTCCCCCATTTTTCTGACCACCTTTAAAGCTCCTTTCTTCCATCACCGCAAGGAACGTCTTGTAAAATCTCCCTTCTAACAAATCAATCATCATTCTGACATCCCCTTTGTTATCTTGTTTTGAGATACCTGGTATCGTGTCTTTCCATAACTAAAATAGATCACTTTATGATAACCTAGTCTAGAAGGTAATCACGATACTTTTAAATATTTCAAATAATTCCAAGCGATGAAGAGAATAAAGCACAAGGGCTCTTAAGTCCAGAGAGCAAAGGATTTGGTGGAAGCTTTGCCTTAAACCCTTGTACGGTCATCTCGGAGCTTTTGAGTGAAAACTAGATTGAACCTTAAATCTAGTAATAAGCTCAAACGTTTAGCACACGTTATTATGCTAGAGGTCAAAGCGTTTACTTTGACTTCATGAGGCTGGAAGTCATGAGATTTCCGGTGAATCTGGGTGGTACCACGAAATGATCCTTTCGTCCCTAATCGCTGTATAACATTGCGGTTAGGGATGGAAGGATTTTTATATTTTAGAAAATTGGAGGAATAAACCATGATTAAGATTGAGGGACAACACTCGATGCAAGAATGGCTAACTAAGCTAATGAAGAGCGATATGATAACAGGATCGGAGGCGCTTATCAGAAGCTTGCTAATTGAAGGTGTCGATACTGTTTTTGGGATTCCAGGAGGAAGTGTCCTAAATATTTACGACGCCATTCATGACATTCCAGGGTTTAACCATATTTTAGCTCGTCATGAGCAGGGGGCCATTCATGCTGCAGACGGCTATGCGCGCGCTACAGGAAAAGTTGGGGTTTGCTTTGCAACATCGGGACCTGGGGCAACTAATCTAGTAACGGGTATCGCCACTGCTAATATGGACTCTGTTCCATTAGTTGTGATTACAGGAAATGTCCCGACGCCCTTACTTGGTACTGATGCGTTTCAGGAAGCAGATATTACCGGCATCACAATGCCTATCTCGAAGCACAACTATTTAGTTCGTGATGTCAATGAGTTACCAAAGATTATTCATGAAGCATTTTATATTGCTTCCACTGGACGAAAGGGGCCAGTTTTGATCGATATTCCAAAGGATGTAACGAGCCAAACGATGATCTTTCAATATCCGTTAGGTACTCCTAAGATTAAAGGATATCTCCCGGACATCGATCCGAATATGACACAAATCGAAAAATTACTCAGGGCTATCGAAGAAGCCGAACGCCCTGTCATTCTGGCTGGCGGGGGCGTTATATATTCGGACGCTTCCAAGGAATTACTAGAATTTGTAGAAAAAACCCGGATACCAGTTACGACGACATTGCTTGGTTTAGGAGGATTTCCAAGTGCACATGAATTATGGATGGGCATGCCGGGCATGCATGGAACATACGCAGCCAATAAAGCCTTACAAAATTGCGATCTTCTCATCAGTATTGGAGCACGCTTTGATGACAGAGTAACGATGAAAACGAGTGGATTTGCTCCTAAGGCGAAAATTATTGCGCATATTGATATCGATCCAGCAGAAATTGGGAAAATCGTTCAAACGGCAATCCCTTGTATTGGCGATGTGAAATCCGTGCTTCAACAGGCTAACGTTCATGCGAAACCGGTAAAATCAGAAGCATGGCTGACAGAAATTCAAGAAAACCAAAAAAAGAATCCTCTTCGTTATACGGATTCGGAAATAACTTTAAAACCACAATTCGTAGTTGAAATGATCAGCGAAACTACCAATGGCGAAGCGATCGTTACTACGGACGTAGGGCAGCATCAAATGTGGGCCGCTCAATTTTATAAGTTTAAGCATCCGCGTTCGATCATTACCTCTGGTGGACTTGGAACAATGGGCTTTGGTTTACCTTCGGCGATAGGGGCACAGGTAGGTTCCCCAGACCGACTCGTGGTGTCCATCAATGGCGACGGAGGGATTCAAATGAATGCACAAGAGCTTGCGATTTGCGCTATTCATAACATTCCCGTGAAGATCGTTATTCTGAATAATCAGGTCCTCGGCATGATACGGCAATGGCAAGAAATCATTTACGATAGTCGCTTTAGTCATATGGACCTCTCTGGTAGTCCAGATTTCGTTAAACTGGCTGAAGCCTATGGTGTTACAGGGCTCAGGGCAACAAATAAAGAAGAGGCTCGTCAGGTGTGGAAAAAAGCTCTGGAAATACCGGGCCCTGTACTTATTGATTTTGTTGTCAGTCAGGAAGAGAATGTTTTTCCAATGGTTACTCCGGGTTCCACGATAGATGATATGATTATGGGGGATGAAAGATGAAACGTCACACGATTTCTGTTCTTGTAAACAACCATCCGGGTGTTTTACAGAGAGTTGCTGGATTATTCGGACGCCGCGGTTTCAACATTGACAGTATAACTGTAGGCCAGTCAGAAGAAACTGGATTGTCCCGTATGATCATTGTAACGTCTGGGGATGACAAAATGCTCGAACAAGTGCAAAAGCAGCTTAATAAACTAATCGATGTTATTCAAATTATTGAATTAACCGCTTATCCGCTGGTTGACCGCGAGCTTGCACTTATCAAAGTAAGTGCTGTGTCCAAAATGAAACCGGTCATTTCAAGTATTGTTGAACCCTTTCGTGCTTCTATAGTCGATATTGGATTGGAAAGTCTGATAATTCAAGTTGTTGGCGATCAAGATAAAATTAATTCATTAATTGAGCTGCTGAGACCCTATGGCATCTTGGAACTAACCCGTACAGGTATGACGGCTATGTCTCGTGGAGAGGTCGTAGATATCGATAACGGTTTTGAACAAGCCTATTAAGGTTTGAACTGAAATTTTCGGTTTTAGTTATTCTCATGCTTGTTGGGTGCTGCAGTTCTACGAATCTACCTTTTAATAGGTATAATGAGTTGATGGCGGCCAAAACGCTGGACAATGGTAAGATTTACAATGAAATAGAATGTAATATTGGATAAATACTAACGAGGTTATGTCCACTCAAATATTTGAATTAGGGGGGTGGGATGAAAGTGACGCAATTTTGGGAAGATATCGATGAGGCAAATAAATGAAGCTTTAGTTAATAAACAAGAAAGTATTTTTATGAAAAACGCAGCATTTTTCGAAAACAAATGAAAATAGTACATGAAACCTGAATGTAAAAAAATACAACAATGGAATGGAGCAATTAAAATGAAAACCTTAGTCATCATAACTCACCCAAATATCGAAACATCTAACTGGAATAAATCATGGCTGGAAGCATTGCAAAAGCATGGTGATTTCACTATTCATCAATTATATAAGGAATACCCAGACGAAAATATCGATGTTACTAAGGAGCAAAAGCTAATTGAAGGGCATGATCGGATTATTTTCCAATATCCCCTTTATTGGTACAGTACACCTCCATTACTTAAAAAGTGGTTTGATACTGTCTTGCAATATGGTTGGGCCTATGGACCAGATGGTAGTAAAACAGCAGGTAAAGAAATAGGTGTAGCGATCTCGACATATGGAACTGAGGAGTCGTATCAAGCAACTGGGTCGAACCGCTTTACACTACAGGAAATATTGCGACCGATCGAAGCACTTGCCCACTTTATCAGCGCTTCTTATCTGCCTCACTTTGCACTTAATGATACTTCGAACGTTACTGATGAACGATTAGCAAAGAGCAGCAACGATTACATTCAACATTTTAAAACTGTAAAGCAAGTTGTGGTTAAATAAAGGACTCTATAGAAACGATTAAAGGAGCTGCCGAGGCAGCTCCTTTACTTTTCATATTTTTAAAAAAGGAGGGGGGCTACTACAAAGAAACATGCCGTAATATGAAAAGGCAATGGTGAACCATACTGCCCAAATCGCGAGAGTATCCCGTTTATTTGAGGTGGGTCTGTAATCTCTAATAATCAATATAGTTTTATCTATAGGAATAATAGAAACAACGATATTGATCACTTTTCGGGACAAGGTTAAAATAAGGAAGTCGTTGCAGAAGGGTGGAAGTTGGATATTTGGTATCCATCGAATATGGAGTTTGCCTTACGAGTAGTGGTAGCCGTTAGATGTGGGAGATTGATTGGTTTTGAGGGGGAGTGGAGCCATCAAGCAGACTGGACTTCGTACGCGCATATTAGAAAGTATAGGCTCAACAACGATCTTGTTGCTTTCCATCATGGGTCTTCTGAGTTTTTGTTAAAGAAACTCTTCAGAATATAGATCTACCTGGTCTAGCGGCTTGGGTCATTAGCTGTATTGGCTAGGAACTATCATTCGAAAGGATGGAATTAGATGTACCATACTACGCTTCAATTTGACATCGATTTTGAAAATGCTATTTTTTTTTGTCATTATGTGATGGTTGTAACTGATGAGAAAGTCTCAGGTGGGGGATTAATAGAAAGATATGACGAAAGCTACGTTTGGATAAACGGCAGGCAACATTTACGTGCACAATCATCGTTCATTCATATGCCTCCTCCTGAAGTGTATATGATTTTTCCTGATTAACCAAACGATTGGCGTTGATCAAATCGCATGTTTTGTCTCAAATGTAAGCGAATGAACTTGCCTGATGACAAGAACAGTTCTGACAAAAGAAAAACTGTGATTGTGTGTAAGAGGACAAGAACATATATCTATAGAGATCCGCGCGCAGCGCGGTTTTATTATTTTAATGCTCTATTAATCAATATAGTCTTATCTATAGGAATAATAGAAACAACGATATTGATCACTTTTCGGGGCAAGGTTAAAATAAGGAAGTCGTTACAGAAGGGTGGAAGCTAGATATTTGGTATCTATCAAATATGGAGCTTGCCTTACGTGTAGTGGTAGCCGTTAGATGTGGGGTTTAATAGGTTTTGAGGGGGAGTGGAGCCATCAAGCAGACTGGACTTCGTACGCACATATTAGTAAGTTTAGGCTCAACAACGAGCTTGTTGCTTTCCATCATGGGTCTCCTGAGTTTTTGTTAAAGAAACTCTTCAGCATATAGATCCATCTGGTCTAGCGGCTCTGGTCATTGAGATTTCTTACGCACTAAGAGGCACTTTGCACTCCATAAACAATGCAAGTAAGCGAATAAGGGTTATTCCACTTAAACTCTTCGAGTTTCGCTTCGTCAGTGATTCGGGTCCCGCGCCCCTTTTGCATAATCAATAAACCTTCGTCCTTCACTTGTGAGTTTACCCATTGTCGTTTTTCTATTTATTAATAGGTAGTCGGCTAACTGGTTCGTTGAAGGTAGATCATCACCAGGTGATAGGACTTGATAGCCAATAAGCAATTTTATTTGTTCTTTAATTTGATATCAAAAATAAGGTGTTAACTAAACAATTAGTTAATTGGATCATAAAATAAAAAGGAAATGGTGACTTTTCAATGCAAACAATAGCTGCCGTACAGAAACAAAGAAGGATCGGTTCAGTACAATTCTTGCCAGTTAATTTATTCGCGTCAGTTATGGGTATTTCAGGTTTGTCTTTGGCTTGGCGACAAGCGAGCAAGCTATTTGGTACTTCCCCCGCCATCGCTGATATTATTGGAATCGTCGCGGTACTTATGTTTATCGCGTTAAGCATAGGTTATATTTCAAAATGGGTTCTATACCCTCAGAAAGTGGTAGGCGAATTTACGCATCCTATCTTAGGGAACTTTTTTGGTACAATCGCGATTTCGATTCTATTGCTTTCTTCTGTGCTAGGTACCTACAGTCAAGTATTAGGCCAAACGGTTTGGATCATCGGAACGGCGACCACTTTAGTGCTTAGTTTTGTCTTCATTTCGCGATTGTTAAATGGGAATCAAGAACCAGCAAATGCGGTTCCTGCATGGATTATTCCTGTAGTGGCAACACTCGACGTTGGCGTCGCCGGCGGAACGATGCCGTTTCCTTGGGCGCATGAAATCAATCTGTTGTGCTTAGCGATCGGCGGAATAGTTGCTTTAGTTTACTTCGTCATCATCGTATCCAGATTGATCCATCATGCTCCAATGCCAGCTGGGTTAACGCCTTCCATGCTCATTTTGATTGCACCGTTTGAGGTTGGCTTTCTTAGTTATACAAACTTCATGCAACAAATTGATCAGTTTGCATCAATATTGTTTTACTTTGGCTTATTTTTATTCATCGTCCTGTTCTTTAAAGTCTTCAAAAAGTCTGTACCGTTCGGCGCTTCTTGGTGGGGTGTAAGCTTTCCGATGGCTGCGCTTAGCAACGCTGCTTTGGAGTATGCTCTGTTCGTACATTCCTGGCTGTTAATCGCCATCGCCGCGATCATTCTGGCATTGCTTAGTATCGTTCTGATCGTTCTGTTTATTCGTACGCTGAACATTCTGTTCAATGGCAAATTGCTTAAAGGTTAAGGTAAATTCATCTTTCAAATAAAGGCGTAGGTAATCGTACACAGTACACAGATGAGTTCGTCATAAGTCCCTTTTCGAAATATCGGAAAGGGACTTTTATATTTTAATTGAAAACCAGTTGGATACAAATACAACTCGTGTGCTCGGTCTGCATATGTTTTACTCATTTGCATCATTGTACCTCCTTACGAAGCGAGAAACCATAGAAATTATGCATCATTATGATAGAAAAAGGAACATTGTTGGTTGATATGTTGATTTTATATAATTAGATTAAAACACGAGAAGAATCAATCGGACAAACAGCAATTTAACTCCAAACCTAATCTTGATAGTGAGGTTTTCGCATGTATTGTCCTCCTGTCAGTAACAAATAATAACAACTAGTAGTGGGATGTTTTACGAAGACTATTTGATGCGAAAGTGGTGTGTCTCACTCATATTTTTCATACTAATCATAAAATCGTTTGATCCATCCATGAGTCTCTAGTCATGTATGGGTTTGTTGTCTTTGCGACCAGCAAATTCTCAAAGGAGCTGTTCAGCCCAATCATGGATGTAATGGGGGCGCGGCGATATGCTTACGTTTGAATAAGTGTAAAGATGTTGCAGACAAATGGATTTATATACTGAGATAATGAAGCAAGAAACACGAGGTGAATGAGGATGGAATTAAGACAACTAGAATATTTCATGACGACTTGCGAAGAACTCCATTTCACTCGGGCTGCAGAAAAACTTGGTATTACACAGCCTACGTTAAGTCATCAAATTAAGGCGCTTGAGAACGAGCTTGGTGTTCAATTGTTTGATCGAATCGGTAAGAAGACGATGATCACAGAAGCGGGGATGATCTTATACCAGCAATCCCATAAAGCTATAGGATCCTTGGCAAGTGCACGCGAGCAAATTCAAGAGTTGCAGAAAGTAGAACGCGGCACTTTATCGATTGGCGCCTTGCCGGGTGAATTAAATGAGCTGGTTTCATCACTATTAATCAACTATCATCGCAATTATCCGAATATACGCATAAAGTTGATTGCTAATGAAGATGTCGTTGAACGGGTCCTGCAAAATGAACTGGACTTTGCCATCTCTATTTTACCTGTAGAACATGATAAATTGGCGATTAAGCCTCTCTATAGAGAAGCCTTCTTTTTCGTGACTACGGCCAGCCATCCTTTAGCCAGCCACCTTCAAATTGATTTTGAAGAATTAGTAACAACCCCGATTGTGATGTTTCCTGAAACACACCGATGCCGGCAGCTGATTGATTCCACATGCAAAATAGCAGGGCTGGAATTAAAACCTTTTATTGAAACGACAACGGTCGATTCTTTATTCAATTTAGTAAGGTCCGGGACAGGGGCCACTATTCTTTCTAAAACATTAATCGAGATGTATCAATATGAGGATTTGATCATCATTCCTATCCTAAACCCAACGCTCTGCCGAGAAGTAGGGATCGTTTATCATAAAGATAAGTATTTGGGCCGGGCAGCAAGCGGATTTATCGATCTTATTCTTTCTTATATTAAGTCTATTAAGAAGGAAGAACATACAGCATATTGCGATCAGGAAGCGAAAGCTTGATGGAGACATTACTGACCCAATTACAAAGAAATGAGATCGGATAAGAGGTATCATAGTATGAACGATTTAATTGCAAAAAAAATATCGAACAGTTCAAAAAGGAAGTCATTATTTCATTTTACAAGAGTCCGAAACTTGCCTTCAATTGCGCATCTCGATGCTTTGTATTCTTGTAATAAGGTTGATCCTAATTTATCGAATGAAAGACGGATAATGAGTAGAGAAGTTCATTTTCACGGCAATGTTTTTGTAGCAAACGCTCATCTACGAATTGCAGATCAAGTTATGGATGCAAAAACAACTCATCAACAATTTTATAATTATCTGGATCAGCACGTATTTTTTTGGCCGACACAAAGGGATTGTCAAAAAATGCTGGAGATATATTCAAAAAGAGAACCAAATGAAGCATTTGCTATCCTTCAATTGGATGCACATTCGTTGCTTTATGACTTCTATGACACTGTTAAGTTGTCTAAGTACGATTCGGGAAGCTCACCTCGTTACCCAACTCGTTGTTCCTATAAAAAAAGTTTGCAAATGTTTTTGCCACTAGACCAATTCGAGATTGTGCGGGAAAATTATGTGCCCTCAAAACCTTCTGAGATACGCGAGGTCCTTGTGGAAGAGAAAGTAACGAACTTGTCCCGTTATTTACAGGCTGTTTATTGTAAAAATATTATGGAGATTCCCGAAAGATGGAGGAAGTATGCACAATCTTTTCAGGATTTTAATGGGATAAATGCACCCTAATCATACATGATTGACATGTTAAACCAAAGGCGTATAAAATCCTTTCGTCAAACGGATAATACGTATGATTATCCAAATCAAGAGTCAGAACGTCGATAACGATTTGGAACAAGCCTATTAAGGATTGAACTGAAATCTCAAATGACAAAGGAACCAGTACATTTTCTTCATAGTAATGATGGACTGGTCTCGAAAAAGGAGAACTATTGAAATGGTTTGGAATAACCTAAAATCCAGAAGTTTTTTATCAGCTTATATTTTAGTTATTCTCATGCTTGTTGGTGCTGTAGTTCTACAACAAAAGGATATTCTATTCCCGGAAATTGCTGGTATGGCCATGGGGATTATGGTGTTTCCAGTACCGCATTGGATAAAGAAGCCAGTCCACCTGTGGCTTTCCCCAACATTAGGTGCATTCATTGGTACTTCTTTGAACGATTTGTCCCTAACGCCTCTGATGAAAATATGGTTTGGTCTTGTGATTGTTGTCATTTTAATGCATGTATTTCGCGTCAATTTTGGACCAACGATTCCTGCTACATTGCTGCCGATCTTTTTAGGTCTACATGACTATGTTTTTGTAATCTCAACTACTGTCTTTACGTTTGTGATTATGTTGGCCGCTTTTAGATTGAGAAATCCAGAAAAGTTGCCTGATGGTACGCTGAATTTTCGAAAGAAAACGGATACGGTTATCATTACCATTGTTTTATGCCTTTGGATTGGGCTGGCATTCGTAACAAAACTAGAAGTTATAGTGGTTCCGCCTGTATTTGCCCTCATTTTTGAGCTCTTTCATACTGAGAAATTTACTTGGAAATTGATTCCATCTCGTTTAGCGGTATTGACGATAACGGCTATTCTTTCAGTAGGAGTCTATCACTTGTTGGCAGGTTCAATCATTTGGGTTGGTGTCATAAATGTATTGATTACAGTCATTCTTTGTAATTTGTTTAAAGTTCCTGTTCCTGTTGCATTTGGTGTCTCGTTGATGCCACTTATATACCCAGCATGGGGAACCTGGGGTTTTCCAGTTGGCGTCTTTGCCACAACAGGAGTTTTGATGTGTATTTCTGCAGCATACCGTCAGTTCAGAAACAAACGAGCGAAACAAGACATAGCCGTGTAAACAGAAGGTAACACAGAAGACAGTCAATCAATGGCTACGAACAACTTGGGTAAACGATAAACTTGAGAAGACAGACAAACTTTACGGCACTTGAAAAACACTTAACGGGGTGATTTCAGGTGTCTTTTTGCGTTCAGAAGATCTTAAGAGGGAAGGGGCGGCGTGGTATTTTTAGAGATTATTTAAGAGTACATCCTGCAGACTGTTTGTACTAAATTGGAATTTATATTCCGTTTATTGACGATTATTGTATAGCATGATAAAATCAAAAACGTAATACGGAATGTTAATTCCGATTAGAGTCATTTTTAGTTTGTGGAGGGGATATGCCATTAGAAGCCTAGTCATGTATGAACCAAAATCAAAAGTCACATCCAATCAAATCTTATGATTATTATTCTCATTATTGTTATATTTCTAGTTTCATCTATCTTGCATTATAAAAGGATTCTAACGGATCGAATTCTAATGCTAATTTGGTTTTTAGCAATTATTTTTGTAGGTTTATTCAAATAATAAAATAGTATGCTTGTAGAACGAAACCCATTGAACAAATTAATCTTTTTACGATGAGCATGTCCCGAGTGTTGAACCGTCTTAGGAGAAGAAGTTGGCTAAGAGCAAGACAGTGCTTCTTCACAAAATCCGTATTTTATACACATGTCTATAAAACAGGTATATGCCCTTTATATATATGAGTTTTTATGTCTTGTGTCACAATCCATGTGTTTTAGTTTTTATTGTTTTTTCGGAACGAGACGTAGTTCCTCGACTATTAACTCGGGGCTTCTCCTTTACTAGATTTGGATACCGCTTTTTTACGTAATCTACCTGCGCTTTCAGGTAATCCCGTTCTTCTTCCACCGTACCAAAGATCGTGCGAGGACGTCCTGTAAGAGGCGAGGTTGTTTTCTCTGATCGTACTTTAAAGGCCTCTCCGTTTTGCCATTTCTTCACCCATACCTTCAATTGTGTACAGTTTCTAATGTCTAACTTCTCAGCTTTAACTTTTCTATGTATTGAGGTTCATCGCCGTAAGGATGAAAAGGAGCCAATATAAGCCCCCTTGAATAACGAAAAAAAACTGTTTCTCCGTTATAATTCCAAGATGCCATTCCTTCGCCACTCTTCATTGATAGTACATTTCCATTAGGAAGTGTTTGTGAAATGTCCTCTATCTGTAACTTTAAATCATCGTCATTGGAAATATAGTTTTTCCATTCTTCTAAAGTTATTGGATTTTCTTTCGCTTCGAACGTGTACTTAGCCCTCGTAATATTTAATTCATATCCCACATAAATACCCCCTATTTTCTTACATTGAGTTATTCAACTAATACTCAACAATTTCCTTCTTTTTTAATTGAGGGTAAATGCCTGTAAATACCCGTTACCTTAATAAACAAAGCAGGTCGCCACGGCGCCTACTTTGTTTGTCTCTATGCAGCTAAAGTTCTTCGTTAGTTCAACAAAAAGAACAGGTTGCCACGGCTAACTGCTCGTTAATGTTTGTCTACATCAGGGATATGGTTTTACTTATGAATGTATAAAAGAAACAGTATTACCGATTTGATATATATGGTTTTGATCTGCATAGATGATGAGATAGTAGTATTTATCTCCGTTTATAGTCACTGGTGAAGGATATTTGATAATTAAACTTGCTTCATTATGCATATGCTCATCTTGGTCAGTGGAAGGCAAAATTAGTCTTGCTTCTTGTCCTGATATAATCAAACTTTCTATTTTAGGTCTTGATCCATATGGTTGTAACTTATGATATGCATTAAATTTCACAACATCATCTATATTCAAGCCTACCCCTGATACTGCACTAATTAAAAAATATCCGTCTGTACCTTCGTACTTAGCAGGGGTGTATCCTGTCACTGGTTTCCACGTTTTCGGATACTGGAACTCAACTTGGTAATCAACATTCTTATAGATGTTATAGTTTGGCGGTTTAGTTTCGTCATGTATTAACTTTTGAGGTTCAGCTAATGTCGATTGAGGAAGAAACAAAATGCTAATGATAAGAACCAGAGTATATAACAACTTTTTTCTCATTTAATCACCCTAGTTTATCTTTTCCTGATATGGTATAAGTATTCCATTAACCTGCCCGTTAACGTAATGAAGACCACCGATCGTACCGGCAGCCTTCTGGTGATGTCTATTGAGCTATAGTGCTTATTACACTCTTGTCCGCCGTTAGCTTATCTCCTAGACTTTAAACAATTGTTGCACAGTAGCCTGTTTCCTTACCTTTTTCAACTGCATTGATATAACCATCAAAGTAATATGGTATCTCATCTTCTTTCCCATTCTGAATTCTACCTCTAACTTTATCGAAAGCAAAAATTGAAATTGAAAATTCCGGCTCACCAGTAACTAAAACAGGTTGTTCTCTATCTTGCATCCAATAGTACTTCCCACCATAATTCCTTCTTGCTACTTCGAAAATGTAACTTCCAACCATAGAAGAAACAGAATCCAAAGAATCATTATCTATTTCATACTCACATAATTCTTCAAGAATATCTTCTACTTTACGTAAACTTTGTACACTAAAATCGAAATTTCCTTTATCAGAAAAATTATTTGTGAAGCTTTCTGCCGTTGAAATAATGTCTTGTTCTAATCTACTTTGCATACATTCTAGCCTCAATAATATGGACATAACCTAAAACGTCTATTTTTCACTTTTACATCCCATAATCTCTTCTCCAGACATTTCCATTATCCTCCCTCTATGGAGAATCGTTTATCTCTTAAATGCTCTCGTTTTCTTAGATTCTTACCATAAATGCTTATTAGAAGATAACATTTTATTGGAACGATGTTGTAGAAGAAGAAATTTATGGGTCTGCTGAAGTGCAAAAAAACTGTTCACCCAATCCACATGCTGAAAATAGTGGATATAATGGTAAAGTATAGTTGCACCTTTGGATCTCCACATGGGCTCATGGCGGTCAACCCTCCCACATCTCGCAGAGTCTACGCTCCCACATTCCTTCATTCAACCTGTCCATGAGGTGGAGGTCAGATATACTGCCCGACAGGATCTCTTCGTCCGTAAGGATAGTGCCTTTCCGACTCATCCGTGCTTCTTGTTATCGTTCTCTTGCCTTTCTTGAGATCATTAATAACGCTGAGTATCGTTATTTAAGCTGCTTGTGGTAACTCTGCAAATCTAGGGATATCCTGCATCATCTTTTCTTCACTAAATTCGTAACCTTTTGTTAATATGCCGAAAAAGACTCGTATAAGCTTATTACACAACGCAATGAGAGATTGCATCTTCTTGAGCGGATTCACCTGTCGTTTGGTGTAATACTCATGTAAGGCCCGGAAGGCTGCGTTTTTAGCGACTAACGGCATCATCACTCGAAAGAGCAAAGCACGAAGACGTTTACGGCCTCGCTTGGTTATCTTCGACTGTCCAATGTGTGTACCTGATGAGTTTGTTTTCAGGTTCAATCCAGCAAGCTTCGTGATCTGCTTGGGATGACGGTACTGACCAATGTCGCCCACCTCAGCTAGAAAACCTGCAATGGTGTCCCTGCCGATCCCTTTCATGGCCAACAATTGCTGCACATGTGGGATCTGCATGAGCAGTTCATCCAACTTTGCCCCCAGCTCTTCAAGCTTGTTTTGAAACCATTCGTACTGGGTCAGCTTCAACTCCATTTTAGCTAACTCTGAACCGTCTCGTATGCCGACAGAACAGCTTGCTGCTGCTTTCAAACTAATGATTCGACCTAGACCAAGCCCTCGCTTTGCAGCTTCTCTCAAGTGCTGTAGTAAGGTTGTATCCGGCACGTGAACAAGTTCGTGAGGCAGTAGATGAAGGTTTAACATTTGGATGGCAGATTTGCACTCCCAATCTTTAAAGACCGTCAGAAACTCTGGGAAATACCGATCTAACCAGTTATGGACGCGTGCTTGCACAACACAAAGGTCAGTTGTTAGGTGTTCGCGAATTTTCATCGCTTCCCGGAGTTCGGCATAAATGCCCTTAGGAAGGCTAGGTATGGCGTATCTCCCGTCTTTGACCAACTGTGCAATCACTTTCGCATCTTTAGTGTCATTCTTCGTAGGCGAATTGTCGTCTAGTTCTTTGCTTTTCTTCACGTGTAATGGATTCACCACACCGTACTTCACTTGCTTTTCTTTAAGGAAATGAGCAAGGTTCAGCCAGTTATGACCTGTAGGTTCCATGCCAACTATAACGTCCTGGAACCCTTGGTCCATTGAAATCTTCTGAAACCAGCTCATGAACAACTCAAAGCCTTCTCTATTGTTCTCAAACGTAATCGGCTTCCCGAACTCGACTCCGCGGAAGTCTTGCGCACGAGCCACATGTTTGAATTTTGCGATGTCGACTCCGATAATTAAGGTAGAATAAGTGATTTGATTAATTCGTTCATTTTGAGTAGAATGCATGTTGTAGTCTCCTTAGTTTTGTTTTTGGATCTGTCGCTGGCCAGCAACTGGGATCCATTTACATCATACCAAGGAGTCTTTTTATTTTTCAAACCTCGTATTTCTTCATAATAGGAATGCTGCCCGTTACTTGAATGAACAAAAAAGAGGAGTTGCCGCGATGGAGGCCACTGAAGAACTTCTTGGTTTTCGGAACAATACGAGACACGAATAAAAAGACGACCCTCATTCCCAGTTTATGGGGATGAGGGTCGTCTTTTCTCCTATCTAATTCAGGTTTTGTTGATTGGTTTTTACTACATTAGCTTCAATATTCGCTTTAGATTAACCGTGAATATGGCCATAGCACCTTGTAGTTCCATACCTAATAGACCCGAGGATGTGGCTACATCGTACCCGTGCCTGTGCTTGAGTTCACTATTCTTTGCTTCAATCTTGTAGCGTTCTTTTGCCTTCGTCTTGAAGTACTCGCTCTCTTGGAATGCCATCTGCTCGGTGTGTTCACTGGATTTTATGCTCACCGAATAGGATTTGCTTTTTGCCCCATCCTTGTAGCAACCTTCGCGGAGGGGGCATCTCTTGCACTTCTCCACGTCAAAGTAGTAGGTATCTGTCTGGTTCGTTCCAACGTCTTTCTTGCCTTGACGTGCTTTTCGAATCGCCATATGGCCGGCTTTGCAGACATACATACCCGCATCCTTGTTGAACTGAAATTCATCTTCATGCTTACGGTAGCCTTGCGTAACAGACGGATTAAGCTTAGCCACCAATTCAATCGTATTCTCCTTGGTGTAAGCAATGTTGTCCTTCTCGGAGTATGCCGAATCACCGATGACGGTTTTCACTTCCATGCCGGCTTGCTTGCTATTTTCGATGAGGCTCTGCAGTTGTTTGCCGTCATTCTTCTCACCCGTCGTTACAACGGCTGCCGTAATAATCCGCTCCTCACTCATGGCCATATGGGTTTTGTAACCAAAGAACGAGGAATCGCTCTTGCATACTGAACCGGCGGTTCTACAACATGAGCTATGGACTTAATTGCCTCCGCCAGGTGTGCATCATCCAATTTCCCGACCGCGATAACAGGAAGCTTAAGTGCGTGTTTGTACGCTCTGGCAAACGGAACTTGATATCCCGGGTGGATGCCTGGTTTCAACTTCCCTGGAGAAGCTTCACCACCACTTGACACATGAAAAATATCAATACCGGCAGCCTTGTATTTCTTGGAAATTTCGATAGAGTGGTCCAAACCGTAACCACCGTCCATATATTCTATTGCTGACATCCGCATGATTAGTGGCATGTCCGAAGGCAACACACTACGGACTGCTTGAATAACCTCCACACCGAAAAGAGATAAGTCTTTACCGTATTCATCAGTCCGATTGTTGATACTTGGAGACTGAAATTGATGGATTAAATATCCGTGAGCACCATGAATCTCAATCGTATCGACACCAGCCGTGATTGCCCTTCTTGCTGCTTCTTTAAATTTAACGACCATTGCTTTGACTTCATCCGTAGTAAGAGCGCGCGGTGTTCTGAAGCCTTCTTCGGGAACCGGAATAGCAGAAGCTCCTATAGGCTTCTCTGCATCTTGAGCTTTTCGTCCCGCATGCGCGATTTGTATACCAATTTTCGCTCCGTACTTGTGGACTTCGTCAATGATACGTTTAAAGGCAGGAATTTGATCATCTGACCACAAGCCGAGATCTCTGTTCGTGATTCTTCCGTCAGGATCAACGTCAGTCATTTCCATAATGATGAGACCCGCTCCACCTATTGCTCGAGAAACGTAATGCACATAATGCCAATTATTTGGTGCACCATCCTCGGCGTCGACGGAATATTGGCACATGGGAGGCATAACAATTCGATTTTTCAATTCTAAATTCTTAGATGAAAAAGGTGAGTTAATTTTAGCCAATTCAATTCATCCCCTAAATTTATATATTGACAACACATTGTCTTATTTAATTAGCAATTTGACTACTGGAAACGAAGTATTTCACGGAACGTATTGACCAATGAGGAAGCACCAAAACCAAATCGCTTAGACGTGCATTCCATTGTGCTCGTTGTTCTTTATATCTTTCATAAGGTACCAGACTGAGCCGAACAGAAAGGTCTTTTTGCTTGAGGGCATCGTCCACGAAGACGATATAGTCTCCGTTGCGAAGAATATATTCATTCCAGTTTCTTCCGCTGAGACTAAGTGGAAAAGACTGTATTTCATGCATTTGATTGCAGCAAATGATCTTTAGCGGTCAATTAAACTCAACGATTTCACTTAGCGTATAAAACCGTTAAAATGTTGGCTCTCCCCCTACCAACAATAACCTGGTACGACAGCGGGGCCAGATCACTTGCACTATTATGTTGCGAATGATCGGCCCCTAATAAGACTAATGAGTAGAAAAATAACCGGAAAACCGACGATGAAAATCGGAAAAATATATGTAATCCAGACAAGGTTCGAATAATCCAATATCCCAAAGATGTTTGCAGGTATTAATGAAATAGCGAAAATGACGGGGGCAGTTATTGCGATCATTCCCCGCCATTTCTTGATACCAAACAATTGTGCTGTTCCATAACTGTTGATGAACAAGTAGATGGACAACTTTACTAATACGCTGAAAATCCAGATGAACACAATCCATACATCCATATTTTGAATAAACTCTAGATAATTAATGAATCGAACCATAGCAAAATACGGAAAATACATGCTCGAACCGATATTGGTTCCGAATGTTGAAATAACCATAATTGTCGCAACAATTGCGAGCAAGGACGGAATGCAAATTGACAATAGGACCGGCTTAAGCAGCTTTTCCGGCTTCGCAATAAAAGGCGTTAACATCATGATCATCATGGATTCCCCCAGGAAGGATGCATTCACCAATGACCCCTTTAAAATGTTCATGACGCCAGAATCCGCGTATATCGGCAGAAGCAGCGCTGTGTGCAAATTGGGTATATTTAATGCAAATGAAATGACAATGCCGGCTAGAATCAGTGGTCCAGCCACTTCACTGAAACGTGCAATGGCTTCGACACTGCCAGCGAAGGTTATGTAAACCATTGCCGCCATCATCAGAGCGGAGATACTCCATACCGGCGTATCGTGGAACAGAATCTGCTTAATAAATAATGAAAATATTCGCAATATATCAGCACATACGGAATACCAAACCAAAATATACATCAGACTAAATAGCTTTCCGACCCACTTCCCAAAAAGCTTTTGCGCAAACTCGACCAGCGTATGGGAAGCATGTCGCTGACTGACTCGAACTAAAATCATCGTTACGGCCAAACCAATAAAACCCGCCACCGCAAGTGAGATCCACGCGTCTTGTTTAGCGATTTCAATGGTTGGCGATATGGTTAGCCATATCGACATCGATATCTCTAACGTTGTAAACATCCAGAACAACTGCCAAGTTGAAATTTTCATTCTTTTTCTCCTTTATCTCCTTTTCTTACGATTCGCTTGCGGATATCTCCCGTACTCTGAATAATCAACTTGACATCGACCGCCACTTCAACAGTCGGAAATATTTCATCCCATTTATTCCGAAGTTCTTTCCATCGATAAGGATGTTCTCTGTGAAATTCTTCGCCGATTCCGAACACGTCCTGCCCAAACTGAGTCTGCAACTTCTTTATTGTTTCTTCTACTCGCTTTGCTTTTATTGCGTTTAGCTTATTTTCTATGTGAATGCGTTCGGTGGATACAGAAAGATCAATGTCCGTATTGTTTTCAAGTACCCTTCCGGTTCCCACTAGTTTTACATAGGCTTTCAGCTTATTACCATCAAATTGAGTTCGAATGGTTTGTTTTAAATTGGATTCATATAAAGATATACTTCCTTCCTCGATCTCTTCCGCCACGAATTGATTTTTCAATACACCTTTGACCCAAAATAATTCGAGCGATTCTCTCCCACTCACTTCCCCGACCATCTGCAAATCTTTATTAAAGATGGCAACAGATCTGACATCAAATATTTTGTCTTTCTCTTGTTTATTCATTGGTGAAATCTCGACCATCGGCATGGACGGACGAATGCCATCCCGCCCTACATCAATTAAAACATCTCGTAAGGCCGTGTCTCCTAAGCGACAATATCGATCTTGATGAACAGCCACGATCGATGAAAATTGATTGAACGGACTGTTAATATTCAATACTTCCTTTCCTTCTCCGTTATTCACAACGAAAATATCCGTCCGCAAACGCGTATCTGTATTTCGTGTAAATTGATCCATAACATCAATTAGCCCATTTCTTGCCAGTTTTTCTCCAATAAAAATGGATCTGCGATGCCCAAGGAAAACTTTACGGGGCAGCTTGTCTTGAATTTGTTGCGTCAAATCTACGATTGACGATCCGGTCGCCGTTAATACAATGTTGGCCCTTTGTTTGTTTCCCTCACCACCCCTGATACTTTTGAAATCAGCGGGAACCGCGATTTGAGCGCTTTTTTGAAGTTTGCCGCTTTCCGATAAATCTAAGGCAGTTCCAATCCAGAATGCGTAATCGTTAATTTCATTTCGGTCCCAGCATCCCGAGAGCATCAGTGCCTGTATCAAAAGAAGGATGAAACACCCGATTTTCTTCATTATTTTTCTTGTGCCGATACGTACTTTTTATTCATTCGTATAAGCGTATCCTTCCAGAAAGTTGGACCAATAGGTGCTACCGGTTTTAAATATGGCATACCGAATGACTTGAGTGTCACAAGATGAATCATGATGAACATAATGCCGATCGCAATCCCGTACAGACCAAGGACTCCGCCTGAAATCAGCAGCGGAAACCGCAGCATTCGAAAAGGTAATGCCAGACTATAGCTAGGAAAAGCGAACGAGGCAATCCCAGTACCCGCAACAATCATCACGATGGGAGCAGAGATAAATCCAGCTTGGACGGCTGCTTCCCCAATAACAAGTGCTCCTACGATACTCACTGCTGACCCGATGGCTTTAGGCAATCGAAGACCGGCTTCCCGTAATCCTTCGAACATAAGCTCCATCAACAAAGTTTCAACTACCGATGGAAACGGAATTCCTTCTCTAGCTGCTGAAATACTAAGCATTAGCGCCAGTGGGATCATCTGTGGATGGAACGTCGTAAGCGCAACATATATGGATGGAACTAGACAAGACATAATGGCAAGTAGGAGCCGTAAAAGTCTGACGGCCGAAACGTATAAGAAGCGTTCATAATGGTCTTCTGCTGCTTGAAAACCTGCCCAGAATGTCATCGGCAGCACCAGTGCGTTTGGGGAGCCGTCAACGATAATGGCCACTCTTCCTGCCAATAAACTTGAGGAAACGGTGTCTGGACGTTCTGTATTCTGAATTTGCGGGAAAAGGGATAAGGATTTGTCCTCAATAAATTCTTCAATATAACCTGAATCCAGTAGTTGATTTGTATGGAAAGATTGAAGTCTAGCCCTAACTTCTTGAAGCAATTCTGGTTTGACTTTATCTTCGATATACGCAACGACAAACGAAGTATTGGTCAACTCACCTGCTTGATGATTTTCGAACTTAAGTTTCGAATTACTTATTTTTCTTCGAATCATGCTTAAATTTGTTTTTAAGTCTTCGGTGAACCCCTCACGCGGACCGCGTATAGATGCCTCATTTGAAGGTTCATTGATCGCGCGTTGTTTGAAAGCGGTTAGAACCGCTACATAAGCAAATGGCTTTCCATCTACAAAGATAGCCGTACTTCCTTTCAGAACTTTTGCTACGATTTCCGAAATGTTAAAAACCATTTTATACTGTGTCAGTCGATCAACATCACGACTTATCATACATGCCGAAATAATCTCTTCCAATTTGTTAGAATCCGTTAATTCTTCAATATAAACGAGTAGAATGTTCGAGTGTTCAGATAGTTTAAGAGGTCTAAATACAACATCGGCACAATTATGAAAAATGCCATACATCGCGTCATGATTGATTTTAATACTCTCGCTCACACCCACAGGAATACTAGGCTCCACGTCGTTCCCTCCCTTTCCATAAATTTCATTGATTATTATGCGCATATATTTGTTGCCTTATTCGAGCAAATATGAAGAGAAGCACTGCTCAATGCAGTGCCTCTTGGAGCCTTTTTTTATTTTCGCGATCTAGATAATTAATAAATCGAACCATAGCAAAACACGTAAATACATGCTTGATCCGATATTAGTTCCCTATGTTATTTCACCGAAGCTTATACCAGCGCCAGGGTAGCAAGTGGTGACGGAATGAAAACAGGCATACTCAGCAGCTGTTTGCTGACCGACGGCTTACGGGTAATGAGCGAGATTTGAACGGTTAGACTGGTGATAGGGATAGCCTTTTTGGAGTTGTCGAGATGTAGGACGAAAATTTCCGGCAGAATGGCGATGCCAAGGTTGGCCAGGTTTGAATCCGATTAATGCATTTGCCCAGCTCAATTTCAAACGAAGCGCTCTCTTTCAATCCGAATACAGGAAGCTTGGTACTCCGTGCTTTCTTTGTAATCCTGCGAATGAACCAACCTACGTAATATAGATTTAATTTAAGCTACACAGTCATGAATAACGGCTTTGTCAGGCGAAAAAAGACTCTCCTCGTTGAACTAGACCAACCAGAATACGTGCTAGTTTACCAACTAATTTAAACAAGGAACGGTACTTTTTCATGTGCCTTACATGTACGTTATGTTCATGCCACTTCCGAAACAACGGATTGTTACCAATAAGACGTAAGGTCGCTAAATACAAATACTTTCGCAGCGTTGCATCACCCCGTTTTGAGAGTACGATCTGCCCTTTCCGTTTCCCCAGCATACTCTCAGCTAGGTTCATACCTGCTCTTCTCAGTAGTTGTCGCCCATGAGAATACAGACTTAGATGACCTGCACCCGAAAGGATAGCTGCAACGAAGATGGGCCCAAGACCCTGAATGGAGCGAAGTTGTTGAGCCAAAGGTATCTTATCCAGGAGTACCAGGATATCTTGTCCAATCATCTCTAGAATCTCGACAAAATATACATTAATTCTCTCCTGATTTTGTTGTTTTGAATTTAAGACTTGTTCTCCATGATTTCAGATAACGTCTTATTAACGAAATTCGAATAAAAAACTGGCTTAGACGGAATTACTTACTTCACAATAACCAAAAGCCATATTGTTTTATTTGCTCGGAGTTTAAAATCTTCCTTTAATCTGATTCAACTATGCTGCCCGTTAGGTAAGCGAAAGGCTGCCGATCGTCTCGGCAGCCTCCCATTACTGTATATTGATCAAACGTTTTCCGTCCCTCGGTTTTAAGGGTTTATCTCACGTATGCTCACTCACTCGCAGGATTTCATCACCTTATAAATCAGTATTTTTCAGAAAGTAAGTTGATTAAAACCGT
>NZ_JCAUAN010000028.1:0-83443 GCF_059691975.1 Paenibacillus sp. J22FR5 | reverse complement strand
CGTTGATGGCTTCATCTGCAGCTCTTCTTCCTCGGCTTCTCCGCCCTCCGAGCGTTGAATCGATTCCGTTGATGGCTTCATCTGCAGCTCTTCTTCCTCGGCTTCTCCGCCCTCCGAGCGTTGAATCGATTCCGTTGATGGCTTCATCTGCAGCTCTTCCTCCTCTGCTTCTCCGCCTTCTGAGCGCTGCACATCCGGCTTACCTGCTGCGCCACTCTCCGATGCTGCGATGTGATCAGCTGCTTGTTTGCCCATTTGATCGGCTTCTTGCTCATACGCATCACCAGCTGGACCAACGGTCATTTTCGTCTGAATGGTTAGCATATTGCCTACGGCGCGATTGCCGATAGCCCGTTGAATATTCATCAAATCGGAAGATGCGTGGGAACTCGATTTATTGATTTTATTCGTGTGCAAAGAAGAATCTGGTTGCCGGTTAATATGCGATTTTTGCATGGCATAACCCTCCTGGCGAGCTTTTAGTAGAAGCTATCAATTATTCATAGTTGCACTCCAAAATATCCGTTCCCGAGTGCTTGTAGTTTATATATTAACTATATCACAACGCTTTGCAGCGGAGATTACAATTTAATAGAAATGCGATCTACAATGAGCACGGCAATATCATCGGACTGGACGGCACCATTAGCAAAAAGGTCCACATCCAATACCATCTGGCCAAGCAACTGTTCAGGCTGACTCGTTTGTTCCCTCACCAATACATCCTTGAGACGGGCGAAGCCATATTGATCTTGAAGTTGATCCTCGGCCTCCGTGATGCCATCCGTATACACGATAATACGATCCCCTAGACCTAGCATGACTTCGTTATCCATGTAGACCATATCGTCCATGACACCAAGAGGGAGGCCTTTTTTCCCTTTCAAAAGCTCAACCTCACCGCTTGCTCGCACGATATAAGGAGGGCAGTGGCCGCCTTCACTATATAGGAGTTGCCCTGTCGCGACATTCAGAACCCCACAGAATATCGTCGCAAACATCGTCGAATCATCCTTATAAAGCTCTTGATTGACGGCTGTCAATAACTCGCCAGGCGTCAGCTCAACGGTCATTTTACCCTTCAGCAATGTCATCGTCACCGCCATGAAAAGGGCCGCAGGAATCCCTTTGTCAGAGACATCGCCAAGCACGAAGAACAAACGATCCTCATCGATACGAAAATAATCGTAGAAATCGCCCCCTACTTCACGTGCCGGGCGTATGATCGCTTGGGCATCCGCTTGGGCACTACTGAGCTCCGCTCCTGCAGTTGTTCCAGCCTCACTGCTCACTACCCGGCTTCGTAGGCTTAAACTCTTACGAGGGAGAAAACCCATCTGAATTTCCGTTGCGATACGAAGTTCGCTCTCCATGCGTTCTTTGACTGCTGTCGTTATTTTCAAAGCATGAATCGACTTCTCCAAGGCATCGTACAGCATCGCATTTTCCAGAGATGCTGCTGTGGGCGAAGCGATCGATTCCAGCAGCTGCAAGTCACGGTCCGTGAAAGGGGTATCGCCCCGTTTGTTCAAAACCTGCAGCACGCCAATGATTTTCCCTTTGCTGACAAGGGGAACACAGAGCATATTACGCGTTGGATAATCGACGCGCTTTGCAACCTTCGACGACCATCGCTCATCCTCCGCTGCATCGTCGATCTTAACCGACTTCCCGGTCTGCGCGACCCAGCCTGCAATGCCTTCGCCGATCTTGAGGCGGATTTCACGCACCTCATCACCTTTAGCTCCAAGTGCAAGGTCAAAGAATAGTTCACCCTTTTCCTCATCGACTAAAATGACGGATGAAGCCTCCGCATTCATAATCCGGGATGAGGTTTCCATGATTTTGACAAGCAAATCCTGCTTGCGAATGGTTGAGTTCACTTCCAAGCTCACATCAAAAAGCTGCATCGTCCGCTGTAACTCCAGCTCTGCTGCTTGACGCTTTCGGTTCCCCAGCTGCCACTGGATGACAGCCACAAGACACAGGACAGCAAGCACGCCTACGACAACATTCATCCAGTTCAGCTCCTTCTTATCTACTCATGATGCCAGTTACTCAAAATTACGTAACGGCTCATTATTTAATGGCATTAACAGCTTCATCCTCTGTCTCATACAGCTTGAAAATGCTGCTAAAACCCGACATATCGAAAACTTCCTTCACATGCTCATTCATTCGCGCCAAGGCTAGCTTGCCCTGGATCACTTTGACCATCTTGGCAGCGGATAGCAGACTTCTTAATCCCGCGCTGCTGACATATTCCAGACCTTGCAGATTGAATACGAACTTGCCATTGCCTTGCTCCACTAGCTTGGCAAAAGAAGATTCCAGATTAGCGGACGTATTTCCATCCAGTCTGCCCTCTAAGCTTACCAGGACGATGTCACCTTGCAGCTGCTCGGTAATATTCATGAAACTCCCTCCTCTTGGATCCGATTTTTGGTCATCATGAGTATATTTTCTCCATTCAAACGCTCATAGTGCAGTCCATCCATAACCTGTCTGACAAAGTGGATACCTAACCCGCCAATACCGCGTTCTTCGATGGATAGGTCGGTGCGAGGCGTGGATTTTAATAGTGGATTAAAAGGAATCCCCTGATCGGTTAGGCGCAGCTCCCAACCCTCTGGGGCCTGCCCCACATCAAGGCGAATCGTATGCATCCCATTTTCACCAGATGGGTAACCGTATAGAATGATGTTCGTTACAAGCTCATCGCAAACCAAATTGATTTGAAACAGCGTCTTCTCATCTATGGCAAGCGACGCTGACAAGCCTTGTATAAAGGCCGCCAGTCGTTCTAGCTCGTGTAAATCGTTGGTCAATACGATGGACTCCACTCCCACAGCGATCACTCCTACGACATTTTCAAAAGCATGTTCTCAAGCAATCGTACTCTTGCACTTGATGCGTGAAGCATGCCGATGCCAATCTCGGGATACAATCTCACTAATCGAGACAAGCTCTCCCCCTGCAGGGTAAGAACACGAACCTCATCAAATATCACCTGTGCGGTAACGGAAGAAGGGGAACCATCTAGCGCAGTCGTTTCGCCAACCGCTTGCTTAGGTCCCAAAACGCCGATCGTTGATGTCTCTCCAACACCTGTCTCATTGCTCAATTCAACATGCCCCTCAATAAGCAGATACATAGCTGCGTTAGGTTCTCCCCGTCGCAATAAGTAAGTCAAATCCTCATGTACTTCTTCTGTTGCAATACCCGCAATTAAACCCAATTCATCTACGGACAAGTCGGCGAATAAGCTAACTTGCTTCAAGAAAATGACTTTATCCAGCATCGTTAAAAACTTTCGTTCTTCCTTCATATCTGCACGCTCCAATGCGCTTAGTGCGTAAATGGAAATATCCTTGAGCCAGTTATCCGCCCACGTTGTTGCCTCTTGAAGCAGCTGCAGTGGCTGTAACTCCACCATGATGTCATCCACGCCTTCTTGCTTTAATTGGTCTAATAAAGCATAGGCCAATCTGCGATCGCCGAGTCCCTCCGCAAGCACTTCCAAACCATTCTCGCGCAGCTCAATATTCTCGTCTTGAATCGCTTCACGCAGCGTCATAATGATCCGCTCATCGACCAGCTTAGCCATGACAGCCCATGCCCCATCGATGAGTGCGTGATGCAGCTCTCCGCAGCGTTCCTTCGCCAGCTCCGCAAGTCCCATCAAGCCTAGCTTCTTCAGTGCAGTTGGCAGCGCACGTTCCTGTGTCGATGCTTGCAGCCGCTGTATGCACAATTGGGCGAGCAGCGAACGTAGTCTGCCTTCCTCCAGCAGCTCAGCGAGCGTCGTTACCACGGCATTCCATATGAATGAATTCGGATGATGGCTGTACTCCAGCAACGTAGGAAGTGCTTTGTCACCCATATCTACGAAAGCTTGCAGAATAGCTTTGCGTAGCTCTTGATCCGCCATGGACACCATGCCAAGCAAAGCGGGAATGCTATCTACATGCTGCAGCTTACCGATACAATGCGCAGCTGCAACCTTTACAGCAGGACGCTCTTCATCCAGCAAAGACACAACCCAAGCTGTATACGTACTCAGTTTCAGATCCGCTACGGTATGGCAGCCGTATACAGCCCATTCGCCGCCGGTATCCAGCATTTTGATAACGGCCTCGTCACAGGCCGCATAACTTTCTTCACTTTCTAGTGCATAGAGCGCTTTGACGCCCTCATGTACCACCTTCGGGTGATTATCGAGCAGCTTCACACGGATAAAGAAATGAGACTGACTTTTCAGATGGGAAGCCTTAGAAATCAACTTCACACACTCGGCACGTACCTCGGGATCTTCATCCTCTAGGAAAGAAGCGACCTGCACTAAGTCCTGAATGGTGGCACCCTGCAAGTTCATCGCACGTAATACCCCAATGCGGATCCGCGAGCTCTCTTCACCGATCATCTGGATCAAATGAGGCAGAAAGGCGGAATCCTTCGCTTTACCGATAATCTCCAAGGCAAGCTCTCGCACATAATCATTCGGGTGCTTCAGATAGCCTAGAATAGCAGACAAGGCTTTGGAGCTGCGAATGCCTCCGATAAAGGAGCTCGCGATTTCCGATAAATCCCCATGCAAGGATTGGACGCTTTTGACCAATTCACGAATGTAAAGATTTCGCCCGAACCAAGCCACAACGACCAGAATTCCGGCTACCGCCACACCCAACCAAGCTAGGGGTGACAGTTGAAGAAGTCCGAACGAGTGCAGCATGGACAGCAGCGAACCAATGAGAATACCGCCAGAAGCAGCAACCCCTTGCGCGAAATAACGGTAGCCATCCCGCTTGGAGATCGGCATCATTTTGAAGAAAAGCTGGTAACAAGGCTCTGCTATGTAATACAGCAAGATATAGAAAATCGCATAAGATCCGGAAACCATACCCAATCCGAGCGATTGGTTCATGAATAACGCCGTGAGTCCAAAGCCGCCAAAGAACAGAATCGTGATGCCTAATAGAATATTGCTAGCGCCTAACCAGTTCATTAAGCGGGTAGATACGGTTTGTAATAATAAACATACAGTAAATTGAATCGCCGTAATTAAACCATAAAACGAGGTTAAATCGCCTTCATTCGAGAACTTGATCTCCGCAGCCGTAAAATATTGATACTCCATCATAAAATAAACGGCTGGCATGAGTGTCATCAAGGCAACCGCACATAGAAGGAATGGGCTTCGCAGCATCTGCTTCGCATAGTAACCAGAAGAGAGCTCTTTCTCTTCCTCGGCGAGGGAGGCCGGCTGCGTTGACTTCATTCGTTTATCCTCTTTTAACGTGAGGGGAACTAAGAATCGCATGAGTGCCCTTCGGAAGAAAATGAAGCCGAATACCATAAGCACAGGCGCGAGTGCATACACCGCTTCCGTGCCCAACATCTTGCCGAGTTGATGAGCAAGCAAACCTGCTGTGATCCCCCCCGTCGTTGTAGAGGCGATGAACATCGGCATAAGCCGCTTCGCCTGTTGCGTAGGGCACAAATCAAACGCTGTGCTCCACAGAAGAAGAGTCAGCTGTCTCACGACAAAATTGGAAGTGAGAAAAAGAATCGGATAGTAGAAGCGGTAATCGACACCACCCAGCTTAAATCCGAGAAGCACCGCACCGTTTATAAAGAGCAAGCCCATCATGATTAGAAAAAGCGTGGTCATCATCTTCGCCTTCGGCAGTCGGTTCGCCAGCTTAGCTAGGAGCCAGCCTTCAAGCGGCATGATAGCGGCTTCAACAATGTAGATATAGGGCAAATACTGAACGCCGAAGCGTTGGTTGAAAAGTGCCATGAACGCTGTGTAATTCAAGGATTCTGCAATCCCGCTAAAGTAAAAAATCGGCAGCATCATCCAAAGCTTACGACTGTCTTCTGTACGCAGCCCCATCCACCCTTTTAAGGTTCCTTGCATCTCATCAGGTCCAATCTATTAGTCTATCTGTCAAGGGGACAGTGGTTTATAAAAGGCCAATCTAGCTTCACCTTCATAATAGTAATTCGGATATGTGCCGATTAATTCGAAGCCATTCGCTCTAAACATCTTTTGAATCGGGAGGTATTCGGGTAAATCACACGTGTAGGTTAAAATGTAACGTCCTTGTGCGGAACGGGCAAACGTTTCTAACGCTTGAAATAACACCTTCGCAAATCCATGTCTGCGATACTCTCGGTGGACAGCTAAGTAATCCCAGAGAAATCCGCCGGACTGGTGTTCATTCTCTTTGCAGCTTGTAACCGCGATGATGTCGCCATCCTCATTCTCAATAAACCAATGACGGTGATTGCGCTGAGATAAGCTAAGCATTGGCGCATGACGGAAATGATCCAGTTCGCCTGGCGTATGACGCTGATCATCAAAGGAGACAGGGGATAAATAGAAATCTGTAATCCGTGAAGCATCTTTCTCCGTCGTTAACTCATGTACGGTCAAATGACTTACCTGCATGACACAATCACCTCTTTAAGAAACAGATAGTGTTCCATTCCATTCACCCGTTGTACCTTGCCCAAAATATTCATCACACATATAGAAATATAGCTGAGCTGCTTTATCTTGACGGTTTTGTTTAATGACCATCAGGAAAGCTTCACGGGCATCATAGAACCGTCCGACCTGATAGAACGTAACCGCTTGTTCGAACAAGGCTTTCGTCTTGTCTTTCAAGGCACGAATCGTATCTGCATCGCCTTGATACACATCGAACAAGTGAAGCGGCTCTTGCACCCCATCCACTTGAATTAAGCCAAGATCGCGATAGAGGAAGTCAGATGGCTTTTCCAAGGACTGTACGACCGAATCTGTGATCAGAATCGATGCGCCCAGCGGCTCCGTCATTTTCTCCAACATCGTTGCTAGGTTCACACCGTCAGAAATCACATTCCCTTCCAAACGCTGCTCCTCCCCAATGATACCGAGACGAAGAGGGCCTTTATGTAAACCAATACCGAAATCAAGGGGGGGATAGCCTACACTCAATCTATGCGAGTTGTACGTTTCTAGCTCCTTCCTCATCTCCACACAGGCTAATAATGCTTCATCTGTCCGATTCGGAAATAAGGCCATGAAACCTGCGCCCAAATACTTATTCATGAGCCCTTCATGCTTGCGGACATACGGTCCGAATCGTTTGAGGAAGGAATTCACGAAATTGAAATTTTCTTCCGGTGTCAGCTTTTTGGATAATTGGAAGAACCCGCGGATGTTAAAGATCAGAATAGACATATGCTGCTCCACTTGATCGCCAAGCTCAACATCCAGAATGCTGTCTTTGTTCAAAAAGCGTAAAAACTGCTGCGGAACAAATCGATAGTAGGATTGGCTGAAATTCTCAACTTTGGTGATGTAATCGCGAATCCGTGCAGCCATTGTATTGACGCTGTCGCCCAGGTCCGACACCTCATCCCGGGTATTAATCTTAACGACCGTATCCCAGTTGCCTTTGGCAATCTCACCCACGCTGTTGCGAAGCTTCCGAATAGACGAAAGAAGAACATAGGTCATCAACACAAGCACGAGCAGCAAGCCAACGGAGATGAAAGCGATATTACGGATAATCGAGTTTAGCACGGTTTGGCGATGCTTCAGCAGGCCGTCCAAATTCTTACTCATTTCGAAGACACCGACAATTTTACCCGAAGAGTTAAAAATAGGCGCGATTGCATAACGCCATTCTCCGGAGAAATCCTCCCATTGGCCCGTTGCCGGTTTACCTTCCAGAACAACCTGTTGATTCTCTGGCGTTTGCTCGAACGGATTGAACATATGCATCCCGTCATCATCTTCCAAAATGCGATAAATGACGCCATCCTCATATTTGTATACGGCCTTGTAGAAGCCCTGATTATCATCACGCACATTATTCTCGAAGACAGATTGAATCTTCTTACGGAAGGATTGATAGATGGTGCCTTGGTAATCCAAAGGTGACGTGAGGCTCTCTAGTTTATCGCCATCGACTAGATTTTGACCATTTTTGGCAAGTAAAATCAGCTCACTGAACGTCTCTTCTTCCATTTTCTCAGAAAAACTATTGTAAATGACTGTGGAGAGGAGAATCATCGAGAAGGCTATAACAGGTATTAAAATGAAGATTTGCTTCACCATGAGAGGCAGGCGCCTCCCCAGTAAATTGACGAAAATAATTTTGATGGCATAGAGCACCAGTAAAATAGATGCCACGGCAATGGACCACACTAGGACTGCATGATTTCTTGTTGATGAGCTGAATTGCGCTTCGATCAAGGAAGGTGTAATCGTACCATCCGGAAGTCGACGATTGATCTGAGCGGACTCCACGATAATGAGACTGCCGTCTGGACCAATACTGCTCGTCGTTGTGTCAAAGGCAAGCTCCACACCACTCGCTTTCGCCTTCTCATCGTCAACAAGACCTTCTAGGACATATGGTTGCTTCGGATCAAGCCTAGTGATCATACGCGAGTTAAAATCAATAAAAATCAAACGTCCCTGATTATCCAAATGCAGGCTCTCTGGGAAATTACGCTGTGTACGATCTACCCCTGGCAGCGGATACACGAGTTCCGAGCGTCCATCGCTCCAAGCACGATAAATTTCACCGCTGCGAGTGGAATAATAAATGTCCCCAGGCTTATAACCATCCGCTTCAGATACATATTTATTATCGGGAAGATTAATCGAGTACTTCAGCTGCGGATCTGCCGAAGACCCTTCACCTGTCGGTGTTTCGTATAGGGATAATTTCTTTACTTCATCATTAAAGAAGTACACCTTCCCATCGTGTACTTGTACATTACGCAAGGAACCGAGTCGGTACCTTGTGGACTGGGAATCACTGTATTCCTGTGTAAATAGGCTGCGATCGAACTCACCGTCTGGTTTGTACCTTACGATTTGTTCCGATTTAACGGCAATCCCATATGGATCAAGCAAGGTCCGGATGGTATATAAAAATCCCTGATCATCAACAGCCATATCGTTAAAACGGTACACTTCACCATTTTTCCCGGTTTCACTTGTAATGGAGAATTGAAGGATACCTTGGGCATCCAGCTTATGAATCGTTTTTTTGGCATTATCGATGACGAATAAGTTGTTTTGTGAGTCTGAGATGGCCTTCGATAATCCGTCGAAAGGCATGCTTTTTTTCCAAGGCCACAGCTGAATGCTATCTCGGTGTGCACCTAGATAAGTCCCCGCAGCACCCAGAAGCAGCAGGACGAGCAGCAATGCCGCAATCGATTTCTTCATCGCGTGTAATCTCCTCTTAATTTGTAATCTGAATGATTTGCATAGCTGCGTTCCAGTCGACACCTAGACCTAATGACTCGGAAATGAATCTTAACGGCACATAGGTCCTACCATCTAGCAGCAGGGATGGTCCATCTATCACAATAGGTTGTCCATCTATATAGGCTGTTGCTTGATTAATAGAGCTCGTAATGGTTGTATATTCGGTGCTCACGGTAACTGTAAAGCTTTCAGGGTCCCAATCTACCGCTGCACCAAATGATTCAGAAACGGATCTTATTGGTAAATAAGCTTGTCCATTTATTATAACAGGCGGGGCCGTAAATTTGATAGAAATATTGGAAGAAAGCACGTTTTCTGCCGAAAGAGGTTGAATGGTGGCAGATTGTAAAGTGCCCTCTCCGTTGTTGCTAGATTCACCAGCTTTTTCAGGAAGATCAGAGGAAGCAGGGATGGAAGTAATACTCGCTATCGTATCGGCGATTTTTTCAAGTTCCTGTAGCTCCTCAGGCGCGTACTTCGCCTTCTCCTGCTGCTGCAGTTGACCCAGCAGCTTCTCGACTTGCTGTTCCAGCTGCGCTTGTACGGCTGAGTCTTGCGGCAGCCCCGCCAGCAAGGCCTGTACTGCGTCCAGCTTCGCGAACAGCGCAGCCTTCTGCGTCGACAGCTTCGCTGCGTCGACGGCCTCGAGTGAGCGGGTCAGCGTCGCGATCCGCTCGGTGTCCTGCTGCGCCTGCGCTGCGCTAAGCGCAGCTTGGAGCTTCTGCTTCGCTGCTTCGAGCGAAGCCAGACCAACGGATGCGCTCGTTTGCGCATCCGCGAGCTGCGCCTGCGTCGCGAGGAGCTGCTGCAGCAAGGCTGCAGCAGCTCCCGGCTCGCCGGCGGCGAGGGCTTGCTCCAGCTTCATCTGCTGGAGCTCGGCTTGATCGGCCAGCTGGTCTTCGCTGGCCTGGTCATCGTCATCAGTGGCGGGGGTTCCATCGCCGCCTGAACTGCCATCGCCCGGCTCGGCCGGCGATGCTTCTTCGGAGAGCGCTGCGATCAGCGCGTCCGGGTTGTTAACCAGCTGCATCTGCGAGAGAGCGGCTTTGGTGTCACCTTTGAGCAGCGCCTCCAGCATGCCAAGCTGGGCCTGAGCATCCCCAAGCTGCACAGCGAGATCAGCGATCTCGTTCAGCTTCATAGCTGCAACAGCCGCTGTTTTGGCAGCTTCAAGTTTTTCGATGTCTTGCTTTAATGTGTCGATCTTGCCTTGCAGTTGTGCCGGTGTCTCTAAGGAAGCAATCGTGCCAGGTTCCTTTATCTCTACGGTCACCTTGATGGCATCCACGGCTTCCTTCGATAGTACGGCTGAACTGGACGGGTTCGTTAAGGCTTCCGCATCCAAAGCGTCATCCATACCAATCCAAGGAGCCCCTGCCGTAGCCGATTGATACACCATCCCTTGTCCCGATGTCGCCATTGTAGCAGTGGCTGCATGAAAAGCCGCAGGCGTCAACGCTTCCAGCTTCACTTTGTAGGAACCGATAATGACCGTTCCCAAACCTTCTTCTTCATTAGAGGAGCCTTCACCTTCTCCAGCATTTTCGGAGTTGTTATCTGCTCCGTTGCCGTCTCCACTATCCGTACCAGAAGCACCTTGTCCGTCACCATCTGTGCTACCGACCGTGCCGTTGGCACCGTCAATGCCGGCACTCCCCTCGGCGTTCCCCGTACTCGTACTGCTCGTTGCACTTGCAGCAACTAGCTGCCCCGTACTTCCTTTTCCGTCCAGCGGCAGCGTTTGAATCACTTTTCCTTTTTTATAAAGTACGACCTTGAGCTGGTCGATTTGACTGAATTTTACCGATAAATTCCTCATAGATTTATTGATTTTGGTACGCTTTCCGACACGTTTACCGTCTTTCGTGAATACGGCGTAATCCGTTGCACCTAGTTTTTTACCTACACTGATACTGAAATCACTTAGCAGCTGTCCGACCGCTGGCTTAAGCTTCCAAGTACCTACTGGGGCTTTAGGCTTTTGCGGCTTAACCGGAGATAGCCCATCGTCTAGATCACGATACGGCAGAATCCCTTCGCGAAGCGTCCGATTCACTGCCCCACCTGTCGCTAGATCGAGCTTGCCAATTGCCATTTTGTACGCAATTTGCGCAGCTATAATTTGCTGATCCGCTTGCTCGACCGCATCTTTATACGCCTGGAGCTCTTCTGATTTCATCAAACTCAGCTGCAGCTTTTGATTCGCCTTTGATAGATTCGTTACGGCATTATCCCTATCTCGCAAAGCCTGCGCATAACCTTCTTCGGCTCCCTTAGCTTCCAAAAAGGATTGCCGAACATCGGCAATAACGGCATTTCGGCTTTCTTTTTCCTGCAGCTGCGCCTTATTCTGTTCCATGGTTGCAAGTGGCAGTGCATTCGTCAGGTCGTCCAAATAGCGCAGTCCATCAAATTCGCCTTGAAGCAGTGACTTCGGGATGGGTATGAACCCTAGCAGCATAAAAAATCCCTGCCAATCCTCTTTCACCCGCGCAAGCGTTACATCATAGCTCGCCTGAAAGAGATCCATATCGATCTCAGGCTCTTTAAATAACCCATCCATCACCCTCATCCGGGCAGGGCCGAATTTACCGCTATATAAATTACGGGTCGTGTTCAGCTTTTCATCAGCCAAACGGCGAGCCTCGGTATCTCTTAGCAGACTTATCGTTGTCTTCTGACCCATTGCAATATAGGTAGGAAGATTCCGTTGATTCAGATCCGCGTAATCCGGTTGAAACGTAAGCTCCATTTTATTTTCCATATCGAGCTGCAACAGTTTACCTAATGCCAATCGGCTAGATTTCGCCGTCAGTTGCGCTTGTTTGTATTCGGACGCTGCCTTCTCTAGCGCCTTATCCGCTTTCTCCTGTTCCGCAGCATCTGCGAGACCGTATTTCCGTTTCTTTTTCACCGTGTCGAGGGCTAATTTCGCTTCATCAACTTTCTTCCGAGAGCGCTCCTCGGCCACAGCATCTTGATACGCCGTTAAATAACTCTTTTCGATATCATAGCGAACTGTATTCGTAGACTGCCGCAATGTTTCCTGAGCCATAAATAACTGCGACTTTGCTTCTGGCACCTTCAAACGCGTGGAAATATCCTGACTTAAATTGTGAGGCTTTGCAAATAAGCCAGCTGCTTTGGCCTCTTCGTTGTTAACCGTATGCTGCGCTTGCTCCAGCTCGATCTTTTTCTTCAAAACATCTGTTTTGGCATCGCGCAGCTGAGTGCTCTTTTTCAACCCTTGATTGATAGCTTCCCCCATGGTGAATTCCTTTACAGTCGCAGCTTCCGCCCGAACGCCTACAGCTAGTAATGAGGATGTCGCGAGAACGCATGCCAGGCCTATTTTTACAATATTCAAACCTTTCAGACAAACCCCTCCGCTCACGTACTTCTCTCCCTTTATAGTACAATATCTCTACCACTCTCGCATCCATTCTTTGGATAAAAATAGCGAAAACAATCGAATAGAGGATTAGATTGCCGCTTATTACCTTTTCTAGTAGTATAAAAGAATATAGAAAGCGAAATTTGCCGAATATTGCACGGGAAATAATTTCAAGGAAGGGGCTTCCAAAATGGGAAATCTAGTATGCGGCGGCGCGATGCTGCAATGCACATTCGGTGCTGCACCTAGCTCGTTAATGGTGCTTCCTGCTAATCTGGTCATGACCGCTATGCCTATCGCTAATATTATGGATAATAAGCCCATGGTGAATATACTGCCGTTTGGCATGTGTAATTCGATGGCGAATCCGATGGTAGCAGCAGCAACAGCCGCGGCTTTGGGCGCATTGACACCGATGCCCTGTATCCCTGTTACAGCAGCACCTTGGGCACCGGGTTCTCCAACTGTACTTGTCGCGAATATGCCCGCGCTTAATAATAGCTCCAAATGCATGTGCAATTGGGGCGGCGTTATTTCTGTTCAACAACCTGGACAGATGACGATTCAGGTGCCTTAGCCACTATTTAACAATAAAAATAAGGAGTGAGAGCATTGGAGATCCAGCCGATCAAATCGATTGAGAAAGTGCTAAAGCCCATCGTAGCACCTTTCATCGGACATATTATGAAGGCCATCCTAACCGTTGGAAGGCTGCCTAAGCTAGCGATTATTAAATTTCAACAAATGATGCGAATCATGCTGCAAACGCGCGAATCCTCTTTGAAAAACTACGTATTGATCGGCTCCTACTACATCTCCAAAAGGCTGCTCATTTTCATCCTACTATTCATCCTTGTTTTGACTTACTTCATCTTTATCCGGCCGCCTGCTATCGTGAACAAATGGTTGAACCGCGTACCCGTTCTTCAGGAAAACACGCCTAAGCTCAATAGCTTTTCGGGTAATGGTAAAATTGTTGTCGATCCCAAAAAAGACAAAAAAGATGCTCGCTATGTTGGTGATCTGGTAGATGGGCTTTATTCAGGTAAAGGTAAACTGTACCATGACAATGGCGTCCTCGCGTATGAGGGAGATTATGAAAAAGGCCTGAAATCTGGAAATGGCGCACTCTATGACGAGCAAGGACACCTGATTTATAAAGGCGCCTTCACCGCAGATAGCTATAATGGCGCTGGCACGTTGTACGATGAGAAGCAGAAAGTGATCTACATCGGCGAGTTCCAAAATGGTAAATTCGGCGGGGCTGGCAAATTGTTTGCGCCAAGCGGCGATCTCCTGTATGAAGGAGCTTTTAATGGCGGGATGTACAACGGGGCTGGGAAACTCTTCTCCTCCGGTGGCATTGCCCAGTACGAAGGCGAATTCTCGGCTAGCTTGTATAACGGGGCTGGCAAGCTTTTTGATGCGAAAGGGCTGCTGCTCTACGAAGGCGGTTTTAAGAATGGCAGCTATTCGGGCGAAGGCACGGAGTTTTATGGAAGCGGCATGATGAAGTATAAAGGGCAGTTTCTTGTAGGCTTGTATAACGGCGAAGGCACCTCTTTTGATGAAAAAGGCGTACCGCGCCTCAAAGGCGCGTTCCAGAGCGGCGCGCTGACTGGCGCTGGGGAAGCTTATGACGAGTTAGGCAAACTCGTCTACAAGGGCGATTTCAAGGCCGGCGTCTATGACGGCATTGGCACGTTGTTTGACGCAGACGGTGCGCCGCTGCTGCGGAGCTTTTTTGCAGGCGGCGGGGTCAGCCTGCAGGGCTTCATCGGTTTGTCCAGCAAGAAAGTCGAAGACTTGCTGGGCAAACCGGCGGAAGTGACGCTGCAGGATGACAGCGTCATGCTCGCGGGCCAGGAGGCGGCGGCGGACGGCTCCTCCGGCGGGGTCACAGTGCCAGCCGCAGATGCTGGCACTGATACTGGTGCGGGCACAGCGTCAGCAGTGCCAGTCGGCGTGAAGCTGCTGCTGAGCTACCCGGCCTACCAGCTGTCGCTGCTGGTAGAGCCGTCGAAGACCAACCCGAAGGAAGCGGTGGTTACTTCCCTTAGCATTTGGGGCTCGCAGCCTATAGCGCTGCTGCAGCCAGGCATCGAAACGTTCAAGAAGCTCAGCGAGCCGAACGAAGCTGGCTACAGTGTCATGGAGCTTGAAGTTGGCGCCGGTGCTGGCGCCTACACGAACAGCTACTATAAGGGTGATTATGTCTTCACCTTCACCCATTTCAATAAAGTGAAAGAAGCTCACTTGCTGCAGGTGAGCTCGACGAAATGAGAAAACCTTCTATCGAAGTCCTTCGAGGAGGAACGACCGCGTTTTAGATGTTGTTTTTATCGCCAATAAGAATTTGTGCTTCCGAGTACCGGAAACTTATAGATTCTTAGATTCTTATGAGGTAAGAAAAGCCGGAGGCGAGCCTCCGGCTTTTGGTTTAAACCCATTCGGTAATGCTAACGGACCTGACAGCCTCTATTACCTGAAACGCAGGTAATTTCGATTTCTAACGGACACAAGGAGCGTTATTTACTGATTTGTGTGCTCATATGTACCTTATGAAAGTAAATAACGGCCGTGTCGTCCGTTAGAGCTTGTTATTCCTGTTTTTTTGTCAAATAAGGGCTATCATGTCCGTTAAAAAGGGGCTCCTGCGAACGGGCCTTCTTTGTGCCACTTCGACCTACTCTCCTTGCTCTTGTCCATCCGCATCGTTGCCTAATTGACTTGCAAATAACTCAATATCCCCCTTGGTTAAAGGAGTAACGAGCGCAAGTTCCTTCCCCAGCGCCGTTTCAAGCTGCTCCCGGGCTTCCTGCGATCGACCGAGTTTATGAAGCGTTTGTGCGTAGAAATAATAGGACTCCGCGTGTTTAGGCGTTTTCGCAATCACCTTGGTGTACATCTCATCAGCTTCAACCAGACGACCGAGCATATAGTAGTTTTGCGCTAAGTTATCCATAATCGTCAGATCGTTGTCATTATAGGCATGGGCCTCGAGATTATAGGCAAGCGCTGCTTCTAAGTCTCCATGCAAAATTTGGAAATAACCATAATTCCCATAAACCAGCGTATTCTTGACCTCTCGCGCTAATTCCTGCAAAATTTGGATAGCCTCGTCCCTTTTGTTCTGCAGCCAGTACACCGTTGCCACATTGAGCCTCGCTTGTATACGGATATCCGTAGCATTCGTTGTACGCAGGACCTCTTCGAACATGTGTTCAGCCTTGCTAAGATCACCTGTTTTCATTAACAAATAGCCATAACCAATCTGATGTTTCGGCAGGAAGGCTTTGGAGCGATAAGCTTTTTCCATCCAAATCAACGCTTGTTCACGATCCCCCTTCATATAGGCCAGATTGCCCCTCTGAGCATAAAAGGAAGATCGATTCACATAAACAAAATAACCTAGGAGTATCACAATCGCAGCTCCCCCCACTAGCCAATTAACCTTAAACCCCATCACAATCACGATAAGCACAGCGATAATTTTAAGAACACTTTTTAGGATAGGCGGCATGCATATAGCTCTCCTTTACAAACTCTAGTAAGTTAAAAACATTGTATCAAAAAAACAGACACTTCTCCTAACGAAAATAAAAAACCGAAATACCACCTGCGGTTCCGATGGCTTCGGTCTCATTAGATCCTACGGCAAAGCTAATTTCCCCATTATCGTCTGTCTTTCCGCTCCCGTCGCCGCAGGAACATTGTTCGGCTCTCCTTGATCCATGCATTGCCTAGCAAGGCAAACAGCATCGCTTCCTTCGCATCGCAGGATATGCCAAACTCGTCTGATGTGAGAATGGTCTGATCTGGCAACAGTTCATCAAGCATGCTAAGAAGCGTGCGATTATGAGCCCCGCCTCCACTAACAATCACTTCCGCAATGTCACTCTGTGGAAAAATAAAATGCTGATATCCGCGAGCAATGCTGTGCGCGGTAAAAGCTGTCGCCGTCGCAACGATATCCTCCTGTGGAAGACCTCGTTTCAAAGCGGATGCCAGCCATGCTGCGGCGTAGGCTTTTCCGAATATTTCGCGTCCTGTCGTTTTGCGAGGCGGTTCTTGGAAGTACGGATGTGCGAGCATGTCCGCTAGCAATTCCTTATGCACCTTGCCTTTGGCTGCCCAATCTCCATTTGCATCGTACGACATTCGTCCCCCGGATAGCTCGTATACGACTTGATCCATCACCATGTTTCCCGGACCTGCGTCATAGGCAATGATCCCGCTGGCATTAGCAGGAATGGCTGTGCAATTCCCGATACCGCCTATATTTTGAAGGATGCGACCTTTGTTCGCGTCCCTGAAAAGGAGATAGTCACCGTAGGGTATAAGCGGCGCTCCTTGCCGCCCGCCAACGGCTATATCCGCTGTCCTGAAATCGCCGACGACAGGTCTGCCTGTTCGTTTGGCAATCACGGACAAATCCCCGATTTGCAGTGCTTATCGGAGCGCTGAAAAAATATGCGCAAGCTTGAATGAATTAGCCCTCTCATGCAGCTTTCATTTTGCATCTACTATTTAGTAGATTGATATAATTGGAGGTGAAGCGAAATGAGCAAAACACACAATCCCCGTCTCTCCTTTTTGACATGGAATCTGTATGTGGGTGCGGATTTGAGCCCTCTGTTTACCGCTACACCTGCTCAAATCCCTCAACGAGTAACAGAAGTATTTCGGCAATTTCTTGCAACAAACATTCCTGTCCGCGTGAAGGCACTAGCCGAGGAAATCGCTTCGAAGAAACCTGATTTCATCGGTTTACAGGAAGCGGAACGGTTGCAGCTTATCATCCCTACCTTTAAAATTGTGACCTATGACTTCGTACAGTTATTGCTGCAAGCGTTGAAAAGAAGAGGGTTAGACTACGAAGTAGCAGCCCAAAACCATAACTTTACGGCAGAACTTCCAGACAGTCACGGAAATTCAGTTCGATTGTTGGACAGGGATGTCATTTTGATGCGCAAGAAAGAGGAACTCAAGGTTATCAATAAAAAAGAATGCAATTTCAAAACCAATCTAACTTTACAGATTGCTGGACAACCATTTGAAGTGCTTCGCGGATGGTCGTCTATTGACGTCAAATATGACGGACGTATGTTTAGGATCATCAACACCCACTTGGAGCCGCTTGCTCCGGCCATACAGGTTGCCCAAGCAATGGAATTACTTCAGGGACCTGCAAATACAGAGCTCCCTCTAATCATTACAGGAGATTTGAATTCTAACGCGGATGGCCTTGGAACCCCAACATACGGGTTATTTATCGCTGAAGGATTTCAAGATACATGGTTAGAGGTCGGTGAAGGGCCTGGATTTACCGATCATCAGGATGCTGATCTATTGAACGCTGTATCTGGCTTAAGCTTTAGAATTGATTTTATTTTATTTAAGAATGGTTGGCTTCCAATGAAGGCAGCTTTGGTAGGAGAAGAACAACAGGATAGAACGTCTACGGGCCTCTGGCCATCGGATCACGCTGGAGTATCTGCCACGCTATCTATTTTTCAAAAGTAGCAACCGATTTTCTCCCCTTCCAGTTCTCTCAATTGACAAGCTCGCTTATGTAAGCGAGACATTCTCTTTGGATACTCGCGCAACTCGGATCGATGCCAACGCATACACAACGAGCGCACTCCAGATGAACGCAAAGCTGATCAGCAGCACAGGTGAGAACTTCTCTTTAAACATGAAGATGCTTAGCAGCAATGTGATTGACGGGCCAATGTACTGAATGAAGCCCAGCATGGAAAGCGGCAATCTTGCCGCAGCCTTGGCGAACCAGAGCAGCGGCATCGCGGTTGCGGCACCTGAAGGGAGCAGCAGCACCAAGCTCAGCGTTGGAAGTGTTCCGGCCGTCGATTGATGCGACGCATAGAGATAGACAATGTACACAATCGCAAGTGGAAAGACGACCGCGGTTTCCCCGGCAAGTCCGATGGACGCGTCGTAGGAGACTCTCTTTTTGACGAGGCTGTACAAGCCGAATGAAGCGGCCAGGGAAAGCGACACCCACGGGAATCGACCATAATCGATCGTGGCGATCAGCACACCGATGCCGGCCAAGGCAACAGCCAGCCATTGCGCACCTGTCGGTTTTTCTCGAAGAAACAGTACCGCGAGCATGATATTAAATAGCGGCGTAATATAATAGCCTAAGCTTGTCTCAATGACGTGACCATTGTTCACGGCCCAAATGAATATTAACCAGTTCGCGCTAATCAGCACAGAGCTTGTCCCTACAACGAGCATGGTTCGCGGATTAGTGAGCATGCTCCAGAGCTGCTTCGATTGACCTTTTCCCAAGAAAATCAGAATCATCATGAACACGAATGACCAGATCACGCGGTGTGATAGTATCTCTCCAGCCATCAACGACCCGAAAAGCTTCCAATACACGGGCAGCAAGCCCCAAGCAATATAAGCAATAATGGCATAGCCAAGACCTTTTTTCATCGTAAAACCTCACTTCACATACGAGTAACACAATTCTATGCAGCATAAAATTTGTCCTATGGTTAATTACATGGCTCCATTGTAATGTAGTGTAGTGCTTTTGTAAAAAAAAAACGAGGCTTTTTCTTTATGCGAAACAAAAGTATAAAACTTATACTACTTATCAACTTAGCGGATCGTCGTTCCGTTTCTGCCCCTCACTATCAGCAAAAAAAGTCTACCCCGTTTTCACCAATGGTGAAGACGAGCGTAGACTTTTATGATTTCACCTTTTTCTACGGTGATAAAAGAAATTCGGCAGCTTCACTTCGTTCGAATAATGCTGATGGAAAATATGCGTCGTCGCTGGCGAGAGCGGGGGAATCAGCCACGTCCAATCGCCGGTGAGGTCGCGCCCACTCTTCTCCTCGTTATCTTCAAACCGCTGAAACTGCTTCGCCGCAGTGTGATGATCAACAATGGCTACGCCTTGCTCTTGAAAAGAATGCAGCACCGCTATGTTCAATTCCACCAGCGCTTTGTCACGCCATAGGGACGACTCGCGAAGCGTGTCGAGCCCCATGATCGATGCTACCCGCGGCAGCATGTTGTATCTGGCTTCATCGGCAAAGTTCCGAGCCCCGATTTCGGTTCCCATGTACCACCCATTAAAGGGAGCTGCGGGATAAATCACGCCTCCCATTTCGAGGTACATGTTCGAAACCATCGGCACCGCATACCACTGCAAGTTCAGCTCCTCGAAGGCGGGCAACTGTGGATGCGTGATGGCGACCTCCAAAATCAACGCTTTCGGAATCTCAAAAAGCCTTGGCGCTCGCTCTCCTACCTGAATCAAGAGCGGCAGCACATCGAAATTCGTCCCTGCGCCCTGCCAACCATAGGCCTGGCATTCTTTCGTGAAGGCCAATGAAGCAGGATCGCCTACGATGCCATCGTCTGTCTCATAGCCTGCATAACGAATTAGCTGCTCGTTCTTAATCTGAACGCGGGGCTTCCCATCTCGTGCAGCCGGGAAAATCGTAATGACGGGGCGAATTTTACCGCCATTCGTCGCCACCTCGATATGCCTGAACAGCGCGTCCGCCATCTCTTCCTCGGTTTCAACATGACGAGCATCGTGTACACGAAGCGACTCCCAGAACAAGCGACCAATGCAGCGGTTGCTGTTGCGCCAAGCCATTTTCGCACCATGCTCCAGCTCTTCCAGGGTGTGTTCATACTCACCTTTGAACCGGATCGCTTGGGTAATTTCTGCAAGTCGCGACTCGATTTGGGCCTGACTTTTGCCTAACTCGGTGTAGCTGTCTTGTATAAAAGGAATGGCTTTCTCTAGTTGTTGATCCTGAACTTTCATCTGTGTTGCTCCAATCATTGCGCACTAAACTGGTCGGGAATGTATGTGATATTGGAGGTTGCGACGATCGTCAGCTCTCCCTTGTCTTCAGCGAACTGAACGGCATCATCACCGACATAGAACCATAATTTCCGTGTAGGCTCATTCTCAAACTCTTGAAAAATAAATACGTTAAGCTCATCCTTCCATTTCAAAAGCTCCGCAATCCGCTCAGGCTGATCAATTTGTACGCTGAACAACCATTGCTCGCCTTGCTGCTCCCATCTATAGGGCATCGGGTGCTTCCCCGTATCGATAAATGCACGACCGCCAACCGCATGCTTCACCAAAAAAGTTTCCTTCATCGCTGCAACCTCCTCTATCTCTCCGTTATTGCCTTTATGGCAGATCGATCAACATGAAATGTGTGTCTTCAAGCGCACGAATCGTCAACTTCGACTCATTTTGCATACGAGCGCTATCTTTCGTTGCTAGTATCTCATCATTTGCTGAGCATTTCCCGCTTACGAGCATGAGAAAAATGCGGCGATTCTCGCCTTGCTCGAATTGGAGCTCTTTCCCCGCATCCAACTTGCTCAAGTAAATGCTCATATCTTGATGGATTTTCGCGATGTGAGGCCCACCTTCTGGTGTTACCACCGGCAGTAGATTGTTAACCAGTGCCTCCGGCTCATACGTCACATTTTCAAAAGAAGGCTCCATTCCTCGTTTCGCTGGCATAAACCACAGTTGAAATAAACTCATCGGCTCCGTTTCCGATGCATTATACTCGGCATGAATAACGCCGCTGCCCGCGGACATCCGCTGCACACCATTTGCTGCCGTTACGGCCACATGGCCGAGGCTGTCTTCATGCTTAATCGCTCCGCTGAGCACGATGCTGACAATCTCCATATCACTATGGGGATGTGGGCCAAAGCCCCGCCCTGCTGCGATATCATCGTCGTTACAAACACGCATCACACCAAAGCTGACATTTTCTTCATCAAAATAATCGCCAAATGAAAAGCTTTTGTGGCTGGTGAGCCACCCCAAATCCGTTGAATTACGCGTGTGGGCCGGGAATACTTGTATCATAACAATCGCCTCCTTTAATAAGTACTTCTAGCTTATCATACTGAGAGTGTGGACTCCATGTCAGATCAGTGGCGAAACGCAGCCAGTTGTGTGGCGATGGCTATTTGGGTTCGATACGTCTTGTTGTTAATCCCGCTAGATCACCTAACGGACACATAGGACGTTATTTCAAAGTAAATAGCTCATTCAAAGAACTAACGGACACTGTAACCGTTATTGCTACATAAAAAACCATTTGATGATGAATTACGTTGAATAGCGGCTTCTATGACCGTTAGTTTCTCAAAGTCCCTCATTTTCGCTAAATAAGGTCACTCGTGTCCGTTAGCCATGATGGTGCTCGTTATCCAACTATTCCTCTAGCAACAACCACTGCTCATACAGCGCCTCCAGCTGCCCTTGCACGTCTTCCCGCTTCTGCCAAAGCTCCGTGAGTTCCGCCGGTATCAGGGCTTCGCCATCTCCCTGTAACTGGTGATCCAACTCAGCCAACTCCGCTTCTACGCTCGCGATCCCCTTCTCGATAGCAGCCTTCCCAGACAAATGCGCTTTCGGTGTCTTGCCCCGCTTCGCCCCCGAATCCTCGGGCTGTTTAACTTTCACTTTGTCATCGAGAAGTCGGCTTTCCTCGGCCTTGAGCTCTTCCCGCGCACGCAGCTCGCCGCTCTTCCCTTTATAATCATCAAAATTACCCAAATACACGGTAATCTTGCTCTGATCCAGCTCCCATATTTTGCGTGCCAGCCGATTCATAAAATACCGATCATGCGTCACCGCCAGTACCGTGCCTGGGAATTCCTCCAAAGCATCCTCCAACGCTTCTCGCGATGCGATGTCCATATGGTTCGTCGGCTCATCCAGGATGAGCAAGTTCGGCTTACGCAGCACGAGCAGAGCTAATCGTAGTCGCGTCCACTCTCCGCCGGACAGGGAGCTCACCGATTTGAACACATCCGCGCCATAAAATAAGTAGGCCGCGAGTCGCCCTCGCGCTTCTCCTTCTTCCATCTTCGCTTCCTCGCAGAAATACGCCAATACGGATTTCTTATCATCCGCGGGATAAGCCTGCTGCGCCAGATAGCCGATGTCGACGCGAGCACCCAGCTCGAGTTCACCGCCATCAGGCTGTTCTTCACCAAGCAGCATCTTCAGCAGGGTGGTTTTCCCTGAACCGTTATGCCCCACAAGCATGACCTTCTCGCCGTATTCGAGCGAGCCGTCCGCTTGCGCCAGCAGCACTTTCTCACCGTAACGCTTCGTGACATTCTCGAAGCGCAGCACCCTTCGCCCGGAACGGTCTTCCGGCTTCAAATCGAAATCAGCCGCTTTCGGATCCAGTATGGGCCGTTTAAGCTTTTCCATCCGATCCAGCGCTTTCTGCATGGAGAACGCCCGGCGGAAAAACTTCTCATTCCCGCCAATCCGCCCCCATTCAATCAGCTGCTTGATCGTCTCTTTCATCTTTTTGATCACCTTCTGCTGCTCTTGGTAATCCGCGAACTGCTGCAGCAATCGCACTTCCTTCTCCTTCACATAGCCCGAATAAGAAGAGTGATACGTCGTGGATTCGCCATCTTCCAGATCCACAATTTTCGTGACGACGAGATCCAGAAAATAACGATCATGCGAGACGATGATACAAGCGCCGTCGTAATGTTTGAGGTAATCCTCCAGCCACTCCACACCGGCCATGATTCGTCGGCTCATCCAACAACAGCAGGTCTGGTTTACCGATGAGCTGGGAAGCTAAGGTGATCTTCGTCTTTTCTCCCCCTGATAAGGAGGCAAAGCTCCGCTCATACAATGTCTTCGCAATGCTCAGCCCATTCGCCACCTGATCGATGCGGGCATCCAGCTCGTAGCCGCCTTCTCGTTCGAATCGCTCTTGCTGCTGAGCGTATCGCTTCAACAGTTGATCCATCTGTTTCTCGTCGTTCATGACGGATGGACTCGACATTTGCGCTTCGAGCTCACGCATCGTGGCGCGGCATGCAAGCAGCTCCTGGAAGCTAGCAGCAAGCACATCATACACCTTGAAGCACTCCCAAGCCGTTGGGATTTGGGCCAAATACCCGATCCCCGTATCTTTGCGCACCGTCAATTGCCCTTCATCAGGCTTCTCCATCTTGGAAATAAGGCGCAGAAGCGTTGATTTCCCGCTGCCATTTCGCCCCACAAGTCCGACACGTTCCCCTTGATGAACTTCAAAAGTAACATCTTCAAGCACCAGCTGGGCACCGTGGTATTTTTTTATATTTTGACCATTAACAATTAACATAGTAAAGGATCCTCCTTGTTTGTAAGACGGACCCTGCCCTGAACGTAGGTGAGAAAACTTCTATCGAGGCCATTCATAGATGAGCGACCGCTACTCTACCCCACAAAGTGACGATAATCTTCGAAGCAAAGTCCGATTACTTTGTGGGGGCCCCGGGAGAGGAAAGTTTTATCGCCAATTAGAAAGCAGTTTTCGGAAACCGAAAACTTATACTTTCTAATGTGGTAACACAAAAAGGCCGCAGGAAAAATTCCTACGACCGTTCGGATGATTTCCGTAGAGGGTTAAGGTAGGCGTCTTTTCGTGAGTTGGTTAACCGTATGCGCATAAGTGGACAGACCTCTCGCGTCTTTGACTGCTGCATGAACGATGCCAGCCATCGCGATGGGTAACTGGCTCACACGGTTATTTACGAACTCTCGATTCATCCTACCTTCACCTCCTTCTAATTGCACTCTGCTAAAATAGTATCATAACCATCGGTCAATTCGCAACAGATCCAGCGAAATTGGGTGTGCCATCCGGGTGATATTTCAGTACACGTACAAACGTGTGCCTGTTCGGGTCATAGAGTGGATCTCCGACAATTTCCTTATAATTTCTAGCATGGAAAACGAGGATGTCTTCCGTGCCGTCTTCCGAGGTCGTGAAGCTATTATGACCTGGTCCAAACAACCCGATACTTTCGTTGGTTGTAAGCACTGGACTTGTTGTTTTCACCCATGATTGTGAATCCAATAAGTCCGCATCCTCTTGTGCTGTCAGCAACCCCATGCAGTAATTGAAATCTGTTGCGCTTGCCGAGAAGCTGATAAAGATTCGACCATTTCTTTTTAAAACGGCCGCGCCCTCATTCACCCTAAACCCGATGATTTCCCACGCAAACTCTGGTGTTGCAATCATGACTTGTTTGCCGCTCAGTGTCCACGGGTTACTCATTTCTGAAATATATAAGTTCGAATTACCTACGATGTCAGGGTCTTTCTGTGCCCAAACGAGATAGCGCGTACCGTTATGCTCGAATGACGTTGCATCTAGCGCAAAGCTTTCCCACGCTGTTCGCAGCTGACCTTTCTCCTCCCAGTTTCCTTCCAGTGGGTTAGCAGCATCGGTGGCAAGCACGTACATCCGATGATCGAATAGTCCTTCGTTGGTTTCAGTCGTTCTCGCTGCTGCGAAGTAGATGTACCAGCTGCCCGCTACGAAATGGATCTCAGGTGCCCAAATATTCGCGCTTAAGGGACCCTCCGCAGGTTTACGCCACACGACTTCTGCCTTCGCTTCGTTCAAGCCTTCAATCGTACGTGAGCGTCTAAGCTCAATACGATCGTATTCCGGCACGGAGGCCGTGAAATAATAATATCCGTCTGTATGTCTATACACCCAAGGATCAGCGCGCTGCTCCAAGAGTGGTTTCATATAGCTAGTTTCTAAATTCCCCATGGTTACTCTCCTTTTATTGCATCTGTATATTTACCCCAGATGTTAATGCCTTGCTCATTCATTCCCGTAAATACCAAGGTAGCCTTGTTATTCTCCCAATCCCAAGCGGGCATAACGAGTACCTTTTCTTCGGACGAAGCGCCACCCTTCGTATCGATTGACGTCCACTTCAGGTTCAGCTCATTCGGTGCCTGGAACTCCCAAGTGCCCGTGCCGTGCGCGGATGTTAACCGTCCGCCTTTTTCCAGCACGATCGGTTCCGAACGCTCCGTTCCCGTCCATGCCATCGGAAGAGGGACTCTCTCCCAGTTCCCTGGTAGTTGCTTGGAAGAGATGGTCTGCACGGTTTCTCCTGCATATCGCTCAGGTGAGACTAAGGGCCAACCATCGCGCGACCAGAGCAGTTGACGAATATGCAGATAGGGCCAGTTTTTATCCTTTTCCCCCCGAGCATGGTGAACAATGAAAGTTCGGTTCCCATCCTGCAGGATCGAATTATGGCCTGGAGCCAACCAGCCTTCGCTGCCTCTAAATGCATAGCTTCCCAGCAGCTTCGTACCCACATTGGTCTGCGGCGAGAAAGAACCATCCGTAAGTTGATGACCATTGAAATCTACATAGGGCCCCGTTATTGCATCCGATCTCCCTACCCGAACACTATAATCAGAAAAAAGAGAATCATAGGAAACGAATAAATAGTATTTCTTCAGTTCGGGCTGATACACGATATAGGGTGCTTCAACAGCGCCTGAAACGGTGTTTCGATCTCTGCGGGCCAACAGAACTGGCTTCTCACCTTGCAGCACCTTGCCCGTATGCTCGTCCAGCCTAACTAGATAAATACCGCCAAAAAATGATCCGTAGGCTAACCATGGCTTGCCATCTGCATCGAACCGTGGATTCGGATCAATGGCGTTAGCTTCGTCACCCGGCGCTGTCTTGATGACTGCTCCCCGATCGACCCAAGGCCCTGTGATACTCTCCGATGTAGCGAGCCCAATCATCGACTTATTACTCCCAAAAGTGGATGCCGCGTAATACAAATAGTAGGTGTTCCCCATTTTAAAGATGTCTGGCGCCCATAGGTTCGTTGCTTTGGTCCAAGCCTTGGCTTCAGCCGGAATACCATCCAGCGCATAGCCAAGCCAGTCCCAGCTAATGAGGTCCTTGGACTTCCTGACCATAATTCCCGGTCGTAACGGTTCACCACCAGCGCCAACCTTAATGTCGGTAGAGAACGTGTAATACGTGTCGCCATCTTTATAAATAGAGGGATCATGCGTGTTCATGGTGTGCCAATCCGATTCGGTATTCACACTGGCTGTGTCATACATCGAGTACTGGATAGGCTTCGCTGGAAAAATAAGCGGCGTCCCCGTCCTCAACCATCCTACCTGTATACAGATGATCGCTGCCGCCATTGCTGTAAACAGAAGACCTAGCACAATCATCAGCAGCAACTTCTTCCGCTGTGACCCTGCCATTACCCCTTCACACCGCCGACCGTAAGACCAGATACAAAGAATCGTTGGAAGAAAATGAATACAAGCAAGATCGGAACGATTGCCAGCACAGAGCCAGCAATGAGAATGTCGTAGTTATTCCCATAAGGTGTTACCAGACTGGATAATCCGATTGGCAGTGTCAGCTTCTCTCCTGTTTTAAGCACAATCAAAGGCCATACAAAGCTATTCCAGCTCGCCAACGCCTGTAAGATCGCCATCGCCCCGAAAGCAGGCGTCATTAATGGCACCATGATTTTGAAAAAGATGCCATACTCCGAGCAGCCGTCGATGCGTCCGGCATCCAGGAAATCCTTCGGCAGCCCTTCGGCATATTGCCTAAAGAAGAAAATCGGCAGCGGTGCGACAACGAATGGCAGAATCACGCCGCTATACGTATCAATCAAATGAAACGTGATCATTTGCTTATACAAGGGAAGCATAATAATCTCAACTGGCACCATCATGACCAACAGTACAAAGACAAAAATAATATTTCTCCCTACGAAACGGTACATCGCAATTCCATAGCCAACCATGGAGGACAGCAAGAGACAGAGGATCGTATAGACAATGGAGATAAGCACACTGTTCTTATACCAGAGCAAATACTTCTTGGCTGATGCCGAAAATAGAAAAGCATAATTATGCATGGATAGCAGCTCCGGTTGGAGCTTTACATTCAACCCGTATCGCAGCATCTCCTTCGAAGGCTTGAGCGAAGCCAAGGCGAGACTATAGAACGGGAAGAGCGCAATGGCTGCTAGGACTAGAAAAAGCACAAAGAGCAGGAAGGTAGGAAGCGGTCTTTTTCGTAGTGTGAGCATACTTAATCCTCCTTCCTAAATAAGCCAAAAAATCTCAGCTGAATCACATTAATCACCATCGTGATCGCTAATAGGGTAATCCCGATTGCCGAGCCGAAGCCTAAATTATTTTTCTCGATCCCTTCACGATAGAGAAGACCGATCATCGTTAAACCAATATCATTCGGTGAACGGTTACCATTCCAAAGGATGTAGCTTTCTGTAAACATCGAATATCCGCCGTAAATGGAAATGGTAATCACATAAATCGCCACTGGTTTCAGCAAAGGCAAGGTAATCCGCCAGAAGCGTTGCCAAGCATTGGCGCCATCAATCTCAGCTGATTCGTACACTTCATGCGGGATACTCTGCAGCGCGGACAAGAAGTAAATGATATTAACACCCGTAAAGCGCCATGTCGCCAATATAACCATAACAAACATCCCTGTGGCCGAATTCGCCAACCAGTTAATCGTCGGCATTCCTAAGACATGACGGAACGCGTTCATAACCGAATCATCCAAGCTTCCGAATACTAGCCTGAAGATGGTTCCCGCAACAACGACAGAGGTGAGTGATGGAATAAACAAGGCAGAACGGAAAAATGCGCTTGCCTTCGTTAGCTTCGAATTTAAGAAAACAGCAAGAATGAGCGGTAGCGGAATCAGTACCAGCAGCGTCCAGAACGTATAACGACTGCTATTTTTAAGCGCAGCAAAGAAGGTTTCACTCCTTAAATTCTTGTAATTAGCGAGCCCAATATAATGCGTTTGCCCTGGTAATACTTCTTGAAAGCTCATATTGATCGTTGTAAGCACTGGATAGGCAAAGAAAATTAGAAAAGATAAGATAAATGGCAAAACGAACACGTATGGGGCTATCCGAGAGGAATATAGAAATTTGTTCATACTGTTCGGTCGTCACTCCTTTCTTGAAGTACTGAAAGCTTTACCCGAGGGACATTGGGCCCTCGGGCACAGCCTGCAGCGGAACGCTTGGCGTTCGGCTTACTTAATATTTTTAACCGCATCAGCCAACACTTGTTTAGGATCCTTCATGTCATTAAGCGCTTGGAACATCGCTTTCGTCTTGATATAATCCGATACAGCCGGTGTTCTTTCTTTGACATTCGTTGGTGCGATTTCACTCTTCACACTAATCAATACGTCCCATAGATTTTTCCCGAAATAAGAAGTGAATTTGTTATCAGCTTTGAGTGCTGGATCAGTCCAAACATCGGAACGGATTGGATCGAAGCCAAGCTGAGACCAAATTTGGATATTGCCTTCTTTGGAAAGTTTCGCAAAGGAAAGGAATTTCTTCGCTACATCTTGGTTCTTGGATTGCTTCGTAATCACAGTACCTGTTCCGCCCATACCGGAAGAACGCATTTCACCTTGTTTAAATACCGGCATCTGTTTAATGATGATTTTGCCCTTCAGATCAGGCATGTAATCCGTGAAGCGCCCCATGTACCACATCGGCATCCAGACGGAAGCTGCGCCGCCTTTGTTCATGAAGCCATAATACTCTTCTGCATGGTGGAAGCCGCCAGGAGCTAGCACAGCTACTTTTTCTTTAACAAGCTTCTGTAAGAACGTAAGTACTTCTGTATTCGCTTGATCGCCCAGTGTTACATTGCCGCTCTTATCCAGAAAGTCGGAACCGTGCTGCACAACCATTGGCCAGTAGGACCATTGATCCGTCGTTTCTACGGTCGTCATCGGCTTGCCTGTTTTCTCAAGAACCTGTTTGCCTGCCTTTTCGTAGTCATCCCATGTCTTAATATCGTCGGCGTTCACGCCTGCTTTATCAAGAATATCTTTATTGTAGTAAATCACTTCCGCGCCGACGTGATAATCAATCCCATAATATTTGCCGTCCTTCGCATAATTGTCCAAACGGGACATGACAAGATTCGCCTTCTCCGGCTCTACGATATCATTCAAAGGGACCAGTTGTACGTCACCCTTTAAGAAGTTGCCGATTTTACTGATTTCGATATCCGCCATATCCGGCGCGCCTGTTCCAGATTGAAGGGCAACCAACAGTTTATTGTGATTGTCATCATAAGGGAACGTTGTTGCTTCTATTTGAACTGGCTGTTCAGGATGTGCTTTGTTCCAAGAAGTTGCCATACTTTCGAAGAATTTCTGATGCAGCTCATTGAAGGTCCAGAAGCTCAATTTCACGGGTGCAGCGCTTTTGGAGGCGCTATCACTTTTACTGGTAGTTGATGGGCTAGCCGATGTTTCACCAGCTGGTGTATTACTCGTTGAGCAAGCGGTCAATAGTACCATGGATGCTAGTATGATAGCCGATGACATTTGAAGTTTCTTCTTCATGTAAGGTATCCCCCTAAGGAAAATTGTTTTGAAAGCGTTTTAATAATTTGATTATATGACACGGATTTCCATATTGATATAATCAATTGGTCATAAAAATATAATTATTATATTTAACCTCTATTCCATGCCTTTTGAATCTCTAAACTAAATTTGGAAGCGCTTCATATCGTATTCTAACTTAGAATTTATATCTTTTATATAATTAATTGGTTATAAATTTCGTTATTTTTATAATAAACATATTTTTTATGATAAACATATTCCCTTTTCACCCATTACTCGTTACAATACAAGTGAAACTATAATGATGAATCGAGTGATGTGCGTTGAATAAGATTCCTCTCTACAAGCAAATTTATCAATCGATCAAGGGTAAAATTGAGTCAGGCGAGCTCCGCCCCAAAGATCGCGTTCCTTCTGAACAAGAGTTCATGGATGAATATTTGGTTAGTAAAATCACTGTAAAAAACGCGCTAGCTGCGCTTGTGGATGAAGGGCTCGTTACTCGCATTCAAGGTAAAGGGACATTCGTTGCCGCTATCCCCACCTTAACCATTCAAAGAAAAGTGTTGCCCCCCACATCAACAGCTAGCGGCTACATCGGACTCGTTATCCCTACAATGAAAACCAAGGTCATTCAAAAGCTTGTCGACTATATTGAGTTCTATATTAAAGCCGCAGGGTATCAGCTTATTCTTCACATCACACGAGAGTCCTCGCTTGAAGAATCGCGTTCTGTGCAAGAATTAACCAGTTCCCCGGGTATGCGCGGAATTATCGTTTTCCCGACGGAGGATGAAATTTATAATGAATCCTTGCTCCGCCTATCCTTAGACAAATTCCCGTTTGTCTTCATCGACCGGTTTTTACGAAACATCGATACGTACCGCATTATCTCCGATAATTGGGGCGGTGCTTATGAAACCGTGTCACGCTTGCTGCAAGAAGGGCATCAACACATCGCGCTTATCTCACCAGCGAATACGAATACAACGATTGAAGATCGTACCCACGGCTTTGAGAAAGCCTTTATTGATGGCAATATTCCCATTGATAAAAGCTTGTGGTGCCACGTTCCTATTGAAATTCTTAGAACCGGAGATACGTACGCACACCTAGTCCAATTCCTTCATCAGCATCCGAATTTAACAGCAGTTTTTGCTTTAACGGCCGAGATGGCCAGGCTTACGTATCAAGCGATTCATCAGGAGCAAGGATTGAATGCACAAGTCCGTCTTGTATCCTTCGATGATCCTGAAATCCCGAATCTACCCCATATTTTGCAGGACGAGGAGCGCATGGCGCGATCTGCCGTTGAGTTATTACTTGAACAATTTAACGGAAAGTACACGCCACAGCGGGTCGAGATTCCTGTTAAATGGATCAGCGGTTAGCAGCGCAATAGCCTACAATGCCAGCAACAGCAGTTTCTGGGGAGAGTCGAACCCAGCTTCGGCAGCAATCGAAAAAAAGGGGGCATAATGCCCCCTTTTCGCCTTTCCATCCCCGCTTCCCCTACATCAAGTTCCAAATCTGCTTACCCACCAACAGCACACATACCGTGATAAAAAGCGGCCGCACATACGCCGAACCCTTACGAATCGCCATGCGCGAGCCGAGAAATGCTCCGCATACCATAGCCAATCCCATCGGGATCCCGATCCAATAATCAATAGAGCCCAGTGCCATGAACGTAATTAAACTCGCAATGTTGCTGCCAAAATTGAGTATTTTGGCATTTCCAGCCGCTTTGACGAAGTCGAAGCCTACCATCAGAAAAACGAAGATAAGGAATGATCCTGTTCCAGGCCCGAAGAACCCGTCATAGAAACCTAAGACGAAAGCTGCGGATCCCATCAGAAAAGCTGTCTTCGCCGAGTACTGACTGAAGGTCGAGATTTCTCCCCAATTTTTGCGGAATATCGTGTAAATCGTAATTAAAATCAGCATAACCACGACCAGTGGTTTTAGAAAATCCGAAGGAATTTGACGCAGCACGAATACTCCGCATACCGCTCCGGCCAAGGATAGCACGAACAATCCTCGTACGGCTTTTAGATCAACATTACCTGTCCGCATAAACGAAATCGTGCTTGTCAGCGAAGACATGGTCCCCGCTAATTTATTCGTACCTAACGCCAGCGCCGGCGGTAATCCTGCCGCAAGTAGAACAGGCACCGAAATAAGCCCGCCTCCCCCAACAACCGAATCCACATACGCGGCCAAAAATCCACCAACAATAACGAAGATTATCATTTCCCAACTCAAGTGCAACATGATGTAAGTTAACTCCTCTTGTGTGTTAATAAGTATGGCTTGTCCAACACCTATTCTCGCACGATGCACCCGTTCAAGCAAGAATTTACCTATGGTAAAATTAGAGATGATTAACCTCAACGATCCCTATATCTTAATTGTCAGGATATCTCTACTGATTAGATCCTTGAGCGTCGGATTGTTTTTGATTATTTTCTTAACTTTCGCTATGGTTCGAGGTCCTTTGGGTGTGCCACCGTTTCTATTCAACAATATCCATCTGAGGCAAGCCAACGCTTCGAAACCGTCAAGTTCTTCCTGTTTCATGTCATTTCCCAATAGATACGCGGTACAAAACACATTGGCATATCGATCCGATATGTATATTTTCATTAGAATAAGCGCCCAAGCAAAATCATATCTGGGATCCCCTAATTGTCCATTCGTCCAATCGATTACCGTGAAACGCTCATTTGCCTCTACAAGGTTCGCTAGGTGGAAATCGCCATGAATAAATCGTTCTTGTTTAATTTGAGCCCTACTAACCAGTGGGAGTAATGCTTGATAAATATCTTGATGTTCTTTGGCCTGAGGAAAAAAGTAATCGATGAAATCATATTGTGGAATTTGTAGATTTCCTATATCTTCAACATCGGTTTGATGAATTTCTGATAATACATTCGCAATATCGATCAATTTCTTCTCATTTAATTTCGTAACCTGCGTTCCATTAAAAGTTGTTAACAAAACACCATCTGCGTTTGAATTTAGCCCCCAGCCCACTGGTTTAGAGACCGATAATCCACGTTCAGAAAGGGCATTCAATAAATGAAATTGAAACCGCACATCAGGTTTCGAGCTCTTACTCCAAACTTTTTTGAATGCATGTGTTTATGATCGCGCACCGTACCTATCACATCGCCCGCATCGCTGACAACAAAACCATTCATCCCCCATTCGCCCTTCACAATCTCGTTCACATCGGGATTCAGATTGCAGAGCGTGCCGTTGACAGCATTGTAAGCTGTCATCATCGATTGGGCCCCACCCTCTGTGAAGGCTGCCTCAAAAGCTTTCAGGTAATATTTCCGCATATTGCACGGATCTATGCTAACCGAACATTCGCCCATATCGTAAGTCCATTAATCGCAGGATTCCTCTGGAAATAGACCCTTGCTTCATCGCCGATTGCTGAGCCAATCTCACGAAGCAAATCCGGATTCCATGTACACGCAAGGCCGATATTTTGCGGGAATACCGTCACTTCGCCTAACCAAGCGATTCCATGTGCCCCTTCCGTCCCATGCTTATATGGCTTTACACCATGGCGGGGAATTTCTGTCTGATACTGGCACATTAGGTTTATTTTTTCTTCTAAAGTGAAACGTGAAACCAAATCAATAACACGCTCTTCGAGCGGTAATGCTGTGTTTAGGAACAGAAAATTCGTATTTACGTTCATAGCTAGCGCGCTCCTTTGTTTTGCGATCGCTTACATTCATTCTACTTTTATTGAAAAAGAGCCCGTGTGAGACACGGACCCTTTCACTGATTTATGCCATACGTCTATTCGTTCCAGAGCTTCACTCTGTCTTTCACCATCTGTGTGAACTGTTCACCCATTTTCTTCACGCCGACTTTCTCCAGGTCTGCCATGAAAGCATCCCATACTTTATCGAAGTCTTCCGGCTTCGCCAGAATCGCTTCTGGAACCCGTTTTTTCATGATATCTTCGGATTTTTGGAAGGTGACTTGAAGATCGGAGCCTGTTGGCATCGAAATTCCCCAAGCAGCGCCGTACTTTTTAACTGGGAATTCTCCATCTTTTGGCCACAGATCTTTATAAGTTGTAGCATTATAAGCTTTCAATGTTTCAAGGTCTGCTTTTGTATAGTTCTTTTGGATTTGTTCAGGGAAACTAGTCGTATAGTAGTTACCGGTAGGATCTTTAATTCCATCACCATAGCGTGCGGATAGGAAGTAGTTTCCGATTCCGTTTTCTTTCTTATAGCCGCTCGGGTTGTTGGTTTTCTTGTCCTGCGCTTCAGGTGTAAGTACACGCTTGCCATTTTCCACCTTGTAGTCGACGCCTTCAATGCCCCAGTTAACCAATACTTGGCCTTCATCCGACGCCAGCCAATCCAGAAACTTGATCGCACGAACGGGATCTTTCGCTTTCGTTGTAATACCGATTCCCCAGCCTGCTAAATAACCTGTATCCTGGAAGGAGTGATCTTGTATATTCTCATTCATGGTTACTGGGAAATGCGCATAGGTTTGATCCAACTTGCCGTCTTTCTTTAAGACGTTTTCACCGTCGCCGTAATCCCAATTTTGGTCAATCAGACCAAGCACTCGGCCGCTGGCTATTTTCGCTTTATATTGATCGTATTTTTGCACAAAGCTTTCCGGATCGAGCAGTCCGATACTGTTCATATGATTCAGCCATTTGAAATACTCTTTTTCTTCAGGACGCAGGAAATGGTACTTGGCATCATACGTATTTTGATCGATATTGAATTCCCCGTCATCTGTAGCTCCTGTTGTGGTGACCGCCGGGTTCGTCACAGAGATCAGAATACGCCAATCGTCTGCTAGCAAAGACAGTCCGACTGTTGGTTTTCCATCCATGGTTGGATGCTTTTCTTTGTATGCTTTTAAAGCGTTCTCATAATCCTGCACGGTCTTGATTTTCGGATAACCAAGCTCTTTGAGAACCTGATGCTGAAGTTCAAATCCACCTCCAGCATCAAAATACTTATTGTTCACTCCTGCGGATGGAAGCACATAAATAGCGTGATTATCATTGCTGTAACGGAGCCTTTTAAAATAATCGCCATACACTTTTTTGATGTTCGGACCGTATTTGTCGATTAGAGGCGCAAGATCCACCATAGCACCGGCATCGATCAGCTTTTGCACATCACCCTTCCCACTAATCAGGTCAGGGTATTCACCGCTGGAAGCCATTAGAGCAATTTTTTGATCTGCAGCGCCTACCGGGAATTCTTCTTTAAGCGTTACTCCGGTTTTTTCTTTAATTTTCTTGCCAACTCCGGATTGCATATCGTCCCAGTCTGCATTCGTATCAGCGCTAAACATTGTTAACGTGATAGGTGTTGTATCATTGGAACTCGCTTCTTTTGTACCGTTTGGCACTGCCGATGCAGAAGGTTGTGTCGTGTCTTTGGAGCAGCCCGTTGCTGTAACGATCGCTGCAGTAAGCAGGACTGCTGTTATTGTTGCTGTCTTTTTTTTCATGTGGTGATACCCTCCCTTTATCTCGTACATGCTATGCAAAAACAGGAAAAGCTGCAATTACCAAATTTGGTTAACTCTTCACAGCACCAAGCGTAATCCCTTTGACGAAATATTTTTGCAAAAACGGATAAACTAGCAAAATCGGTACGGTGACAACCATTGTAATCGCCATTTTGACGGATTCAGGTGATACTTTCGCTACATTTTGCACAAGATTGGGATCGTGCGCTTCGTTGCCGCTTTGCGTACTCTGCAGCACTTTCATTAATTCATATTGCAGCGTGGTCAATTGTACATTCGAGCTGTTATATAAAAAAGTATCAAACCAAGAGTTCCAATGCCCAACTGCAATAAACAAGGCAACGGTTGCCAATACTGGCTGGCAAAGCGGCAATACAATCTTCCAGTAAATTGTGAAATCATTAGCTCCATCAATCTTTGCCGATTCTTGCAAGGCATAAGGCAACCCGTCCATGAAAGAACGAATAATGAATACGTTCCAAACGCCAAGCATTCCTGGAATAATATAGACCCAGAACGTATTGATCATATGAAGATCGCGTATCAGAAAGTAACCAGGAATCAATCCTCCCGAAAAATATAAAGTAAGCGCGAACAACATGGCAATCGGTTTACGTGCTTGGAAATCTCTGCGGGCCAAGACAAACGCAACCATTGAAGCGCTAATGACTCCTAGAATAGAGCCAATTACTGTACGCAGAATCGAATTTTGGAAACCTTTGATCAGCCCGGGAAAGCGGAAGATAGACTCATAGTTTTGCAATGTGAAAACGCGAGGCCAAATGTGAATGCCGCCCCTTACCGTATCGACAGAATCATTGAAAGAAATGGCTAATGCGTTCAAAAAAGGATATAAAGTACATATCGCAGCGAAAATCATAACGATGTAGAGAACCAGGTCAAAAGCAATATCTGGAAAGCTTCTCTTGAGTTGTACCTGCATGCTCCCACCTCCTAAAAGTTTTTCGTAAGGAAAACTTGCATCGTAAGCATACGCTCTAGATAATGGTCTCTTTGGTGACTTTCTTATAGATGGTATTCGCAGTTATAACAAGAATAATGCTGACTACTGAGCTAAAAATTCCAACTGCCGTACCAAATGAATACCGGCCTAATTGAATTCCATATTTAAGCGCGTACAATTCAAGAACTTCCGAATAGTCAGTAACGAGCGAGTTTTGCAGTTGAAACTGCTTTTCAAAGCCGATGCTGATCAAACTGCCGATTGACAAAATGAATACGACCATGAACGTTGTCCGAATACCTGGCAGCGTGATGTGCCAAATTCGACGAAATCGGCCTGCTCCATCCACCGTAGCTGCTTCATACTGCTCCTGATCGATGCCCGCCATGGCAGCCAAGAAAATAATGGAGTTCCAACCTGTTTCCTTCCACATATCAGAAATCGTCACAATTCCCCAAAACCAACTGCCCTTGGCCATAAACTGCACAGGTTGATCGATAATATGCAGCTTTAGCAGGAGCTCATTAACGGCGCCTCCATCAATAGAAAGCATTTTAGTCACCAAGCTGGCTACAACTACCCAGGATACGAAGTGAGGCAAATAAGAAATCGTCTGAATGGATCTTTTGAACAACTGCCCCTTAAGCTCATTCATCAGAATTGCAAATACAACTGGAATTGTAAAACTAACGATAAGCCCCATGATACTCATAGCAAGCGTATTCCGCAATGCGAGGTAAAACCTTTCATCAGCGAACAATTCTTTGAAGTTATCGAGCCCCACCCACTGCTGCTGCAGTATGGATTTACCGGGTTTGAATTTTTGAAAAGCCATAAGCCAGCCCCACACAGGGACATAATTAAAGATGATCACATAGATGACAAAAGGGATCGACATCATATAAAGATAGCGCTGCTGAACCATCGTTTTCCAAAACTTCGAAGACTTCTTCCGCTCCGTAAGGGGGATGGTTTTCTCCGTAGATAGCGTTTTCATTGTATCCCTCCGTTTGTCTTATATCTCTATCATACTGGATGATTCCCATTCAAAAAACCACCCAAATTCAGCTTCAAATCATGTCAAAATAGCGCTTTCAAGATATCCGGGCGCATAAAGGTGAAATAAAAAGAGAGTGCCTTCTTATCCAGCTCTCATGCTAGATAACAGGCAATCTCTTCAATTCTTTTTCCCCTTATACGAGGAAGGCGATTCGCCTACATATTTTTTGAATTTGCTGTGGAAATAGTCTGCATTAGCGTATCCTACGCGCTGAGCAACTTGGTGCACCTTAAGCCCTTCACCCAGAAGCTCAATCGCTTTCTGGATGCGGATTTGATCCAGATAGGTATGAAAGTGTGCGCCGGTATAGTTCTTGAAGATTTTACCTAAGTACCCGCTCGTATAATTGAACAACTCTGCCAGCGTATCCAACTTTAAATTCTCAGCATAATGCCGCTCGACGAAATCCATAATCTGCTTTAACAACGGTTCATTACTTGAAACGCTAATCTGGTTCGTCAAATCACACAACTGATGACGGATGCGATTTTGGATCGCTGCCAAGTTCGGCTGCTCATAAATTTGCGCAATAATGGACATGGCATTCTGCACGATAGTATACGCTTTATCGTTCAGTCCAGCCAGCTTGTTCAATACCATGGAGATCAGCTGTGCATAGTTCGTTTTCAAGCCATGCTCGCTGCTATCATAGGCGATGAGCTCCGTTCCCGCAAGTTGGAGCCAGTGCTCCAAACTTTCTTTATTCCCCATATCCATTGCGTAGTAGATCTTCTCGGCTAAGGAGACAATGTCTAAAGTGGCCGGATGCTCGCTTGCACGAATGACATCATGCTGAGCAATAAGCTCATCGCCATAGAGGAAATGCTTCGTAAGCAGGTTCGCTGCTTCTCCGAAGGAAGTGCTAACTTCTTGAATCTGCTTGACAACACGACCTATGGCACCATAGAAGATATGATCAGGCAGAGCTGCCTTCATCTCACGGTAAACACGACTCCTTGTTCCTTCATCCACAATGGTCTCCGTTAGGAGAACACCGATATAGGGGTTCGCTGCAAAGACAATACCTCTTCGCTTATTGGTCTCAAACAAGTCAATTAAACACTGCTGGATCATGGCGTAGATGCGCGAATCAGTCCTTTGCGACTGGGCAAGCTGGAGCAGTATGACTTGATATCCCCCCACTGATGCGCCAATTATAGTTTCAACATCATGTGATATGGACAGCTGATCTCCATCCGCGGCAAGTAGGGCCTGTATGCATTCCTCTCTCCGCTGTGCCTCACTCTTTACACCTAATTGAGATAACTTCTCTTGCTTCTGAAGATACTTATTAATGCGTATTAATTCAGCCACAATCTCGTCTTCGTCTACAGGCTTGAGCACATAGCCATCCACCTGTCCGACAATCGCTCTTTTCGCGTATTCGAAATCCGCATATCCGCTGAGGATAAGAAAACGGCACAAAGTATCTGTTTTGCGAATTTCCTCAATAACCTGCAGTCCATCCATTACCGGCATGCGAATGTCAATGATAATTAAATGCGGCGCCAACTCAGCGTACTTGCTCATCGCTTCCCGGCCGTTCATCGCATCACCTACAACCTGGAAGCCATAACGCTCCCAATCGATCAATGTCTGCAAACCCGCGCGAATCATAGGCTCATCGTCAACAATTAACACTCTGTACATGTGCTCACCCCTGAATCGGTATCGAAAAGTAAATGCGTGTCCCCATGCCCTCATTGGAAATAATCGTCAAACCATAGGTGTCGCCATACATTAATTTAAGCCTTTGGTGTACGTTACGCAAACCAATGCGATGCTCTTGTTTATCCTCAATGTCGCTCATCGACTCCTTAATTTCCCTCAGTCTAGACTCGCTGAAACCAACTCCATTATCGCTCACTTCAATACGCAAATAATGATCTTCTATCGTTGCATGAACCTTCAAAATCCCGTTATCCTCCATATACTCCAGCCCATGAATGACCGCGTTTTCAACAAGTGGCTGTACGATCAGAGGCGTAATCATGATGTCGCTAGCCCCCTGATCCAAATGGATTTCATACATCAACCGATCCCCAAAACGGAACTGCTGGATATCTAAATAACAACGAATCATGTCAAGCTCATCCTTGAGTGGAATCAGACTCCCCATGATTTCGAGCTTTTTGCGCATCAGCTTGCCCAGCGTTCGGACGATGCCGGCAATTTCAGCTTCGCCTTTCAGGTGGGCTTTCATACGAATCGATTCCAGTGCGTTAAACAGAAAATGCGGATTGATTTGACTCGCCATCATCTTTAACTTAATCTCTTTTTGCCGCAGTTCTAACTGATTGTTCATTCGGTTAGACTCATGAACCTCATTCATTAACTCCCGAATGCTTCGGACCATGTTATTGAACTGCCTAGCGAGCATGCCAACCTCATCGTGACCATCAATTTCTGAAGTAACATGCAGATCTCCTAGCGCCACTTTATTGATCTGTTTGTTCAACTGAAGCATTCTGGATGTTAGCATATTGGAGAAGAAATAAATGAGGACAAAGGCTACAAATAAACTCGCTAACGTAATGTACAACCCCATATAGCTGATCTTGTTGGCTTTGCCAACGATACTCTCTACTGTGAATACGGATACAATTCGTAACCCCTTATCACTTAACGTCGGTATGAGGTCGTTGATGAGAACTTTAGAATCTCTTTCTTTGAACCTCGTCTGGTACGTACCTTCCGGCTTATTCAGAAACTCTTTGGCGAAATCCAATTCGCTTACGTTTTTGCCGACCCATTCCGTATTCTTGGCAGCAACGATATTTCCAATGCCATCCAAAATCATCGTATCAAATAACTCTTGACTAACGATCGCATTCATTTCGTCAGGATTAACTTCAATCACCAGCACACCACTGGTTCGGTAGTTCGGGAAATAAATCCTTTTTACCAAACTAAGCATTTTTCGATTATTTTTCGTTTCATCCTCGATGAAATACCAGCTGATCTTCTCTGTTTTTTTGCTCATTGCTTCCTTGTACCAAAAAGACTCCAGAATCGAGGGAGAAGGCTGTATGAAATTCCAGTTGTTTAACGTTGTTGGATTTGTTGTGTAGAACCGGATATTGTAGACTTCTTTATACAGCTTCACAAAATCGGTAAAATCCTGAAACTCTTTATAAGCGCTTACAACTTCATAAATGGATTGATATTGCGTGTTGACTACACGCTCCAATCGAGGATCAATCATCATCTTGTTCGAAATCTCAATCGGAATCCGGAGAATGTCAGATGCACGTTTGTTAATTTTTTCCACGTTATTGGAGGTCTGTCCAATCGCATCATTGAGCACTGATTGCCGAAATGCGTTCGTCAGGAACACACCCACGATCAGTACGGGAATGACCACGACCAAAATGAACGCGAGAATAATCTTATTTTTAATGCGAATATTGTTCGTCTTCTTCATGAAGTTTTGGAGCATCGTCATCACCACTCGGCGTGAGAATTTTGTCGTACTTTTTATTATAATATAGTTTCATGATAACGGACTACAGGAGAGATTAGCCAGATTATCATGTCAAAATTGAAATTTCTATACGTTGATTTTGTCCATCTTTTTGTTTAAAAACTTCATAGTAAGAGCGCCTCCTTGATGGTATTGGGTTTCGAACCCGTGCACAAACCCATCATACGGAGGCGCTCCTTTTTTGACAAAGACCAAATCTTAGTCCATTAATTGAACTTTTTTATAAAATTCTTTTGGTCCTTTGTAAACATATAGCCACGTCGTTCATAGAACCTGTGAGCATGTACTCGACTTGGGTGGGAGAGCAATTTAATCCCAGAAAATCCATTGTTCTTTCCCCACTGCTCAAGACGTTCAATCAACATGCTACCTAAACCTTGGTTTCTATACTTTTCTTTAACGACAAATCCTAGGACATTTACTAAAGAGTCAGAAAAAAGCAATTCATATGGACTTCCATGTATATATCCTATTACCTCGTTGTTTTGTTCACAAACAAAGATGATATCTTTTGTTTTCTTTGTAATGATTTCAATTTTCTCTTTTACTTTTTCTTCAGAAAATAAATATAGATTCGAGTTAAAGTCTTGGTTTAACAAATAAATATCATGATAATCAGTTACCCTAATTTCCCTAACATTGTTCTCTTTCATTTATGAACACCTCAATTCGCTATATCATCACGATCACCTGAAATAAATGTTAGACGTCTTTTCATATTTTGGCAAGAACCTACGCTTACACTATCCTGCCCTTTCGTTGAGAAAAAGCAGCCGAGAAGGTAGATTATTATCTTTTAATCTCTCAAGGACCATTAGAATATCTGGTGCATTCTTTTTGTCCTTTTGATAAGTCGATATATCAATTCAAACTGATTTTGCACATTAGGATTGGAACGAAGCACAAGTCCACCGCCATTAAAGTAAAGTTATATTATACCAAATTAACGCGGTTAATTAATAAATAATATAGAAAAGTAGCCTGTTGAAGTTTCTCAACAGGCTGACCGTGATATGTCATATTACGGTTATTTTGATTTCCTTAACATCCGCTACACGTGTACAGTATGTTCGGGCTGGACGATCCATTATGTATCATCGAACCGTTATTCCCAATTCCCTGCCCGTCACTTCATTGAAGATCAAAAAGGAGCCGTCCTCGCGGCAGCTCCCCACTTTCGTTTTTCGTTAGTGAATATGTTTTTCGTTTACTTGCTCTGCATAGCAAGCCAATCCATCAGAGATACTTCCTTCCCCTCCACCACGACCGGCTTCCCGTCATAATCCAGGTGACAGTCATCGTTCAGGGCATATATCCAGGAGAAATGCCCTATATAGTTAAACGGCTCTCCCTTTTCATTCGCAAACAAGCCATGGATGTCCACAACCTTATCAAAGAACGAGAAATGCACATTCTTCGCACCGGCCTTAATCAAGCGCTTATAAGTCGGTATTACAGTTTCCTCCGGTTTCACAATCAAATCATCCTTGGAATGGGTAAACCAAATCGGCACATGCTTAATCGCCTCGATATCCGCATTACTGATGACGTCATTGAACAGCGCTTCGCAAACAGGATATGCAGCAGCGAAGAAATCCGGATAGTCCAGCACCATACGCATGGTCATAAATCCCCCATTGGAGCAGCCACCGATATAGATACGGTTAGTGTCGATTGCCGCATCATTCCTGAAAATGAACTCATCAATCAGAGCCTTCAAGGCCTCCCCATACTTGGACTTACCTGTCCTACCGTACTGTCCGCTGCCGTCGTTCATCCAGAAGGTCGGTGTCTGCGGTACCAACATGTAAGCTCCGCCAAACTTGGCTTGGATTGCATCGCTGGCCATGTTCACCACCTTATTGCCCGTATAAGCGATGGTCGGATCCTGTCCGCCCTCTCCAGCTCCGTGCAACCAGATGATGAGTGGCCGCCTGCCGTTTCCAGTCTGCGGCACGAAGTAGCCATACTTTAGCGGCTCCTCTTCATAGGAGGAAATGCCGTGCAGGAACTTCTCCGCCTGTTTCATGGTTTTGCCTGCACACAGGTCGAATACCAATCCCGTCAGCCTCTCTTCCTCCGCCGGAATTTCCGCAATCTGGTTAATCCGATAATCGCTGAAGATAAACTCGTTGAAGTCGTTCGGACAGGCAATTGCAGCGGATAAGGAATCGAGCGGTCCATACTTCATTTCCAGGGTCACGAATTCCCCTTCCTCTCTCCGTACGCCATGGCTACAGGAAGGATAAGCGGCTTCCACCACGCAGTAGCCCTTGCTTAACTCCTTTTCCGTCTTCTCTAACCAGTTCCTCGAAAGCTTCAGGATCTCACCCTTCTTGTCCTTCCGCTCCACATATACACTAAAGCATTCCGGCTTCACCTCTTCTGCCTTCACGTTCACCGATATGGGCAGCACCAGTTTTGTAACGTAAGGACCATGATCCGTTATCTCGATAATGGCGTAGTAACTTCTTCCCATAGCAAAATCCTCCTTTTTCTCAGATGAAATATTTGACTCCCGCCAGAAATTGTCTTGCGTGGAAACATAGCGGGTCCGGGATTCCAATTCCGGCCCCCATCAAGGAATGAGAGCGTATTCATCAAACAAAAAGCGCCCGCTATACAGGACCGGAGATCCGAAATCGTTCTAATCGACGACCTGGATTAGATAAGCCTCCTGCCGTTTCACCCCCTTGTTTTCATTCTACCGGAAACATATGGAGGCTCACATCCAATATGACGACCTTTTTATTTCGTTTTTGCGATCATTTTATGTAACTATAAATCCTTGAATCCCATTATTCAGCCCAGCGATAAAGTCTGCGTCTACCTCTTGCAATCTATATGAACTATCAGGGGCTTTCTTAACCTTCGATTTCCAGATAACTTCTGAACTATCCATAATAAGCCAGTCTCTATATTGTGAAAGTAACTCACCAGAATGCCTGCGATAGTTATCATAATAAGCTAAAGCTGAAGCAAAAATTCTTGCATGTTAAAGCTTTACTCCGTTTATTTGAATTCATCGCCAGTAAAAGCTACGAAGTAAAAAATGTAATAAGCGTTCACCCAATAGAGTGAACGCCTACTTTAATGCACGAAACTTCCGGGATTATTGTAAAGCCAAACTTAGGAAGCTTCCATGTTCTACATAAATAAAATGATTAATTTGTGACTCTGTTTTGGAGAATTACCGCTGAGATGCTGAGCGGCTGAGCCAATCTTGGAAATGTGTCGTAGTGATGCGCACGGGTCTATCGCCATTTGGAACGAGAGATTGATCATTTACCTCTACGGATCCGTAGTAGAGCGCGTTGGCGTCGGTAACCAACTGACGTTTGTCTTGAGTTTCGCTAAAGTATTGTCGAACGAATTCGTCCATACGAATCTGATCTGGACCAGCCACATCGACAATGCCATTCACTGGTGCCCCAAGTGCGAAATCGGCCACAGCGGCTGCAACATCATCCGAAACGATAGGCTGCATAAGGGCGGAAGGCAAACGAACGGTTTCCCCTTCTGTAGCCACATCGGCGATGCCGCCGACGAATTCGAAGAACTGCGTTGCGCGGACGATCGTATAAGGATTCTTGGAATTCTGGATTAGCTCTTCTTGAGCCATTTTCGCACGGAAATAACCACTTTGGAGAAGGCGTTCGGTACCAACGACCGACAACGCAACATGATGACTTACTCCAGCGGTTGCTTCAGCAGCAAGGAGATTACGAGTAGACGTCTCAAAGAATTCCTTAACAGCCTGGTCCTCCCACGAAGGCGAGTTTGTCACGTCGACGACAACCTGTGCGCCGCTAAGCGCTTCAGCCAGTCCCTCACCAGTGATTGTGTTGATACCTAAGGAAGGTGATGCTGCCACTACCTCATGGCCAAGCTGACGAAGGTTGTTTACAAGTTTTTTTCCAATAAACCCACTGCCACCAATAACTACAATTTTCATATTAATCCTCCTAATTGTTGTAGCCCATAAAGAGCTAATAATGTCTAAACACATTTTCTAGATAGGTTCAAAAGTGCTTATAAGTTGAACTATGCTTTGCTTCTGTAACTGATTAGCTTAAGCCGGCTTTGCTCAAACCATATGCGGCGTCAGCTGATCCCGGTTCCGCTTTGAATGCTATGCTAATACGATTCCAAGCATTAATCGCCATAACGGAGAAAGTCAGATCCGAAATTTCTTTCTCAGTAAACTGACCACGAACGCGTTCATACAGCTCATCGGGCACTCCATGCTCAGAAAGCTTGGTCAGAATTTCGGTCCATGCCAGCGCAGCGCGTTCACGCGGATCAAACAGCGTCGATTCCCGCCAGATCGAGATGTGGTATAGGCGAAGCTCACGCTCGCCATGAATCTTGGCTTCCTTCATATGCATGTCCAGGCAGAACGCGCATCCATTCATTTGTGATGCCCTGATGTGAACAAGATCGAGGATCTTCTTTTCAATTGAGCTTTTATTCTCAGCCATGCTGAAATCCACCATTTTTTTGAAAAGCTCTGGAGATTGCTCCATATAATTTACACGTTGCGTCATAATTGTGTACCTCCTAATTTTTTTGACACTGATAAGACAAATGGCGACTTCAATGTGTGACATAAAAACTATTTATTTTTTTTACCTCATTAAGCGCTTAAGTGCTAACTATGCCAATACAACGATTAGCAGTTTTAAATGCTACATTTATTCAATTCCAAGTATTAATCGCAATGCATATTTGAGTGTATCTCGCAAATAATTAGCAATCGTCCAGTTTGTGGTTATGCAGAATTCGTATTATTCCAAAGAAAAAACTTACTCATTCAATACTGATTTCACACAATCTTTTACCGTGTTCTCTTTTCAAGCGATAGAATGAGCTCCTTCAATAAATTCTTGGCTGGGGTAAGGGATTCCGGAACTGCCCCCATATTTACATGCTGACATGATTTCCGACTACACATCCCAATGGTGATTGTTTCTTTCTTAGTCGGTGGAAATTGGCCCAGTTTGAATTCCAGTGGTCCCTCCTTTAATTCGACGTAACCAATTGGCTCAACAATACCTACTAGGCAAACAGGACAATTGCTCAAGATGTCTTCATCCCTTTCTTTTCTGATCAAATTTGTTTGATAATAATAAGGCAATTGGTGATATGAATATGTGACATCGTTCAGAGTATTAATTTCCAAAATATTCAATAAACCCTATATTAGGTAAATAATTCAGCCTATAATAACCGTTCTAAGTAAACAAATAAAGATTGCCTGCTATCCGGCCTCTCTGGCCAGGTGGTTGGCAATCTTTTTCATGTTCTGGGCAATGGCAATCATTCATTTGCGACGCCCTGATCTGAACGAGATCAAGGATCTTCTCTTAGATGGCGCGACAGTTGTTTAAACTCAAGGTGACTATATCCTTTCTCATTTGTCGCGTTATTCAAGAATTCTCAGTTTAAATGCTGCAATTTATCCGGATTTACAATGAGGTAAACCCGTTGAATGGCCAACGTCTGGATATCCCAATCAAAACAAATGACCCCCGTTGAAATCCCATCTTCGGTTATCAATATACCAGGCTGATGATTGACCTCGACAAGCTGCGCTTTAGATGCAGGAAATCGACTTGACGAAAGAGCGTTCAAAATGGTGAGCACACGTTTCTTATTGTAAATAGGATTAATCGCGGCAGACACTTTTCCTCCGCCATCAGCAATGAAAATGACATCCTCAGTTAACATGTTCACCAGGGATTGAATGTTATGAAACGGCTTACCCTTTCCTTTTCCTCGTGAAGATGCGATGAAAGCATTTCATCTTTTTCATTGGATGCGTCTACTTTTTTCTTGACACGGCTGTAAATCTTGCGACAATTGATTTCTGTGTTGTTGAACATTTCTCCAATTTCACGATGTTCATATGCGAACACTTCTCTTAAAATAAACACCGCTCTCTCCAAGGGTGTCAGTTTATCCATAAGAATAAGAAATGCGTAAGACATTGTATCCTGACGCTCAACACTATCTAATGGACTATACTCGATCAGCTGCACGGTTGGTTCTGGAAGCCAATTGCCTACATAGCTTATTCTTTTTTTTCGTGCTGATTTTAACTCGTTTAAACAACGATTGATCATCATTTTACTTAAGTACGATTTAAAATTTTGAATGTTGTCGTTTAAAAATCCATGCATGCTAATAAACAAATCTTGAACCATATCCTCTGCATCCGATCTAGAACCAAGCATGCGGTAAGCAATTGCAAATAAATGCGGTTTGTAGGTCCTATACAATTCTTCAATGGTATTCGATGATGATTCAAAAAAAGGGAACAGCTACCGGACGTGGCAATCTGCTCCCTGTTGTGTATTAAAAGATGCATTTGTTTGGAGTTTGTTTGGTTCCATGGGTAGTGTGCTTTTGGAGTATAAGGATCAAAGGCAATTCATGGTTGAGCTGCCGCGGCGGCAAACTGCTTCCTGGATCGCTGAACTAACGTTCGCCGTTATCTGAATATCATTTCAGAGAAAATGTTATTTGAGTGTTTTGGTCATTATAAAATCTATTTGTTCTTCATCACCCATATAGAAAGAGTGGGCTCCTGTTTGAACAAAGTCCATTTTTTTATAAAAGGTAATTGCGCTCTCATTTTTTTCCCAAACCCCTAACCAGATCTTCTCTTTATTTCGTTCTATCGCTATTTCTATAGCTTTATTTATTAGATATTTACCAAGCCCCTGTTTATGAAGTTTTTCCCTTATATAAATCCTCTCGATTTCAAGCGAATCATTGCCCATTATTTCAGTTTGAGCATCATTGTTGTTTAGCTTTAAATACCCGGCAATTTCCTCATTAGAGTAAATAAAATAGAATTCCGAAGAGATATTTGATAATTCTTTTTCTAATTGTTTTAAGTTAAATGCTTTTTCCAAGTAGGCTTTCATATTTTCAGGTGAATTTTGATTCTTAAATGTCTCATTAAATGTTTCAACACTAATTTCTTGAAGGAATCCTAGATCTTCAAATGTGCACTTTTTTATATTTATAGTCATATTATTTGTCCTCCTTTTACTAAATCAATATTTTCTCTTGTTTCCCTTTTTTACAAACTCCCAGTCTTTTTCTACATTTTTTCTGACTCTTTGCAGCAGGTTAAAAATCGTTTCTACTTCACTTTCGGAGAATCCAGATAGTGCGACCATATTGGAATAATCGTTTTCCCTTTTTATAAAAGGGTAAACAGTCTTCCCTTTCTCTGTAGGAAATAGTTTTTTAATTTTTTGGTTATATGGATCATCATTCTTTTCAATAAATCCATTAATCTCCAGTTTCTTTATAGCACGAGCAGCTGTTGTTCGGTCTACCTTTATCATTTCAGCTAACTTTTCTTGAATAATTCCTGGATTTTCACATATTCGCACGAGGTACAAGTACTGTCCTTTTGTAAGGTCATATTTTTTAAATTCTATATTACTTATAGAATCCAATGCCCTAGCAATCATTCCAACCTCACGTAGAATTTCCTTCATAATTGCAACTCCACTACTATTGTATTTTTCAAACGTCGTAAAAAAATAGTACAACATTTTTATTGTATTTACAACAAAAATTCCTGCAGGCTTTCCCATACTAACCTCCGTTACTTAATGAACAAAAAGAGGAGCTACCGGCGAGGTAAGCTCCTTCACTATCGTTTTCCGTTAATTCAATGTTTTATCTGGAACTTGCATACTATGTTCTTCTAATAAGCCATTTGCGTCTTTGTATTTGATAGTCCAAACATCTGAATTTTCATCATAACTCACTTCTTTAATCACAAGCACGTTTACACTTGAAATATCCTTATTTAATAAGGCTTTTCGGATTACTGCATCTTGAGTAATGTCTGCTTTTTCAGGTTTTTGTATTTTAGTTATGGTGACCTTCGATGCTTTTACTTGACCAGGGTATGACGCAGCTATGGCACCTTCAAACCTTACATTAACGTATTGTCCAACCTCTACCTTTTGGGTCATATTTGAAACCCACATTGCATCGTAGAACTCTTTTGTTGTTTGATTTATTTCTCTACTTATCGGACTAACTACTAAGGCTCTTTGATTTTCGAGCTTGGTAATATAACCCACAAGTTCCGCTGAACTGGATTTATTAGTTTCCGCTAATGGAGATTGCTTAGGTTCGACTTTGTTGGTACAAGCATTAAGAAAAAGTGATGTTATTAATAGGAATAATAAACAAAGTCTTTTCAATTGATAACCTCCTTTGCGTCTTACATAAAAGACGTTGTTATCATTTTAAAGGTTGCAAAGTTTTTTCGCTATCCTGCATAGTTTGTTGAGCAAATCTGCCCTTTAGCTCAATAAAAACAAGGAGCAACTGCCGTGGCAGATCTGCTCCTTGTTTTGTTCAACTATAGCTCTCCGCTAGTGCAAAGGATTAATTAACTGGAAAATGTGTTTTTCATAACGTACCAGAAGTCTGTTTCTGCTGGGTAAAGCATGTTTCTCGATAGCCCTTCCCCGAACTCAGTTATTAATATTTTTTGTGACTAAATGCTTCTTTAGCTCTCCATAAGTACATACAATTGGTCGAAATAATGGGTTATACAACGTAAAATCTAAAATGTCACGATTGGAGTACCACTCGTCTTTATGCTTTTCATGAACGGAGAGTGAACATATGAAAATGTGCTCAAAAGAAAGAGCAAACCCGTAAAGAGAGCGAAAAGTAAAAGAACACGGAGAGGCGTTTTACACACCTGACCGCGTCCGTAAAATGCAATATGCCCAGAGACTAGCCACCTGCTGTTTCACGGATGAACCACGAAGGACCCTATGCTAGTTACCTTGTTACCATACCAATATCGGGATTTCGTTTCTCCCAACCCACTAAACCTGCCATCAAAATATGGTTGGCCATAACGTATAGAGAAGTGCATAGTAGCATTCCCTCGACCGGTAGCATCCTCCCAAACTCCCGCAAAATTGTTATTGTCATCAATTCTCCCTACTATTCCTCCGCCGCTCCATTTGTAGCTGCCTGTAACATTTGATCCATCTTGCCGTAAGGTTAGAACCCCGTTAAAATCCTTATGGACTATGCTGTCTGGTCCTGTTTGCGTCTCGGGAATCGTAATTTTCCATTCTCCCGTAACATTCATCGGATCTCGATCGGCATTCATCTGTACTGGGTATTGTGATTATTCCAGAGGGTCCATTTTGTATACTTGTGAGTGAACTTCAGAATATGATTTCGAATGGAGGAAAATACTAAGCTATAATTTAATTAGGGAGTGAGAGTTTTTATCATGGAAACGATTAAACCCATTAAAATTAGTTCAACTAAATCGAATACCACTGAAAAACTAACATCAGTAGAAATGGGTAAACTTTGGGCAACACATGTGGGAAACAGCATGTCACAATGTATATTACGTTATTACCTTCAAAACGTTGTCGATAAAGATATTAAAACTTTATTAGAGAATGCATTAAAATTAAGCGTAGAGTTCATGAAAACAACGGAAGATATTTTCAAGAAAGAAAATTTCCCGATTCCTAAAGGTTTTTCAGAAGAAGACGTTAACCTTGGTGCTCCTCGTTTATTTGAAGATGAATACTATGTTCATTACTTGAAATATGTAGCTAAAGCAGGAATGAGTATTTATAACGTAGCCGTACCGCTTGTTTATAGGAAGGATGTTAAAGATTTTTTTACTCATTGTATGGTTTCCACTATGGCATTGATGGAACAAATCAACGATATATTGATGAATAAAGGATTAATCATTAAACCTCCTATTATTCCAGTTCCAGATAAAGTGGAATTTATTCATCAAGATTTTTTAAATGGTTTTTTTGGACATGTACGACCTCTACATGCATTAGAAATTGCCCATTTGTATGATAATATTGAAAACAATGTAACAAGCAAAGCATTGATCATGGCATTTAGCCAAGTAGTAAAATCGGAAAAGGTTCGAAAATTGTTTATAGAAGGTAAGGATATCACGCATAAACACATCGAACAATATATGGAAAAGCTACATAACGAAGATTTACCTTCACCATCGTTTCTTGACCATTTGGTTACAACATCAACATTTTCTCCATTTTCGGATAAATTAATGTTGTTTCATAAGATTGACATGTTTTCAATGAAAATTAGAGCGTTTGGAAATTCTGCGGCTGTAAACGGAAGACATGATATGGGAATCCTCTATGCAAGGTCATTAATGAAAATCTCATCATTTGTTGAAGATGCAGCAAAAATTTCGATTCAGAACGGTTGGATGGAGCAACCACCCTATGCGGTTAATAGAGATAAGATAGCGTTTGAAAAATAATCATTCAATGTTTTTCACAAATGTGAATAAAAAAGATTTCCCGTTAAACAATATCCAAATAAAAATACGATGTCGGGAGGAATAACAATGGTAGGCATATTGGACGCAGCAATTATAACAATTAAATCTTTGACAGATGAAGAAAAACCCCACCCTCTTCATGTTGGGGAAGTGATGGCTTGTTGGATTTATTTGGCGGGTCTTGAAATAGCCAAAGCAACTGTTCAAGCGGGTATAAACACCACGTATGATGAGGATCTGAAAGCCATGCTTAAAGAAGATTTAGAACTCAATCATGGGCAACGAGAACGCCTCTATAATTTCATGCTTAACGAAGGAATTACATTACCTCCTGCTCATGAAGATATGCCTAACTCGGATCCTAACAGTATTCCGCTTGGTGTTAAATTGACGGACGATGTGCTTGCCAACGAATTATCTTTTAAAATCGTTAGTTTGATTCTCCGTGCCGCAGGTGCAAATGCAGAATCGATTCGAACAGACTTCGGTTTAATGTTTTTACAGTTCCAAGCGGAAAAAGTAATGTTGGGGGCAAAATTAAAACAATTAATGATGAAACGCGGGTGGATTAAAATACCACCGTTTTTCATTCCACCTGGTTCCCAACCATCAGGAAATGCTTAGATAATCTCGAATCATTAGTAATTGGCACAAAGTGGCTGCTTATATTAATCCTTAGATGAGTACACTAATTATGTTTCCAATTCCTCAGATAGGTGGGCTAATGTCATGACAACACACGACCAACAACAAGAAAATCACGCTAAAGACCAAAAAGATAACAAACCAAATCATGGTAAAAGCAGAAAAAAGAAGAAGTAGAAATAATGGAATTGATGATGTAAACAACATAATTCAGGTGGTTAACAAAAGCACAAAAAAGCCCGGGGATTCTTTCCCTTAGGGCTTTAGTTTTATTTATCTCTAAAATATCTTATACAAGAGAAACTACCATTTGCCCTTGATTTATGCGATCGCTAGTTAGAATTCTTGACCCTTGTTCCGTTGGTGATGGAGAAGGAACAATACCATTAACAGAGCCTTTCTAATTAAAAAATAAAGGAAAAGTAAATGTAACGAAAGCTGCCCAAAGCCCATAGACCGGCAAATACTTCGTAACGGCATCTTGAATGGTTGAAGGTCCGGTTTTGTTTTGTAGAAAACGCATATAGGAGAGCATAATCCAAATGAGATTGGCCCAGATCAGTATGTTTACGCCTAGAACAGCCAATCTGTTGGGCGTAATCCCATAAGAAGAAAGCCTGAACACGATGGCGGATAAAGCCACACTGTCAATGATAAGAGCAAGAACAATGAGAGCAAAATTGATATAATCTGAAATGTTCTTTTTCTCATCTGTGCCGCTTTCGGTAATGGAAAATATGGTAACGGCCAATACAATAAGGAGAATTCCGTTGAAAGATAAGAGGAAATCGCGGTCCAAGAATGGATTTTTCCCGACCACAATAACCGTTATTAGATAGACCAACAAGGTTACCAGGACAAGAGGACTAAAAATTTTGGCAATATAGGGTGCTATATTTTTAGCAAGTTTAAGGTTCCTAGATACGAGGTATGTAGCCACAAGAGCGAGCGCGGCAGCACCAAATAAAACGACATTTTTAAAATAGAATTCAGATATATCCATGCCGACAAATCTAAATAACTGCATCGTTAATCCTGTTAGCAGCATTCCGCTAATTGCCATGCAGGCGTAGAGTATGCCAAGTTCTCCATTAAATTTAAGATAGGCTAATCTTGTGCTTCCTCTGCCATAGTCATTTCCTGTAAATGCAAGCCCTACTACTACCCATAAGAATATGGGGAGGTGTATATAAGCCAGGATAATACTGTCTGTTTGCTCTAGTGGCAGCATATTCAGAAAAAACCCGGAGATTAGGAATGACGATGCTAGGGTGTAAAGCACCTTTTTGCGAGGGAAATTATTGCATAAAAAATAGATGGCAATGAAGGGAAGTATACCAAACACAAGATTAATAGGGGCTATAGCTTCCTTTTCGACAAAATGAAAAAGGATCCTTGTGCTAATCCCGGCTAGAATCGCTAAAATGCCCATGGTTAAGAAATCTTTCTGAAGTAAGGAAGCTTTTTCTGTATGTATTGTCTCCTTGAAATGCAATCTTTCATACCAAACGGCAAGAACCTGCGAATCAGGGTTTTGTTCCCAAGCATAGGAGAATGACTTTTTAAAAGCTTCGGGTTCTTTTCTAAACATTCTCTCCAGCTCTTGGGGATTTGCCATATTTTCAATAATCAGATTGTTAATGTCCATGGTTATACTTCCCCCTAATAATTGTCATATGAAGACCTACTTTCCACCACAATGTTTATTAACTAAACGTTATTATGCTTGAGTGTCTTCGTCACTTTTGTATTCTAAAATATCGCCAGGCTGACATTCTAAAGCCTTACAAACCGCCTCTAACGTTGATAATCGAATCGCTTTTGCCTTTCCATTTTTCAATATAGAAAGGTTAGCCATTGTTATTCCAACCCTTTCCGTAAGTGTTGTTACGCTCATTTTTCTTTTAGCCAACATCACATCAATATTGATTATAATCGCCATGTTATTCACCTCAGACCGTCAAATCATTTTCTGATTTTATATCAATCGCCTCTTTTAAAAGCTTTTGGAGAACTGCAGCAAAAATGGCAATCACCATGGAAGCAAAAATCATGACCATTCCGATTACTATGATACCTGGGGCATCGTCTTTCTCCGCCACGAGATAGCAGAGTGGCATGCCTACCACATACAAGCTACTGATTGTGATTGCACAGAATTTTATATTCTTTAAAACGCGTACAGATAATTCCGAGAAAGCTTTATTCTTGTCAATATAGCTTAAAAGTTTAAAAGTTTGATACAGTGCAATGTAAAAAGGTATCGCCGTTGCATACAAATCGATGAAAACAAGATATTTGATATACGTAAGATCTGGATACAATTCAGCTGCATAATTCGCTATCTCTGGCACCAAAAATATGCACAAAGCAAGAACTGGGATTCCAATAAGAATAACAGCTACCTTTAAAAAGAGTGTTGATCCTCGTTCCATAAAAAGTCCCTCACTTATCATTAAATTTAATTTGACTTTAACATATGATTTATCGTCTTACAATAAAAAATTACCACAATTAAATATATTGTTATTGTTATGTATATTTCTTCTTTAAACAAAAAAAGCATTCCTCATTTAAAAGAAATGCTCATAACTTTAATATAGGTTCTCGTTTGTTGAATTATCCCAATGGCTTCCTTGTATTTTCTCTATAATTTCACTAACACAATGTTCTATTTCCTTGTTTGAGCAATCAAGAGTTTTATCACAATACTTGATGTATAGAGGAACTCTTTCCTCGTAAACCCTTAAGGCTATCTGTATCAACGTAATCCATTCCTAGAGTGGGCATCGGTATATTTATGTTCTTTATACGCAGAAACCTCTCCACGACTCACTCCTTCAGCGACAAATAATGCTTGATTGGAAAGTTCAAATTAGATAAAACACGAAAAAAGAGAATGAATCCGTTAGAGATATCGTTATGAATACATCACTATTTTCAAACAAAGTATTTTATTTGAAATACTACCTTGACAGTCACAGTAGTGTGTCGTATTATAAAAACACGGAGGTGATTAAATGAGCGAGAACAAAATTACATCCGACCTGCTGCGCGGACATACCGATACGATGATTTTACGGCTCTTATCCGAAGCTGACCGCTACGGGTACGAAATTGTCAAACTGATCGCCGAGCGCTCGGGCGGCGAATATGAATTAAAGGAAGCCACGATGTACTCCAGCGTCCGGCGGCTTGAGACAGACGGCGATATCGAGTGGTATTGGGGTGACGAATCTCAGGGCGGACGACGCAAGTATTTTAGGATTACCGAAAAGGGCAACGGTACTTACGCCCGCAACAAAAGCAATTGGGAGTATTCAAAGCGCGTACTAGAAAATTTATTATAAGGAGATGGATGTTATGAATCAGAAATTGACGAACTATTTGAACGGCGTTTTTACGCCATACGATGGGGTTAAAAGCGTCACCGAATTACAGGCGGACCTGCACTCCGATTTGCAGGAGCGATATCGTGAACTCAAAGCAGAGGGCAAAGACGATGAAACTGCGTTTCATCTGACCATTCAGAGCATCGGTGACATCGAACAAACGATACTGGAAGTCGCCAACCTCTCCCGCTCGCTCGAGCGGCAGTTGCTGACTAACTTTAGCGCAAGCAACCTGACCCAAAGCGACTTTGCAGGCGTTACTGCGCATAAAGGTCAATTTAATGCTAGCGCGTTACGCGGTTCCGACTTTGCGGGCGCAGACTTGACCGGAAGTTCGTTTAAGAGCAGTGATTTACGTGAAGCCAATTTTGACGGCGCAAATCTGACTGACTGTACCCTATCCACCGTTGACCTTACGAATGTAAGTTTCAATCGATCAATCCTTGTACGCACTGACTTCAGCATTTCTGGGCTGGAGGGAGCAAAATTCGCAGGTGTAAAACTGACCGACGTCACGCTAAACAAGATCGACCTTAGAAAAACAATCTTTGAGGGTTGTATCTTTGACGGCGTGGACTTCAAATATTCCGACCTGAGCGGGCTGCGTCTTGACGGGCAAACCTTTATCGGCGTTAAATTTGACAAGTCGGTATTAAACGATGTTTCCTTTAGGGGCGCAACGCTCAAGAATGTGTCTTTTCAGGCGTTTTTTTCACTGACCAATAAGTATTACCGTGCCTTCAAAACCATCTGCTTTGACGACGCAGTCATGGATAAACTGACTTATGCTGCGCTTAAAGGCATGGGGGCCGATTTGTCCAAGGTTACAGTCCGATAAGGAGGGAAAAATATGCAAACTACATCAATTAAAGTGACAGGATTGCAAAAGTCCTACAAGCAGCATCAAGTCCTAAAGGGCGTTGATTTCGAGGTAGAAAAGGGCAGTATTTTCGCCCTGCTCGGCTCCAACGGGGCCGGCAAGACAACGGTTGTCAAAATCCTCACCACCCTGCTCAAACAAGATAGCGGAACTGCCACCGTAAACGGATTCGATGTTGCGTCCAAACCCGAGAATGTGCGGCAGGCAATCAGCCTGACTGGGCAATTTGCCGCGGTGGACGAAATTTTGACCGGACGGGAAAATCTGATCATGATTGCCAAGCTGCGATATCTCAAAAATCCGCGTCAGGTTGCGGATGACTTGCTTAATCGCTTTGGCTTGACAGACGCCGCCGATCGCAGGGCATCTACTTATTCGGGTGGTATGCGCCGTAGGCTCGATATCGCCTTGAGCCTTGTGGGAAAACCGCAGATCATTTTCCTCGACGAGCCGACCACTGGGCTTGACCCTGAGGCACGCATCGAGGTTTGGAAGATTGTCAAGGAGCTTGCCGACGGCGGCACGACGGTACTCCTGACCACGCAGTATTTGGAAGAAGCTGAGCAGCTTGCCGACCGAATTGCCATTTTGCACGAGGGTAGAATTATTGCCAATGGCACGCTTTCGGATCTAAAAAAACTATTCCCATCCGCGAAGGTGGAGTATGTTGAAAAACAACCGACATTAGAGGAGATATTCCTCGCAATCGTCGGCAAAAAGGAGGCAAAGTAAATGGAGACAGCAAAGAATCATTTCTTCACCGATATTAGCGTTATGCTTGGACGTTCTATGCGCCATATTTTCCGCAGTATGGACACCATCATCACGGTCTGCATCACTCCAATTGCGATGATGCTGCTGTTCGTCTATGTGTTAGGCGGTGCCATTCAAACCGGAACGGATAACTATGTGAATTACCTGTTGCCAGGCATACTGCTTATGGCGATCGCAAGCGGAATAGCCTATACGGCATACCGCCTGTTTATGGATAAGCAGCGGGGCATATTCGAGCGGTTTCACACCATGCCGATTTCACGTTCCGCCTTACTTTGGGGGCATGTGCTGACCTCTCTGGTGTCCAACGCCATATCGTTGATCGTCATCATTCTCGTAGCGTTGATTATGGGTTTTCGTTCGTCCGCGGGAATACTGCCATGGCTTGCCGTAGCCGGCATACTCGCGTTGTTTACACTGGCCTTAACTTGGGTCGCGGCGATTTCCGGACTGTCCGCAAAAACGATTGAAGGTGCGAGCGCGTTTTCCTATCCACTTATCTTCCTGCCGTTTATTAGTTCGGCGTTTGTGCCGACTGAGTCGATGCCGTCGGTCGTTCGCGCCTTTGCCGAAAACCAGCCTGTGACCTCGATCGTGAACGCCATCCGTGCGCTGCTGGCAGATCAGCCGGTGGGCAATGATATATGGATCGCTCTTGCATGGTGCGTCGGAATTTTGTTCGTAGCATATTTCTTTGCAATGAGGGTGTATAAAAAGCGGGTGTAAAATATAAGGGCGCAACTTTCATACGACAGGAGCTATCCACTCTTAAGATAGTGCATTCAGCTGCGCATACCATGCGCGTTCACCTGATCGTATCTCGCTTAACTGCCTTCTCATGTTCTCATTGAACTCTGGTTCGCCGTTAGCTCAATGCCAACATCCAGCAATATTACTTCAGGTTGTTTGTATCCTGATAAACCTTAATAAGTGGCACTATTGTCTCATACGCTTGAAAAACATCAAGCACAATCAAATCGAACTCTTCTTGAATCTCTAAGTTTTCCTTCCAAAAATCTATATTAACCTTTAGTATCGAACACAATAGATCTCCCCTGTAATAATCACCAGAGTTCAACGGGTTATCAACTAGCTGCCACCTCATTCATTTTGGCACTTCCACAGAGAAGGCTTCCCTTTATAATCGTTTCTCTTACAATTAAATGAACAGAATTCGCGACGGAAACCTAACACACGATTAAAAATTATTTTGCCACCACATAAAATAAGTTGCCGTCCGGATCTCTGAACGTAAAATGTAATTGTCCTCCGGACTTAAGAAGCTGCGCGAGCTGAATACCTCCCTTGTTCAATCCGAGATAAGACCTATAGATGTCGAAAGGATTTCTTCGATGAAAAGCATCGACTAACGCGTCAAAATGTAACTTGAGCCACGCATCCTGGGTCAGATCGTCGGCATCCCATCGGTTTCCAGCTACATGCATGCTGTATTAACTTGTTTTCTCATACTAAGTGTTTTTGAATCGCATTATTCTTGGTGTAATCATTTTTCATTTCATAAGAAAGCATTTCCCAAGCATTGGAATAGTCTTTATTTTCTATTTCCTTAAAATGTGCCACGAGTAAATCATGAACTGCATTCTCATCGTTCTTTGTTATACTTTCTGCGTTCGCAATGGGGATTGGTGTAAGAATGGTTAGTTTGAAGATGTGGTGCTTTCGACATTCGAATACTTAGATGTTTCCGATTTGCATCCACCTAAAATTAGAATTCATCTATTCAACCCTTCACTGCAGAACTAACCGTCAAAGCCCTCTCCACTTGTTCAGTGAAAATCAGGTATAACACGACCATCGGCAAGCTCGCAATCGTCATAACTGCACCCATTCCTCCCCAGTCGGTCGCATGAAGCCCTTGGAAATATACGAGTCCAATCGGCAAGGTCATTAATTGTTCGTTTGTAATCAAGATCGATGCCAAAAAGAACTCATTCCACGTCCCCATAAACTGAAGAATAACAATAGTTGCGACGGCCGGAGTGAGGATCGGCAGAATGATACGAAAGAATGCAAGATAAATCGAGGCGCCATCCATACATGCTGATTCTTCCAGCTCTTGCGGAATCCCTCGCAGGAAGCCGTAAAATACCATTGAGGCAAAGGGTAGCCCGAACGCCACGTAGGGGATCAATAAAGCGCCGTACGTATTCGTTAAGTGAAAATCTTTCACGATAATAGCCAAGGGAATGATGATGACTTGAATTGGAATAAACATGCCGATAATCATGTAAATCCTTACCGATTCACGAAATTTCCAGCGAAGTCTGCCAATTGCGTAAGCAAACATAACGGCGAAAATGACAACACCGATCGTCGTAATTGTTGACACAATCACACTATTGGCAATATAGGTGGGGACATTGAATCTGCTCCATGCATTTACGTAATTCTCGATTCTGAAGTTCGTCGGTATTCCAAATGGATTGGTTACGAAAATTTCATCGTTATTTTTCAACGAATAAAAGACCATCCAAATTAACGGATATACGGAAATCACGAAGTAAATCCATAAAAAGGACTGCAGGACGATTCCTACGATTTTGTTCATTCCATGACTCTCCTTTATCCCTGTTCCAATCCAGTTTCTCTGCTATCAAAGGCTTTGTTGATAATAATAGTGACGATTAGGCTAATCACAATCAACAATACCGAAATGGCACAAGCATACCCATATTGATTGCCCGAAAAAGCGTTCCGGATGATCATGAATGTAATCGTATAGGTTGTCGTGCCTGGGCCGCCATTCGTCATAATCGCCATCTGCACATAAGCACCAATCCCTGCTGTAATGGCAATGATTGTGCAAAACTTGAACGTTTCCTTCATCAGTGGGAGCGTGATGTACCAATGCGCCTTCCATTTACCGGCTCCGTCGATTCTAGCTGCTTCCGCATAATGCTCAGGAACGGATTTCACGCCGGCATAGAGCAAAGCAAACTGAAAACCCATATACTGCCAAGCGTTGACGAATGCAATCGCAACAATCGAGAAGCTCGGTGAGTTCAACCAATCTTGACGGTAGTCCATCCCTATTGCTTCAAATAATTTATTGATGATGCCATTCACCGGGTCATACATGGAAAGCCAAAGTTGACACACGACGGTGACTGAAAGGACAACTGGAATAAAATAGGCTGTTTTCAGAACTTTTCGCCCTTTCACCGTCGGGTCAGCGCAAATAAGCGCCAACATCGTACCTAGACCAATTTGGAAAATGACCAGAACAATGGCGAATAACATGCCATTACGGAGTGAAGTGGTTAATAAATAATCTTGCGTAAGAGCGATATAATTTCTGACGCCAATAAAGGTTGCGGCGCTAAGCCCATCCCATTCAAAGAAGCTACGGTAAAATACTTGAAGAATGGGATAAAACACAATAACGCTATATAGAATAATTGCCGGTGTTAAAAAAATGATAATGGCCTGTTTGTTTCCTAGGTACTGTTTCATTTCCATGCTCCCTTTCTTTAAAAATACTCACACCGACTTACAAGCCGATGTGAGTCATAAGGTACTCAAGGTATTATTTCTTCAGCGTTTTATTGAGGTTCGTTACAAATTGATCCGCTGTAAATCCAGCTACAATTAAGTTTTGCGAGTTGTCGTCAATACTTAGATTAACGTTCGTATCATTCTGCACGGTCGCGAAGCTTGTAATATTCGGGATCACTTCTTTGCCAAGACGCGTCAACATCGCAGGCACTTGCGCAGTGATTGCCTTATCTACCTTGACGGAGACGATCGGTGTGCCAACTTGTGTATATTTGTACTCTGCATATTTACGTGCCATGAACGCAGCTACTTTAGTCGCAATTTCTTTATTTTTCGTTTTTGCAGAAACGGCGAAACCTCCAGGACCCCCTGCTCCGTTCATTGCAAACTTTGCTTTTTCATAGGTCGCTTCATCTTTCGCTGGGAAGTTCATGAAATCTACGTTGTCTCCCAGATTTTTTTGCGAGCTCGGAATTTCCCATTGGCCATTAACAAACATGGCTGCCTTGCCTTGGTAAAATAATGAGGAAGCTTGATCGTAATTCGTTTGGGTCGCATTTTTCGCGAATAATCCCGCGGCTTGAAGCTCCTCTACTTGCTTAGCGGCCAGCTTCAGCGCTGCCGGCGCCTCCATTGCACCATTCAGAGCGCCATAGCCTTTCGATTCCTCGCGAGTCATAAAGCCTTGCAACAGCGCATTGCCAATCCATTTTTCTTTGGAGAATATCGCGAGCGGAATGATTCCCTTTGCATTGAACTTCTTAGCGGCATCCTTTAATTGATCAATCGTTTTGATAGGTGCCTGTATGCCTGCTTCCGCAAATAGTTTCTTATTATAATATAAAATGATAAATTCAGTGCCGGCATACGGATAACCATATACGTGACCGTCTGGTGCAACCAATTTTGCTTCGTTACCTTTGTTCAAATCTTTCTTGAACTGTGCCGTTTCTGGCGCATCATCTAAAGTCAAAATATTATTTGATTTGCTGCCGATCTGCATGATATCCCAAGAAGTATCGATGATATCAGGCAAGTCTCCTGTCGCCATTTGCGTTTTGAGCTTTTGACCATTATCTTGCAGCCCAGGAACCAAAGTAATTTCAACGTTTGGCATTTCTTTTTTCAGCTCGGCGACCGCATAATCATACGGTTTAGACGTGTCATCATCGAAGTGATTGGTATAAATACTAAGCTTAACAACTTGGCTTGCAGGTGTTGTTGCCGCGGTCGCTGCGGGTGCAGTAGTTGACGTTGCAGCTGCTGACGCGGAAGGAGATGGTTTTGAGCTTTCTGCAGTCTTCGATTCCACACCACACGCTGTAAGTGAAAGTGTTATGATCATTGCAAGTGAGATGCTACTTAGTTCCTTCAAGTTCTTCACTTATAACCCTCCCTTTATAAATCCCAATTTATGAAGCGCTTTCATGGATAATTCTAGGGTAAAATCATATTTTCAGTAAGGTACGATTACGTCTTATTACGTACATTTACGCCGTTTTCCGGGGTACATTTTTCATTTGGAGGTCCATTATGTAAGAATTACATATCGTCAATGGTATCAAATAGGCTTTTAGTAAAACCTAATTGGTGATGCATGGTCCATTTAGACGACGAAGAAAAAGCAGACCAAGTGTGTTGGCCTGCATTATCTGTCTGACATAATTAAGCTTTATTCAAGAAACGATTCACTTCTCCAGCAAATTCGTGCGGGTATTGGAACAGGAAGCCATGATTTGCATCTGGATAGATGATCAACTCCGCGTTAGGAATGTGACCCGCGAGTAAATAGGAGTTCACGGTCGGAACCATAATGTCGTTGTTGCCATTAGCGACGAGAGTCGGTTGCGTGATTCCCGCAAGGCGTGCTAATTTACCCATGTTGGGAATACCCTTGCTTAAACTTCATAAAGAGCGCCTCCTTGATGGTGTTGGGTTTCAAACCCGTGGACAAACCCATCATACCGAGGCACTCCTTTTTTGATAAAGACCATTTCTTAGGTCCTACAGGAAGGTTCAATGGAAAAAGAGCAGTTGTCAGCGCGTTCAACTAACGTTCTGCGTTAGTTCAATGGTGAGACCATTACTTTGGAAGTTCATTAATGACTCCATCCAAAGGAAATCCCATTTCGATAAATTCTCCTGTATTAGCATTGATATCAACTACAACACCATCAATCATAACAGACCATTGCCTATTCCCTATAATTTTGTTCCAAAACTTATCATTCCTAAGTAAACAATATTCAGCCTGTATCTCCGTATCAAAATCACTGTTCATTTTTTCGTTGACTACTTTTACATATTCTTTTGCTTTGATAATAGCATTATTTTCTGAAAGGATGGGTTTTTGAAATTGATAAATTACAAATAATATGCTTACAGCTATCAGCAATAATAAAGAAATCTTTTTCATAACTTATTTTCACCTCTTTCTTATTAACGAAAATTGAAGCATTCAGTTGCTTTAAATTGCCCAAATAGCTTAATGACAAAAGGAGCAGCTGCCACGGCAATCTGCTCCCAGGTTTGTTTGAACAAACGTTCGTCGTTAGTTTAGCTTTCAACAAAATATTGAGGTTGAAATTACATTGGGATAGTTCTCTAGAATAGTTGAAAGCATACGTAGATGTCCAAATGGTTTGAATGGTAAATTCCCATCAATATGTTGTCCAAGTATGACTTTTCCACCCAAAGTTTGAAATTCATCTAAAGTTATTGTTTCGGAGCATAGACGAATAACTTCTTTACGAGTTAAGAGCATTAATGCTTTAGTCTCCATACTGGGTACTGGTTCGTCGTCTGATGATGCCAGGAAAATAGGAGTTATGCTTTGTATTGAATTCTGATGTCCCACAATCAATGGACGTGGTTCAATGGTTGCATTTTGAAATTTATCAATTGGTTCCAACTCTATATCAATGTCAAACCTAGTATTGGGACAATAAAAAGTCATTGAAGGTGTTAAAGGAGTTATTCGCATCTGAGACTCTTCAAGAACTTCACGTTGGGCACATTCCCAAGCCGTTTCAGCTCCCTCTCTGTGACCGCCAAGTCTAACAATAGCAAGTCCCGATTGATCCACAGTCGGTCCCATCATAAATGCCATTCTTTTATTGGTTAGTACAAACGCTCCAGCTTTCTGAACAACCTGATCATTCACCCTGCCACGCCCCTCTTTTCATTTCACAGCCCTGTGCTCCATTCTACCATAATTTGGGTTTTTATTGTCCCGTAATACTGCCCGTTACTTCAATGGAATCAAAAAAGAGCTACTTTAAAGCAGCTCCTGGAGTAATATCGTTCACCGTTAATTCAACGTTTCTTTACAAATTCAAAGCGATTAAATGAATGGTGCTTTCATTTCGGTATAAGCCACTCTACCTTCTGGATATATGGATGCAAGATGCTTCTTAAGTTTGGCATATTCTATTCTAATACTTTCTCTGGATGACTTTTGAGGTAATGGAACCCATGAAATTTTTAGGAATCCTTTGACAGGTCCTCTTTAACGGCGATTAGTGATGCCACAAATGAAGCATACATGCTTTATTCCTTTTACGTACTTAACGTTGTCATAGTAGATGCATTTCATTATCTCGTTCGCCTCCGAGGCTACTATGCCCGGTGGTTAATTGTGTACATTCATGTCTCCTAATTATGGCAAAGACAAAATGCGCGTTTGAATATTGAAACTTAATAAGGATTTAAAGTAGAAAAGAGCCGTACGACAAAATTCGCACGACTCCGTTCAAACTTATTTGTTATCGTATCCACCTTGCCAATTACCGCCGTGATGCTGAGCCGAATGAGGCATTCCCTGCCATCCGCTATGTTGACCATGTTGCATCCCAGGATGATACGTAGGAGTTAGATGGGGATGATGAACTGGATGAATAATTACATGATGGAAGTGGTGATGGTGGTGATGTTGTGGATGGGGATGAGGATATGGATGGGGATGATGTGGATGTGATTGTGGATGGTGTTGTTGTGGTTGATGATGGCTTTGATTATAACTCATTGGGCAATCTCCTCCAAATTTTGATACACCAACCTATGTAGAAATGCATTAATTAGATGCTTGACTTTTATTATTTGGGCTTAATAAAACTGCTATTTTGGGATATACGGGTTGAGGGAAATCGCGAAGCAAATATCCACTTCTGAAAGTGGTTAAGGTGATGATTTTATCTCTATTTTCCAAGGAGGCGTTAATCGAATTTAAGTAATAAATTTACTTTCGTGTAGATATACGAAAGCGGATCTTCATTACTTCCTTTACCCGTTATTTGAAAGGGAGATTCCGCTGTAAAGTAATTGATACTCCGAAAGCTAGAACAATTGTAAGCAACATTTTCGTTTTCATTATCTTCACCATAATTAATGTTCAGAAATTTTCACCTTCGTAGTATTCTTACCTAAATTGAAATGGAATATATCCCTTTACTCAAAAAGAAAAAGGAGCTGTATACAACGAGCTCCTTCGCTATAGTAATGCGACGAAAAGGCAGGAAAAGAGCAGCAATTGTTGTGGCCCATGCCAGCCCTCAATAGTTGTTGATACACTTCGCCGTTTGAGAACAGCTCGTGGTGGGTGCCTGTTTCCGAGAGAGCGCCTTGATCCATTACAAAGATAATGTCAGCATTCTCGATTGTTGAGAGACGGTGGGCAATCATTATGGTCGTCAACCCTTTCCTTCTCTCTTCAAGCGGCAAGCAGATATCGTTTCGTCTCCAAATCAAGCGCCGAGGTCGCTTCGTCGAACACCAATATATCGAAATTCAAATAATACAAAAAGAATGTCAGTCGGGTAGAAGTTGAAAGAGCAATTCGACTAAAGGAAACAATTTATTATTTTGAATTCCATCATAACTGATTACTTTAACATCCTCTGGAGTACGTAAGGAGATGAAACCATTTTCAATACAATAGATCATGATGCGGATATTGTAACGAAAATAAAAATACCAATCGCCGTTAGAGACGATTGGTCATAATCCTAAACATCTATTCCATCCTGCCATGTTAACAAAAAACTATTTACCTCTTCAAACGAAGGCAAAGCAGGAATAGCGCCATGCCGAGTCGTTGTTAGTGCCTCCGTCGCATTGGCGAAAGACAAGATTTTCATCTTTTGTTCATTAGAAACATCACTTATCTTCAAATTCTCTTTGCTTAACTGAAATAGCACAGCCCCAATAAAAGAATCTCCTGCCCCGGTCGTATCAACCGCCTGAATCCGATGTCCTGTAAACGGAATGCGTTCGGTTTTCGTATACCATACTGCGCCATCAGCACCCCGCGTATAAATAACATGCTCTACATCTCCAACGAATAAGGAGGAGATCGCTTCTTCTACGTCATCAATTCCCGTAATAAACGATAACTCTTCATCACTAATCTTGATCAGATGACTCAAAGGAATAAAGTATTGTATCGTTTTTCTGCATTCTTCTTTATCATTCCATAACGGAAGTCGCACATTCGGATCAAAGCTGACAATTCCTCCGTTTTGTTTAACAGTCTGTATGGCCTTTAAGTGCGCATATTTCACCGGAGCTTCGATTAAATCAACGGAACAGAAATGCAGAATGTCCCCCTCAGTAAACCATTGCTCTCCGATATCTTCTTGTGCGAGCAGCATATCAGCGCTCGGATTTCTGTAGAAAGAAAAATCCCTGTTTCCGTCAGCTTTCAAACTAACGAAGGCCAACGCCGTATTCGCTTCAGCGGTTCTAAACACGTATCGAGTCTCAACCCCGATTGATTCCATCGTTTCGATTAGAGAGTCGCCGAACGCATCAAGTCCAAGCTTTCCGATAAATGCGCTCTTTGCGCCGAGCTTAGCAACCGTACAGGCCACATTGGCCGGAGCACCGCCCGCCGCTTTCTGAAAGCCACTTACATGTTTCAGTTCAATGCCGGTTTCCAGCGGAATAAAATCAATGAGTGCTTCTCCTATCGTATAAACAGTTCCCATCTGGCGCTCCTCCTTAAAGAATATCCCATTTGCGAAATGAAACGACACGGCACTTTCCGCGAGCATAAATATGAATGCCATTCGACTCTGGTCCTGGATAAATGCGTCCGGTCATGACCTTCTCCCCATCCTGGATAAAGACTTCCACTGAAGAACGATCTGCAAAGATTCGGAGCATCAACTGATTATCTCTAAGATCAACCTTGGTTATTCGCTCACCTTTGGGACCAATCCCAGACCGTTCACGGTTAAACCGTAGCAAGCTATCTTCGAGCCTGTATGAAATGAGCGTGTGTTCCTCTTCGTACGCCCGAAGCATCAAACCAAACTCTTCCGCTTCCGCCGCATCAAATACGACTTCCAGCTCGTAGCTGTCACCATAGCAATCCAAATTCCGTTTCCCGTTAAGTTCAAAGTCCAGCAACTCATAAAGCTTTGAACGATATGCTTTTATTTCCTCCACCGGTACATATATGATTTTATCATTGACGATTCTCATCTCTCGCGGCAGTGTCATCGCTCCTGCCCAATTGTGTCCTTGCTGCGTTGGAATTTCCGTCTCCCAGGTATCCATCCAGGCAACTATGATGCGTCGCCCCTTATTGTCAACACATGTTTGAGGTGCATAAAAGTCAAAGCCATAATCCATCGGTTCATAATTGTTGTAATCAAAAATTCCATTTTCTGTATCTAAACGACCCAACATGGAAACCGTTGAATGTAAATTATGATAATCGTATCCTTGAGAAGGCATGCGCTGCGGTGACATCACCAGAACATCCCGGTCACTCAATTGGAACAAATCCGGACATTCCCAATTATCTCCCATACTCCCGTCGCTTCTCGCTATATCATTAACGAAAGTCCAATGCTGTAAATCTTCGGATCGGTATAACAAAATGACACCGTTTCCGCTTCCGTCATTTGAACCGAGCACTACGTAGTACTTTCCGTCCCGTTCAAACACCTTCGGATCCCGGAAATCCTTCTGGCTAGCTCCGGTTGGAATAAGAGAAGCAGGTATAACCGGATTCTGAGCGATTTTCTCAAAATTCACACCATCTTCGGACTGAGCAATGCTCTGCGTTTGAACGTAATCGATGTCCTTGTTCGGGCCAGTCATCATGTGCCCTGTATACATCAACACTAATTTCCCATCTTTTTCTACAGCGCTTCCCGAAAAACACCCATCCTTGTCATATTCCTGATCGGGAGCTAAAGCGACAGGCAGATAAGACCATTTAATCAAATCGTTGCTGATCGCATGGCCCCAGTGCATCGGGCCCCAATAAGGTTTATACGGGTAATGCTGGTAAAATAAGTGGAAATTTTCCTTATATTGAATAAACCCGTTTGGATCGTTCATCCAGCCATATTCACTCATTAGATGAAACTGGAGACGATAATCAGTACAAAGATGTTGCTTATTTTCTCGAATAAAATGATCGGCTCTTGCTGTTGTATAGTTGTTCACGAGGCACCCTTCCGAAGCATGAATTGTTTATAAAGTTAACATAATAAAATATCCGACTACTTTACTGCACCCTGCGTAATTCCTTGAATGATTAACCGTTGGACAAAGAGATAAATAATCAAAACGGGTAGAATAACCATTAATACCGCAGGCAAAAATTTCTCATAATCTGCCGAATAAGTTCCATTAAATACTTGAATAGCTAAAGGCAGAGTCAGGTTCTCTTTACCTGCATTTTGCAGAATGATGACCGGTAATAAAAAGTCATTCCAGATCCATAAAACATTGAGAATCCCGATAGTAGCGGAAGTCGGCGTTAATATCGGCCAAACAATCTTGAAAAACGTTTGCCGAGGATTACAGCCATCCATCAACGCCGCTTCTTCTAATTCAAGAGGTACGCTTTTTATAAATCCATGATAAATAAACACGGCAAGTGAGGCGCCAAAACCGATATACATGAACATTAATGTTAGCACAGGCGAGGATTGAATCCATCCTAGTTTTTGCCCGTAAATGGATACTAACGGAATCATGATCGCTTGAAATGGAATGATCATCGCCGACACCATCAAGAAAAAAAAGGTATTGTTAAATTTCGTGCGGTTTCTTACAAAATAATGAGCTGTCATCGATGAAAAAAGCGATATGAAAGCAACACTTACGAAAGTGATAAGCGATGTATTTATAAAACTGCCAAAGTAATTCATTTCGATAATGGCCGTTTTGAAGTTTGCAAAATTAAAGGACGTCGGAAAGGAAATCGGCGACCCAATGATTTGATCATTCGTTTTGAATGAGTTTAAGATTAGTAGTACAAATGGAAAAACGAATATGATCAATGCGGCTGCTAAAACCATGAATACAAGTGTCTGCCGAAGGAGATGGCGCGCTTTCATTAGGCTTCAACCTCCAGCTTCTTGCTAAAATAAACTTGAAGAATCGTTGCGCCCGCAACCATGAAAAAGAGCATAAATGCTTCTGCTTGACCGACACCGTAGTCGAAGCTTTTAAACGCTTTGTCGTAGACGTGCATTGAAGCCATGACCGAGCTTCCGAATGGGCCGCCTTTCGTTAATGACAAGTTCATATCATAGACCATAAAGGTCCGCTGCAAGGTAAGAAAAACGGTAACGATAAAGGACGGTACCATCAAGGGAAGTACCATGTGTGTAAGCTTCTTCCAACTACCTGTGCCGTCGATCGTAGCTGCCTCCAAAATATCCCGTGGGACGCTCATTAAACCGGCAACGAAAACAACCATCATATACCCTGCATATTGCCAAACACTGACAATGATAAGCGCCCAAAATACCTTATGCTCATCTCCTAACCAGGATTTGCTTAAGATAGACAATCCATATTTTTGGCCGATGTTCACAAAAAAACTGTTAAACATAAATTGCCAAATGAATCCAAGAACCAGGCCGCCAATCAAATTTGGCGTAAAAAATGCCGTACGGAAAAAGTTCTGCCCTTTAATTCCGGACGTCACCAAATACGCCAAGAAAAACGCTACAGCATTTACTAATACGACTGTACAGACAACATATTTAACTGTCAGCAGCATGGCGTCCCAAAACTTGCCATCCTTAAAAACCTCAACGTAATTACTAATTCCCGTAAACGGCATACTGGAAGAAATACCATCCCATTTGAAAAATGTCATATAAATTCCATAAAGGAAGGGAATCACGATAACAGCAAAGAACGCCAGTATTGTTGGTCCTGTAAAAAAGAGTTGATTACTGATTCTTCTAACCGGGCTCTTTTCAGAAATCATTCGCTCTGCCTCCACTTCTCTATCTATGTGTGATAATTTGAAAGTCGATGGACGAGTTGTGATCGTTTCATCCATCGACTTTCATTCTATATATTTAACTGATAACTATTTTCACTTCACTTTTTTCCAGTAGTCTTGAATTTCTGCGGCTAATGCAGCACGGTCAGCTTTACCAACGAGATACTTTTGCATCGAAGCGCCAAGCACTTTCCAATGATCGCCCGGTACATAGTTCCCAGCAAAAGGAATGGATTTGCCAGCATTATTATATGTTTTGATCGCTTTTGACAGAGAATCTTTAGGTTCAAGAGTAATATTTTTGAATGCAGGAATGACATTAGCTTTGTTCACCAGGAAGTCTTGGCCTGCTTGATCGTAAACGATCCAATTCAAGAATTTCTTAGCGGCATCTTGTTGCTCCGGTGTATTCACGGTTTTATCGATAAATACTTGCTTCGTTGCCCCAACCGCAATAGCGGAGTTCGCTTTATCACTTGCATTGTTACTTATAGGAACCGGTATGAAGCCGTATTCGCCTCCTGCTTTCACTTTATTCAAATCACCAATCATCCAGTTACCGTTGAACGTAATCGCCGCTTCACCTTTTGCTACAGCAGCGGAAGTTTGGTCATAACTGACAGAAAGAGGATCATTTTTCCCTTTGTTATATTTCTTCATGACATCGAAGGTGTCCATTAACCCTTTTAGCGCAGCATTGTCAGCCATTTTAACATTACCGGCTTTTAAGCTATCCAGGAATTTGTTAACATCGCCATCCGGTTGTGTAGCGTAATCAATGGCCAGGAAGTGGTTACCCAAGGACCAATCCATGCTTCCGATCGTTAATGCTGCTGTCCCGGAAGCTTCAATTTTCTTGAAAAGATCTTCCAGTGCCGAAGTGGTGTTGATCGTAGCCGGATTAAAAGAACCGCCCACTGCCTTATCGACAACCGCCTTATTATAGATAAGCCCATATCCTTCAACAGCAAATGGGAATGCCATGGTTTTTCCATCGATTTGGTTAGGTTGCGCCAGATCATTTACCCATTTTTCACCCGAAAGATCGGCAGATTTATCTTTAAACTTTGGAATGTCACCAGCATCTAACATCGTTAGCGTTGCTGGTGTGCCCGAAGCGTAAAGCAGCGAAGTTCTCTCAACAGGAGACTGTCCATCTGCCGTCGTTAACACTTCAACTGTAATATTGGGATTTGCCTTAGTAAACTCTTTCGCAGCTTCTCCAATTTGTTGTTGAATTTCAGCTTTCGAATTCATGAATGTGATTTTTACAGGCTTTACAGTTCCTGTTGCTGTTTCTTTAGCGGCTGGAGCCGTTGTAGCAGTGCCGGAGCTAGAGGTATTGCCTCCGCAAGCGGTAATCATCATTGCAAGTGTCAAGGTCATCGAAGTAACAAGAGCGATTTTTTTCATTTTGTGCTTCCCCTTTTCTAATAAAAAGAATGAATGATTTCGTTATTTTTGAATATTACCGTTTGAATCCACTTTGCGAATATGTTTCCACATCACCCCCAGAAATAATCAAAAAGGACATTTATTACGTTTTCTTAAACGAAAATATCAACATACAAATATGCTTTATCAAAGGAGAAGCGCTTACAAACACATTATACATGTCAAACGATTGACATGTCAATCGTTTGACATGTTCGTTTTTAAAAAAACTTTATCCATATCAGATAAAGTTTTTTTGCTTAAGTTGAACTCCGTTCTACCATCGTCACTGGAAGTTTATTTTCCATAGTAACTTTTTCTCCAGCCACCAGTTTGTCAATAAGATCAACTGCAAGTATGCCCATTTCTTCAAGAGGTTGTTTTATCGTAGTTAACCCTGGAGTCATAAGTGAAGCAAACTGAATGTCGTCGTAACCAATCAGCTTGATTTGTTCCGGAATTTTCATTCCGATTGACGAACATACTTTTATCGCGTTTATGGCAATCATATCACTAGTCGCAAAAAGACCATCCACATCCGGATGTTCATCAAGCAGATTCTGAACTACACGTTCGTAATGTACGTTCTCAAACACATCGGAACCGAGTTCTATGACAATCGGCTCCAAAGATTTACTGCTTAGTGTTTTCAAGAATCCCTCCGATCGAAGGTCACCGAGTAAATCAGGATTACGCCGTCCACAGATAAGGGCAATCTTTTTGCAGCCTTTTCTGATAAGCAATTCAGCGGCTAACACCCCACCGTGATAATTATCCGACGAAACGTAAGGAATCCCCGTTATAAACCTGTCAAACGTGACGATCGGTTGTTGAAGCTGTGTATATTCATGAACATCCAGTGTATGGCTTCCCATGATAATGCCTTCAACCCGATTACTTTTGAGCATATCGATATACTCTTTTTCTTTGAGTTGATCCATTCTCGAATTACATATAAGAATTTTGTAACCTAACGATGAAGCATGGTTTTCAATGTAATTGGCCAATTCCGCGAAAAATGGATGGGCGACCGTAGGAATAATCATTCCTAGCATCATCGATCTTTTCCCGATCAGGGACCGGGCAATTTCATTCGGTTGATACTGCATTTCTTTCATGACTCGGTATACTTTTTCCCGTGTTGCCTGACTGATATAACCACGATTGTTGAGGACCCGCGATACTGTTGTAACGGTGACCCCTGCTTTTTCCGCTACGTCCTTAATAGTCGCCATTGGTGTTATTCCTTTGCCAAATAAGATTAGTTCATAATTATATCAGTAAAAAGAAGACATATAAAGCTCCTTAGATCACTTTTTACATCTATACTCGTTACTTAAGAAAAACCTGATTAGCTGGTATAGTACAACAGGCCACCGAGTTTACACCGGCAGCCTGTTTGATCTTTGTTATGAAGCTATCGTTCTGCATTAGTTTAATGACTTCAAGGAATTTTCTAGAAATAAACATAGAACAGTACGCTATAGCCCCTCAGTGGGGCATCTCCACTAATTCCATAATCAAATCCCAGACTGCATCTACTGTTCGGCATCTGCCAATTTGAAGAGATTTAATACCGCCGATTCGTTAGCATATACCTGTTCTTCGGACGCTTTAAAAATGAGATTGTTATATTTTTGCACTTCGCTTTCCTCAATATCGATTGACGCATCCCTTTTCTTAGGGCACTGCAATATCAGCAACGCTATCGTTGCTGATATCGGATAATATAGTTCCAACTCATCACTCTGTTCTTCATTATCGTAATCCGCCTTTGTATTGATTACAGGTTGATCTCCAGTTATAAACGGGGTTGGTGTGTTGTTTTTCAGGATTAGGCAGGTAAAATTATTTTTAGCGAGAGACATATGATTACCCATATTCGTAGCCAAGATATGAGATGAAACGTTCCAAATTTTCTCCGTATCGAAACCAGGCGGAGGTGGTACAGGGATAGAATTCACGCTTCTGAGGACGGAATTCTTTATCATATTTGTCCGAAAATATTGAGTACAGATGAAGTAATTAAAATCTGCCTTCCCCTTCGCGTCTTGATAGAACGATGCATCACCATTTCTGAGCGACTCTAAATAAGGCATCCCCATATTTTCAATTCTGCTGTGAAGGTCTTCTTCCATATTATTGATGAGCACATCAATGCGCTCATTCACTTCTTCCGAGGCTTTCCCCTGCTGCTCTAGAGACCTTTTAATTTCAAAAATCCGATTGAACCGCATAATCCAATTTTTATTAATTTCTTGAATCTCTAAAGTCCCATAATTATCTATGAACAATTTCGTTATCAACTGAATATCAAATGAACTAAGTTCATTTAAGCGATAAAAGTTGCGGATATTTGCAACATCTCTAGCGCTGGCAGGGAAAATCTTATTGTCCCGTAAACAATATAGTTTATCATTTTCATCCTCCCAGGCAGTCAAATAATACCGCCAAACGTAATGTTGCCGTCTCTTTTTCGCTTCCACTTGACCACCCTTTTCGATTATATAACTTATCTTTTATATAGTGCTCTTCCATATTATCACATTTCATTGATGTAATCTGCCCGTTACTTCAATCGAAAAAGGCAGCTGATCGTTTACCAGCTGCCGTCGTGTCATGATTGAGCTATCGTTCGCCGTTAGTTTAGTTAGTTTAACGATATGGTGTCTGCTACCAGTAACCAATTTTAAAATCCTAGAACCAGTTCTGCCGATCGCGAAGCTTCGTAACATGCGCGATATGGTGAAGATTGTGCCACGCAAATATATCGATCGCGAGAAATTTGCACTCCGGCTGCTCCGCCCACCCCTCCACATCGAACGGCTTGACCATCGGCTCAATAAAAAAATCCTCAATATAAGCGGATTGTAATGGGAGAATATTCTCGTCACCCGACATCGGATGACAAGAACTTTATCTCTAAATGACCAATTTGCAACTTCCAACTACTGCCGCGCCAAGCTAATTTCATGAAAAAACTTTTACGCGGCGATGTTTGCTTTTGTTTTTACCCTAACTTATTTTAACAAGTCGAAACGAGGCATTAACAATTATTGCTCCATCAATAGTTGTAGGAAGTATATCAGCTGATGCGCCAACATTGCGAAGTCTAAGCGTTGCCCCCGCTGGGATAGTGAGAATTGAAGAACCGACTAAGGTATGAGCTTCATTTGGTCCAGACGCCTGGTCCCCAAATACCGTAGAGGCTTGCACAATGCCATTGACCACAACCGCATACGCTGCTGGATTGTTACCCGACTGCAACCCATTTGTAACCTCATAAATATTCAGGTAGTCACCTGCAGTAGTTACGGTAATTACAGCTGTGCCTGCTACATGTGCGACTCCTCCAGCTAAAGGTCCATTTGTACTGAAAATAACGTCTGACCCTGCAGTAACAGTTTGAGCGCCAGTATTAAATACATATCCATATGCTGGCGTTGGAGAGGGTCCTGTCGAACCAGTAGCTCCTGTTGCTCCTGTAGTTCCCGTTGCACCCGTTGCGCCTGTTGCACCTGTTGCTCCTGTTGCACCCGTTGCGCCTGTTTCACCCGTCGCACCTGTTGTACCCGTTGTACCTGTTGCACCTGTAGCTCCTGTTTCACCCGTCGCACCTGTTGCACCCGTTGTACCTGTTGCACCCGTCGCACCTGTTTCACCTGTAGCTCCTGTTTCACCCGTCGCACCTGTTGCACCTGTAGCTCCTGTTTCACCCGTCGCACCTGTTTCACCTGTTGCACCCGTTGCGCCTGTTTCACCCGTCGCACCTGTTTCACCCGTCGCACCTGTTTCACCCGTCGCACCTGTTGCACCTGTAGCTCCTGTTTCACCCGTCGCACCTGTTGCACCCGTTGCGCCTGTTTCACCCGTCGCACCTGTTTCACCCGTCGCACCTGTTTCACCCGTCGCACCTGTTTCACCCGTCGCACCTGTTGCACCTGTAGCTCCTGTTTCACCCGTCGCACCTGTTGCACCTGTAGCTCCTCTTTCACCCGTCGCACCTGTTGCACCTGTTGCACCTGTTGCACCTGTAGCTCCTGTAGCTCCTCTTTCACCCGTAGCGCCTGTTGCTCCTGTTGCTCCTGTTGGTCCAGTTGCTCCGATTGCACCTGCAGCTCCCGTAACTCCCGTAACTCCTGTGGATCCGGTAGGTCCCGCTGGTCCTGTTGCTCCCGTTACACCTGATGCTCCTGTAGGGCCTGTCGGGCCGCGTCTACCATGGTGACAATGATGGTCGTCATCATCATGAAATTCGATTTCAATTTTATTTCCGTTGTACAGTTTTATTTTCACATCCTTAACTTTTTTCCAATCGATTCTTTCCAAAAATGCCTGGAGTTCATCTTCTCTTTCATCCTCGTCTTCGTCTTTATCGAAAGATAACTCAGATTTATCCCCATTAAAATATTTAATTTCAATTTCTTTGATTTCTTGGATATCTAAAGATTCAATAGCATTCTCTACTCTTTTAAATTTTCCCATAAAATTTGGTTCCTCCTTTATACGTGTTCTAATTTCCAAATAGATATTAAGCTGTTTCTCCTCTCATACAGTTGTTTTTATTCATTTTCTACTATTTTTTATATACTATTGTATGACTACTATTAGATGTTGATTGGACGAACCAACATAACCGCCCTCCTGTAAATAAAAAAAAGCAAGCCCGAAGGCCTGCATATTCTCACTGTTTATATAATTATCAATACTTTTGAGGGTGGTTGCTCTTTCCGTAAAAATAATTATGAAACTATCCTGCCCGTTCGTATTATTGCTGAGGGTGATTTTCCTATATCTCGAATTTACAATTGTTGCCGATGATTGTTCCATCTCTGAGGCTCTTTCACGTTCCAGGGACGCTTTTCGCCACCGCACGCCTACCACTCTTTGCCTCTCGTCGGGATCACGCTCGTCATCAACGCCGTGGCCGGCCTAATCGTCAATGCGCTGTGGTTGCCTTTCATATTCCTTATTTTCCTAGTCGTGTACGACATTATCGGAGCTGGACTTCAGCTCGCGTTCATGTATGACTATCAGCGCATCCGTAGGTAGCCACACGGGTAAATTGTACTGTTCGGGAAATGTACGAGGCTGCCGATTGATGCCGGCAGCCTCGTACTGGTCTCTTATTGAACAAACGTTCGCCGTTAGAGTTTAATCAGCTCAAGTCAAATGTGGTTCAACCAACTTCAAGTATTTTCATTTGAAAATCCCTAAATTTTTTTTTGAGTTAAAATTCGTAAATTCAATCTTAGTAAAAGGCTCTGTAGAATGTAAAACAACAGGGTTTTGCACAGATATCCCGTTGTCCGACACATTTACTCTTTGTCCGAAAAGCTTGAACTTCATCATCCGTCCAATTATTTTTCCTCTTGTTATACATAACCCAATTTTCTTTACACTCTTTAAAATCGACGAATGTTTCCTTATCTAAATTAACGAAGGTTAAACCCTCTGATGTTACCTCACGGATCCTCAAAAATGTCTCACCTCACTAATACAACCTTAGTACTTTCAACTCTCGTTCTTATGATTAGCTTCTTTTGAAATACCCTGTTACGGGGAAATCAGGTCTTCCAAGTAACCATACTGTTTAGCAACTGGTGCACTTGTATTTGATTTCAAAAGATGAATCATATACTTTTAACAAATTATTAGCTGGAATAGCTGAGCCCTCAAACAGGAAAAACTCTAATCTTTACTGTTTGGGGGTATCTTTTTTATCTGGTAAACATTCAATTTCATATCGTTTGTGCAGTTGTGCAGTATTAACAAAGTGGGATTTTTATTTTGTTTTTTTTAACAATGTTATAAAAATGAACTTTTTATGTAACATAAAGTAACATAAAATAATGAACAGAGTAGAAAAGAAATATTCATCGATAGGGACTATTGATGTCAAAAAAATGAAGAAAAGAGGATGCATAGTGAATCCGAAAACGGTAACCGTAAAGAAACCTTTTTATCAAGGACTTTTTTTTCAGATTATGGTATCAATCATCGCAGGTATTTTAGTCGGTTATCTTTGGCCGACAATTGGTGTCGCGCTAAAGCCAGTCGGCGACGGTTTCATCAAGCTTATCAAAATGATTATTTCACCGCTTGTTTTTGGTGTTGTCGTCGTTGGTATCGCGAAGGTCGGCAACATCAAATCCGTTGGGAGGATAGGCGGAAAAACCCTCCTCTACTTCGAAGTCGTTACAACCTTTGCCCTAATCATAGGCATGGTAGTGGCGAACTTAATCAATCCCGGCGCGGGAATGCATATCGATCCTGCAACCTTGACAACGGAAGCAGTCAATAAAGTCACTAAGAGTTCTACACTTCCTAGCGGAGCGCAGTTTTTCCTGAATATCATCCCGGATAGTGCCGTCTCAGCGTTTGCGAATAATACAATGCTACAGGTACTGCTCGTTTCCTGCTTCTTCGGTTTTGCGCTTATCCAAGTAGGCGGACGAACGGCTGAGGTTCTTGTCGATCTTCTGGAGCATTTCAATAAAGTCGTGTTTCAAATTATGGGCTATATCATGAAGCTTACGGCTATAGCGACATTCGGTGCGATGGCGTTCGCTGTTAGTCAGTATGGGATTACCACACTCGTGTCGTTCGGTAAACTCTTTGTGGCCATGACGATCGCTTGTCTTGCTTTTCTCATTGTGTTAGCTATCATCACGCGGGTATACGTTGGCATCAGCCTTTGGAAGTTGATCCTCTACATCCGAGATGAGATCATTCTCGCGTTCGCAACAGGTTCGTCGGAAGCGGTAATGCCGCAGCTCATGAACAAATTTGAACATGCTGGCTGCAACCGAGCTGTTGTCGGACTGGTTATTCCGACCGGATATTCATTCAACCTGGACGGGGCGTCAATCTATTTATCAATCGCTCTGATATTTCTCGCCCAAGCGACCGGCGTCGAATTGAGTCTTGTCGAACAACTTATGATTCTGGGAGTCCTTTTGTTAACATCCAAAGGGATGGCTGGTATACCGGGTTCTGCATTTGTTGCACTGTCAGCGACCGCAGCGGCAACAGGTTCGATCTCTATGGCTGCCGTTGCTCTAATGCTTGCACCGGACCGATTCATGGGAAATTATCGTACAACAGTGAATATTATCGGCTACGCTGTTGCCACCTTCGTCATTGCGCGTTGGGAGGGTTTGCTTGACCATAATCGCGCGAAAAGCGCCCTCGATGGCAGTCTTGCATATACTTCGGTTGAAAATAACGTTTTAGCTGCGAATAAACAGCAAATGAATGCTTAAGATCAAATTACAAACGGAGTTGCCCCCTCAAGTAAAACCTTCTTGAGGGGACAATTCCGTTTTTGCATGTTCCATATGCGGTTTTAACCAAGGCTAAGATTATAGTTTTCCGTTAATGCAACCAACGCTTTATTCAATTGAATTAAGGGGTACAGCCAGGGTACACGTACGCTAAGGTATATTTATTGGGTCATTTGCCATACGCGCAAAACAGGCTGTCATACATTTCGGATTGGCTGCAGACCGGATGCATCAAGGCAAAGCTTATAGGGGTCACCTCTCGAAAAGGAAAAAAACGTACGCTAAGAATTCGTTGCATAAAAAAAAAGGGCTCCCCTTGTAGAGTAAGGGGAGCCCGTTTTCTTAATCGCAGCTGAGCGAAGTTCAACTAACGTCAAATGTGGTCCAACTAACTTCAAGTATTTTCATTTGAAGATCCCTAAATTCTTTTTTTGAATTAAAATTTGTAAATTCAATCTTAGTAAAAGGCTCTGTAGAATGTAAAACAACATGGTTTTGCACAGATATCCCGTTGTCCGACACATTTACTCTTTGTCCGAAGAGCTTGAACTTCATCATCCGTCCAATTATTTTTCCTCTTGTTATACATAACCCAATTTTCATTACACTCTTTAAAATCGACGAATGTTTCCTTATCTAAATTAACGTAGGTAAAACCCTCTGATGTTACCTCACGGATCCTCAAAAATGACTCACCCGACTTAAAATACAACATTAGTACTTTCAACTCTCGTTCTTGTGATTAGCTTCTTTTGAAATACCCTGTTACGGGGAAATCAGGTTTTCCAAGTACCAATACTGTTTGGCAACTGGTGCACTTGTATTTGATTTCAAAAGATGTGTCATGTACTTTTAACAAATAGCCATTCTCTGTGTTCTTATTCATAAAATCTAAAGTTGAGGTATAGTGTCCGTTACCACCAAACCCTTGTAGTTCAATTAGATTATCGCATATGCATTCCACTAAATATCCCCCATAAATCAAGGTTGCAAGTCAAGGAGACTGATCAAAGCAGCCTCCACTATCGTTTCCGTTAACATTCCTGTAGGTCTTAGTAGATTGAACTTGCAGAAAAAAGTACGCCTCGCTAGGATGAGTATGTACTGGGTTGCAGCCCTCAGAACTCACCTTAGGAGGCGTTATTATGAAGTCTAATCCAATTAATTCTCAAAATCAACGTGTAGAACGAATCTCCACTACCACTCTGGTCATAGGCATCGACATTGCCAAGGAGAAGCATGCTGCACAAGCCATTAATTTTCGAGGTATTGTCCTCACCAAGTGCCCTATTCTATTTTCGAATGACCTAGCCGGCTATGAGCATTTAGAACACAGTATTCGGAAATTGCAGAAGATGCACGGCATGAATGACTTCGTTGTGGGAATGGAGAGCACCGGTCACTACTGGTTCAATATTGCCAACTGGTTGGTGGATCAAGGAATTGATGTGGCTCTTGTCAATCCAATGACAACCAAACGCAATAAGGAAAACAGAGATAACTCACCTTCCAAAAACGACCCAAAGGATGCTCTGGTCATCGCCGATGCGGTGAGTCACGGGTTCTACACAGCCTTCGCTCCAAAGGATGAAGCATTCCGCCGTATACGGGTTATGGTTACAAACAGAGAGCACTGGGTTGTTAAATCAGGACGGATTAAGAATAGAATCCACCGCTGGCTCGATATCCGGTTTCCAGAATACAGACAAGCATTTGATGATATTTTTAGCGATCGTTCCTTGGCCTCTTTGCGCCGGTTCCCAGCCCCTTCTGACCTATTGCAGCTAACTCCGGAGCAAATGGTACAGATCTGGGGTGAGTATATGGCCAGACCTGGCGGGGTGCGAGGTAAGAACAAGGCGTTGGAACTTCAATCACTCGCTAGACATAGCGTGGGAGACACTACTGCCCTTGAAGAAGACAAATGGGAGCTAAGGCACCTCATCGAAGAGTATGAAAGGATCTGCCGAATTATTGAAGAAGCGGACGAGATGATTGAAAAGATACTGCCTGAAATTCCTTGTTCTGATCTCGTTCGATCTGTCGGTGCTTCCGTTCCTGCAACGGCTGCCATATTGGCATTTGGCGGGGACTTACGTAAGCTGTCTCACGGAAATCAATTACTACGCAAGGCAGGATTGAACTTAGCAGAACGAAGTTCTGGCAAGTATAAGGGGTAAATTAAGCTCACCAAGCGAGGCAACTCACTACTGCGCAAGCATCTCTACTTCACTGTGTTTCACCTGTTATCTTTCAATGAAGCGTTCCAAGCCATGCATGCGCACAATACCGAAGTGAAACGAATGACGAAAATGCAGTCCATGATGAAGCTGATTGGGAAACTGGCCCGGATGCTTGTAGCCATGGCAAGAGAAGGACAATCATTCTCCATGGATAAGGCCCAGCTACCATTAGCAGCATAGAAAGTAAATCCTAACCCTGACACGTAAATTGGCTCATTCGCAGGATCTCACAAAGAAAGCACGGAGTACCGAGATTTTTCCGCTTTAGGGCATAGACCCGTTCCGTTAACGTTGATCGGACTCCACACCTTGGAAAGATAGGACGAAGGAATGTGAGGGCAAAGACCCGTCGAGATTTGGGAGAGTGAATCCCCAAGGACCTTGTGGAGAGAAGCGCGCAGCATACCTTTTTTATGGAAGATGTTGTAAAAACTTCAGCACCTTCTGTTCCCGCATGCGCTCTAACGGAACTACCTGCCACACACTACCCAAACATCTGAACTCCTATTTAACATGCATATTGAAATCCTGCGAATGAGCGAGCATTCGTGAGAAAACCCTTATTCTCTGAGGGAGCGTAGAACGTATTAACTCAAATATTCTTTTCCCCTAAGCTAGATAAAGAAAAAAAGTCCTTTTTTAGCTCTATAATAACATCCTCAAGCTTTTGGAATTGTTTTGTATTAAACATAAATGCTCGTTCTGTTTCAATTTCAATCGCGAAAAAATCATATGTGAAATCGGATAAGATTGAGACTGATGTCATAAATTCATTAAATGACAGTGCATATTCAACTTTTTTATCTCCGTACGAAATAAAACTTTCAATTGAAATACCATCTATTTTATTAATACATTCATCAGCCTTTTTCCTTATTACATCGAGCATCTGTAGTCACCTCGAGTGTTATTAGCTAAAACTATACTAATTTACTTTACCATAAATGGGAAAATATTCACTAAACAAAACTGTCCTTCACTTTAACGAGGCGGCCTATTCATGCCCGCAGCCTCGTCCTAATTTCTTATTGAACAAACATTCTTTCGTTAGTTGAGAAAACGGAAGCCAGTATGCAGGCTGCCCTTCTGTGTGCTTATTAAGCGATCGTTCCTCTGTTTACATGGTCAGACTTCGCGGCAATTAGGGAACAACAATACTCTATGAATGAATTTCTCGAACACGTCAATTCCACATGTAACACAATTAAAAAAACCTCGTCATTACAATAAAAACTGCTGTCCATAGAATAGGCATTATCTTGAGTATAATAGCTAATCGTCGTCTGCTAGATTGAAGACTCACTGCTTTGATGGGACATAACACAAAAGCAATCGGAAAAATGCTGATCAGTATGAAGAACAATGAGTTCCATAAATGTATGCCTGTATCAAATAACATAAACGATAACATCCATGCGAATAGCCAAACAACAACAAGCAAGACATAAACCACTTGAGCCATGATAAACATTTCCTCCTAGCTAACACACACAAATCACACTTGAATTATAACATACAATTTATTCCACTAAGCTGCCAGTTACTTCAACGAGGCTGCCGATACATACCGGCAGCCTCGTCCTGCTTTCTTATTAAACAAACGTTCCTCGTTAGCTCAATGGGTTAGCCTGTTTTATTAGTGTTTCTTTCCAATGTACAGCCCGTTCGTATTCAAAAAGAAAAAGGAGCTGGATACAGGGAGCTCCGTTATATTACCACTTGCAAACCGAAATCTGCTAAAAGTATCTCACCATTAAACATAACAGCGGCTTCTTCCTTCAATAGCTGAGTATCACCAAAATGAGGCAAATGCGATAACAGCAACTTCTTTACATCTGCCTTCGAAGCTAGCATTCCTGCTTCATGCGAATTCATATGGCCATACTGAGCTGCATTGAAGTCTGCATAAAAAGAAGATTCAGTAATTAGTAGATCCGCGTCTTTAAGGTAAGGTACAAGCGTCTCATCGTATCGAGTATCAGCAGTATATACCAATACTTTCCCTTCAAATTCAATCCTTACTCCTAAGCAATAACCATCATGATTGGTTCGGAAGAAAGTTAACTTTAAGCCATCCTCAAATGTTACAGTAGCACTTTCGTTAACTCCTATTTCATGAGTGCCTTTCATAACAGGAATTGACCATTCTTTTTCAAATTCCTCCGAAGTTAGGAGTCTCAGCGGCGTATCCCGACGTTGTAGATCCATATCAATTAAACATGCATACTGAAGGCAACCTAAGTCTGCCATATGATCATAATGTCGGTGAGATAGAAATACAGATGTTAATTCTCTTAGTTCAATAAATTTCTGTAAAGCTGACAATACACCACTTCCACAATCGAGTAAAATTTTGTGATTGCCTATTTCTAATAGATAGCCTGAAGTCGCCTCACCAGCTTTTGGAAATGCGCCCCATCTGCCAATGACTCTTAATCTCATTTGGATACTTCCTCTCACTTTTCTATGTCTTATTATTACTTTACCATAATATAGAATTATAAGGATGGTTTTTGAAGTACTCTGCCCGTTACTTGAACAGGCTGCCCATAAGCAGAGGCCGCTGAAAAAGTCCAAATCATACAAACAGGGTACCTTACCTCAATTCTGAGGAAAGGTACCCTGTTTTCCTGTATAATTTAGTTAATTAATTTCAGGTGGTGTCTC